>DVGV01000013.1 GCA_018712545.1 Candidatus Coprenecus merdigallinarum | reverse complement strand
AAGATCCGCCGCATCATCGAGGTCCTGCCCTTCCACAAGGCCGCAATCCGCGATTTCCGGAAGAAATACCCCGCCTGCTCCGTCACTGCACGCAATTTCCCGATAACCTCCGAGGAGCTCCGCCGCCGCCTCGGCACCGCCGAAAGCGACACCCTCCGCGTCCTGGCCACCACCGCCTCCGACGGCTCCCGGCTCCTCATCGTCTCAACACCTTCTATTTAAACGGCTTTCAGGTAAGTAAGGATACTCTGAAAAGGACGCGCCTACGGCGCTTTTCCCTCCCACCGCTTCGCGACGGGCCCCTCCCTCTAACAGGCCGAGGGTGGCATGCTTTTCAGAGTATCCGTACTTACCTGAAAACTGATGCCTTCAATCGAAAAATTTCTTGTTGAAGTTGACCAGGTAGAGTTTTTTGGTGGCGCGGGTGAGGGCGGTGTAGAGCCACTTGAGGTCCTCGACGGTGAGGGTGTCCTGCCAGAAGGCGTTGTCGATGAAGACGCACTTCCACTGGCCGCCCTGGGACTTGTGACAGGTGATGGCGGTGGAGTACTTGATCTGCAGGGCGTTGTAGTACGGGTCCTCCCGGACGGCGGCATTGCGCTTACGCTTGGTGGAGATGTCGCCGTAGTCGGTGAAGACACCTTCGTAGAGGGCACTCTGCTGTTCGGCGGGCAGGGACGCGGACTCGGACGTGAGGGTGTCGAGAATCACCTTGGCCGTAATCTCCACGTCGCCGTAATCGGGGAAAGCCAGGACAGCCTCGGCGAAATGCAGGCCGTAGCGCTCCTCGTAATTCGAAATCCTAATCAGCTCGGCGATATCCCCGTTGGCGATAAAATCCAGCTCTTCGATCTTCTCCAGGAACTGATAACAGTTCTTCACCACCATCAGCCGGTCTCCGCGGGAAAGGGCCTCCTCCCGGAAGAGGACGGTGCCCCGGATACCCTGGTTGTAGCGGTTTGCCCGCTTGTTGGAACGGCAGAGCACCACCGTCTCGTCTATCCCGTAGCGGCCTATCGCATCGTCCAGTGCCTCGATGAGATCCCCGCCTCCGATACGCTCCACGTCCGCAAAACCGCGGGTCTCCAGCCGGGGATACTCCTCACAGGCTCCGGTCACTACCGCATGCCGCACCACCGTGGCATTGAACAGGATGCCGGAGGTATCGGCCTGACGTACGACCTTGTCTAACAGGACATAGTCCACATGGCCGTACATCCCCACGTATGAGGGGTCGAGGGCGGGACTGCGGTCGAGGCCGATGGGCGGGAGCTGGGCATTGTCCCCTACCAGGATCAGGGTATTGCCCTCCCCCTGCCGGATGTAGTCCAGAAGGTCCTCGAGAAGATTGCCGCTGCCGAAGAGCGAGCCGGCCGAATCTATGGTAATCAGCGAGGCCTCGTCCACGATGTAGCAGGTCCGGCGGTCCTTGTTCAGGTCCAGGACAAATTTTCCTCCGCCGGCATCCATCGACTTCTGACGGTAGATCTGCTTGTGAATCGTAGTGGCCTTCTCGCCGGTATAGCCCGCCAGCACCTTTGCCGCACGGCCCGTCGGAGCCATCAGGCGGAAGCGCAGGTTCAGAGCCTTCATCGCCCTCACGGCCGCTCCCATTGCCTCAGTCTTGCCCGTACCGGCATAGCCGTTGACTATCATGATCTCGCCCTCCCCGGTCAGAAAGGCCGGCAGCCGCGAGAAAAGTTCGTCCTGGCAGGGCGTAGGCTCATACGGAAAGGCCTCCCGTATCTTCAGCTCCAGAAATTCCCTGACTGCCATCGCTTAGACTTTCTTGAAGATGAAGAACAGCATCAGCAGGGAATAGATCTCCAGACGGCCGAGAAGCATCTCTATGGTCATCACCACTTTGGCGAAGGGAGTAAAATGCGAGAAATTGCCCATCGAGCCGCTGGCTCCCAAGCCTGGGCCGACGTTGCCCATCGATGTCAGGGAAGCTGCGAAGGACTCCTCAAAATCAGGGCCGGTCAAAGATATAAGCAGAACTCCTACGATGAATATCAGGGTAAATGCCACGATATACAGTATTGCGGAGCGGATGACCGAGGGGTCAATGGTATGGTCTCCCACCTTGACCGGGATGACGGCGTTGGGATGAAGCTGCTTGAAAATATTGTTCTTGAGCACCTTGTAGAATATCCACATACGGTCCGCCTTCACTCCGCCGCAGGTCGAGCCGCTGCACCCGCCATGGTACATGGCAAACAGCAGCAGAAAGACTGAGAAGAGAGGCCAGACAGAAGTGTCGGCGGTGGCAAATCCGGTCGAACTGATAATCGACGAATACTGGAAGAAGCTGAGGCGCATGGCCTCACCGTATGTGGCAGCCTGTCCGCCAGCCTTAAGGTCGAGACCGATGAGCAAGGACATAAGCAGGCAGAAGCCCATGAAATAGCGGAAGACAGGTGACTTGAGCAGAGCCGTAGACCGCTTGACTATAAACGCATATACCATACCGAAGTGCAGGGCTGAGACGTACATGAAGACTATGCAGACTATCTCTATCGGCAGGGAGTCATAATACATGATCGAGAGGTTCCGCGTGCTGAAGCCTCCGGTGGACACAATGCTCATGGCATGGTTCACCGCATCGAAAAACGACATCCCCGCAAGAATAAGGGCAACAGTACCGGCCACTGTAATACCGATATAGGTCGATGCGATGACGCGCACGGTCTCCTTCGAACGGTAACGGTAGTTGTCCTTGGAGATGGAGGAAATCTCTATCTTGGAAATCCTCATACGGAAGGTACTCATGGAAGGCAGCACGAGGAGCATGAAGACCATCACTCCCATACCTCCGATAAAATGAGTCGAGCTGCGCCAGAAAAGCAGGCCCTTGGGCAGGGCCTCGACATTCTGAAGTATGGTGCCGCCGGTGGTGGTATAACCCGACACGGACTCATACCAGGCATTGGACAGGGAGAATTCCCCTCCCCACATGACATATGGCAACATCCCGAAGATACAGCTGAGAATCCAGGAAAATATCGTGATGGCAAATCCCTCGCGGAGGTTCACGTCATCCTGTCCTCTGACGAAAATCAAGGGGAAGCAGCCCACCATCGCAGTAATCAGACCGCTCAGCAGCAGCGGTGAGAAGGACGAGTCGAAATCATTGATGGCCGACACGCCCAGTGAGATGAACATGAACAGGGCGTTGAAGAGCAACGCGATACCGATATACCTGGCTATCAGCTTTATGTTCATATATCACGTTTCTTGGTAGATTGATTCTCATCTACTATTTCCTTTATATCCTCATTCATGGCCTGAATCTGGTCTCCTCCGTAATCAAAGGTGACATTGTAGCTCTTGCCGCTGCGGCGGTAGTCGCTCAGACCGCGGGCCATCCGCAACATGGGCTGGACGATATAGTGATTGAGGAAATAGACAAAGAGAAGAATGAGCACAATACTGGCCGCACTGGCTATGACACCCGGCATGATGGAACGGTAATAGCTGTCCTGCAGACTGTTGTAGCTGTCGGTAATAGCGCTTTGGGATGTATCCGAGAGACGCTGCAGGTAACCGCGCAGCTTGGTGTATACGACCTGGAGCCTATTGAAATACCAGTCCGTACGCTCGTCCTGCGGTCTGAGCCAGACGGACTCTATCTCCTGAGCCACCTGCATATAGGCAGAATAGGCGTATCTCACGGAATCGGCCATCTGCCGCTCGATGTCCGAGGCCAGCACACCATAGAGACGCTCCATTCCTGTCTCGAACTCATCGGCCGGTATGGTCTCCGGCTGAGCCAGCAGACCGTCCCCGCCTATCTGGCGGAAAAGGTCGGAGTGATACCGTTCGGAGGTATTGAGCAGGTTGCGGGTAAGGTCCACGCTGAGGATGCTGTTGGATATGAAGTCTGAGATATAACGGCTCATCCGGCCGAACTCAAAGAATGCCATAGCTCCTGAAAGCACCAGCATCACTACGATAATCAGCGAGGCAGCGTATATCTTGCTCCGTACACCTAATCTTTTTTTCTTAAATACGGACATAGCTCTTTCACACGTATTAAGCATTTTAAGCAAGCAAATATAGTAAATCTGCGTGAATAAAAAAATTCCGGCCGACTCTTGCCGAGCCGCCGGAATCTTTCTGAATTCTATGTAAAGTATGAAAAAATTAGTTGCGTGCGATGTAGCGTGCCATCTCGAGCACCTTGTTGGAGTAGCCCCACTCGTTGTCATACCATGAAACTACCTTTACGAAAGTAGGATCGAGCTGGATACCGGCCTTGGCATCGAAGATGGAAGTGCGGGCGTCACCGCGGAAATCGGTGGAAACCACAGACTCATCGGTGTATCCGAGGATACCCTTGAGCTCACCCTCGGAAGCAGCCTTCATGGCCTTGCAGATCTCCTCGTATGTGGTGGCCTTCTCAAGCTCCACTGTCAGGTCGACTACGGAGACGTCTGAGGTGGGAACCCTCATGGACATACCGGTCAGCTTGCCGTTGAGCTCGGGGAGCACCTTGCCGACAGCCTTTGCGGCGCCTGTAGAGGAAGGAATGATGTTCTCGAGGATACCGCGGCCGCCTCTCCAGTCTTTCTTCGAAGGACCGTCAACGGTCTTCTGAGTAGCTGTTGCGGCGTGAACAGTGGTCATCAGACCTCTCTTGATACCGAATGCCTCGTTGAGAACCTTGGAGATGGGAGCCAGGCAGTTGGTGGTGCAGGAAGCGTTGGAGATGATGTCCTGTCCCTTGTAGGACTTCTCGTTGACACCGTATACGAACATGGGAGTGTCGTCCTTCGAAGGAGCCGACATGATCACCTTCCTGGCACCTGCCTCGATGTGCTTGCGGGCCTTCTCGTCGGTCAGGAAGAGACCGGTGGACTCTACTACGATCTCGGCGCCCACCTCATTCCACTTCAGGTTGGCGGGATCCATCTCTGCGGTCAGGCGGATCTTCTGACCGTTAACTATAAGGTTACCGTTCTCTACGGACACCTCGTGGTCGAAGCGGCCGTGAACGGAGTCATATTTCAGCATGTAAGCCAGATACTCAGGGTCGAGCAGGTCGTTGATGCCGACTACCTGGATGTCATCAGAAAATTTGTCGATTGCAGCGCGGAATACCATGCGGCCGATACGGCCGAATCCATTGATACCAATTTTAACTTTTGTCATTGCTTTAATTATTTATGTCGGCGCAAAGATATGTATTTTGCCAGAAAAAATCTATATTTGCGTGCATTTTTTACAGCAAAATATGACATCTGACAAAAGAGAAATCCTCATTACCAACGACGACGGCATCCACGCAGACGGCATCCACGTACTGGCCTCCATCATGCGCCGCTACGGCAATGTCACCGTCGTCGCTCCCCTCCACGCCCAGTCCGGCAAATCAGCCGCACTCTCCCTCGACACCAAGCTCTACCTCAAGCAGGTGAAGGACGAAGCCGGCTACAGGGAGTACACCTTCAACGGCACTCCCGTGGACTGCGTCAAGATAGGCATCAACGAGTGCTGGAGCGACGGACGCCTGCCCGACCTGGTGGTCTCCGGCATCAACCACGGCGCCAACTGCTCCGTGGCCTCCCTCTACTCCGGTACCCTGGGTGCCTGCATCGAGGGCACGGTCTACGGCATCCCCTCCATAGGATTCTCTATATGCACCCACGCCGAACATCCCGACTTCAGTCCGATAACCAAATACGCGGATACTATCATGGAGAGGTTCCTGGCCTGCCCTCCTGAAAAAGGTATCTACCTGAACATCAACTTCCCGCCCATCCCCGCCTCCGAGATCCGCGGCATCCGCATGGCCCGCCGGGGCAAGGGAATGTGGGTCAAGGAGTTCGACACCTGCACTGATGAGGACGGCAGCTCCTACTACCTCATGGCCGGCCACTTCGAGAACCACGAGAAGGACAGTTCCCTGGGCGACCACATGAAGGTCAAGGACGGCTATATCTCCGTGGTGCCCCACCGCATCGACACGACCGACTACCAGGAGATGGAGCGCATGCGTGAGGTCTGGGAAAAATAGCCGCATACGTGTCATGAAATACTACATCATAGCCGGAGAAGCCTCAGGCGACCTGCACGGGTCCAACCTCATGCGCGGCCTGCTCGCCCACGACCCCTCCTGTGACATCCGCTTCTGGGGCGGGGACAGAATGGCAGCCGTCGGAGGCACTCTGGTCCGCGACTACAGGGACAATGCCGTAATGGGCCTGGTCGAAGTCATCGGCCGCCTCGGCAGCATCCTCCGCAACCTCCGCTTCTGCAAGCAGGACATCCTCGGGTGGCAGCCCGACGCCGTCATCCTGATCGACTACCCGGGTTTCAACCTCAAGATAGCCCGTTTCGCCCATGAGCACGGTTTCAAGGTATTCTACTACATCCCTCCGAAAGTATGGGCCCGGGGCGAGGGCCGCATCCGCCTTCTCAAGAAATACGTGGACCGCACCTTCATCATCTTCCCCTTCGAGGTGCCGTACTTCGAGGCCAAGGGCGTGAGCGCCGTCTACAACGGCAACCCGCTGGTGGACAACATCGCCGCCACCCCCTCCGTCCATATAACCCGGGAAGAATTCCTCCGCTCCCACTCCCTGACCGACGACGGCCGGGAGCTCATCGCCCTGCTCGCCGGCAGCCGCAAGATGGAGGTGGACTACCTCCTGCCCCGCCTGGTCAGGACCGCCGCCATCCTGAAGGAGAGGACCGGCAGCCGCTTCCGCTTCCTGCTGGCCGCAGCCCCCTCCATCGACCGCTCCTACTACGACAGACACCTCCACGGCAATCCTGACATCGACATCATCTACGGCGACACCTACGGAGTCCTCAGCCACTCCGCCGCAGCCGCCATCTC
Source organism: Candidatus Coprenecus merdigallinarum (assembly GCA_018712545.1). Taxonomy (GTDB): domain Bacteria; phylum Bacteroidota; class Bacteroidia; order Bacteroidales; family UBA932; genus Coprenecus; species Coprenecus merdigallinarum. The sequence goes on along the minus strand of DVGV01000013.1, from coordinate 11,529 downwards.
CTCCGGCACAGCCAGCCTCGAGGCCGCCGTCATCGGCACCCCCCAGGTGGTCTGCTACGGCATGAACCCCATAACCTACGCCATAGCCCGCATGATCGTCAGGCTAGACACCGTCTCCCTGGCCAACATGATTCTCGGCCGGCACATCTTCCGCGAGCTGCTCCAGGGCGACTGCACTCCGGAACACATCGCCGGTGAGCTGCTGCGCATGACCGATGACACCGCCTACCGCAGCCGGATGATCTCCGACTACGACGACATGAGGGCCTTGCTCGGAGAGAAGGACTCCGCCCGGCGCACGGCAGCCGACATTGAACGTCTCATCAAGGAAAAATAACTGAGTACAATGGAACTGTTCAAATACCAGGCAGCCGGCAACGACTTCATCCTCCTCCGCTCCCTCGACCGCAGGGCTGAGCTTCCGGAGCAGGAGATCATCCGCCTCTGCGACCGCCGCTACGGCATCGGGGCCGACGGCCTCATCATCCTCGAAAGCAGCCCCGTACACGACTTTTCCATGCGGTTCTACAACAATGACGGCTCCTCCGGCATGATGTGCGGCAACGGCGGCCGCTGCATCGTAGACCTGGCCCGCCGCTCCGGCATCCCCGCCTCCGGGAAGGACGGCAGCTGGATCTTCGAGGCCCCGGACGGCGTGCACCGCGGCAAGGTCCTCGCCTCAGAGGGACAATACAGCCGGATACTCCTGGGAATGAACGATATCACCGCAGTGGAAGAAATCCGTCTCCCGGAGCAGGAAGGTCAGGAACCGGTGGCATGGAAGATGAACACCGGCACGGACCATCTGGTGATTTTCAAGGACAATATCGAAGGTCTCGATGTCTACGGCGAGGGCCGCAGGTGGAGATACGCCCCGCAGTTCGCCCCCAAGGGGACAAATGTCAATTTCGTGCAGGCCTCCGGGCCGGGAGAGCCGCTGCGCGTCCGCACCTACGAGCGGGGCGTGGAGTACGAGACCCTCTCCTGCGGCACTGGCGTCATCGCCGCCGCAGCCGCCGCATGGCTCCGCGGAGACCACAGCGGAAAATACACGCTCCGGTCAACCTCGGACACCTTCACGGTATCGTTCAGCTGCCGGAGCGGAATATTCTCAAATGTCGAAATCACCGGACCCGTAGAACAGGTCTTCAAAGCCGTCATCTAACAGAACGCGCCACAGAAGTCCGCTTATCATAGCGGGTGAAATGCAAGGCCTCGAGGCGAAGGGCGAAGGAGTTTACTTGACGTAAATGACTGAGCCGTGAGCCGATGACAACGCAGCAGTTCGCCCGCTATGATAAGCGGACACCTCGAGGGCCAAAGATTTTTGTGCCTACTCGGACCATATTACTGCCCATCTCAACCGCGATATGATAGTCGTGAGTCATCCCGAACGACTTCAGACCGAACTGTCCGAGGAAAGGATATCCCAGAGCCTTGATGCGGTCGAACACTGAATTCAGATGAGCGAACTCCCTGCGGATGAGCGCCTCGTCCTCCGTGAGGGAGGCCATCCCCATGACCCCGCGGATGCGGACCTGAGTGGAATATCCCTCATTGTCCCCGGACTGACGGGCCTTCTCTATCCCTGCAAGGAAGTCCATGACCTCCTCATCGGAGAAGCCCTGCTTGCTCTCCTCGGAGGCGATGTGCATCTCGAGGAGCACGTCCACGCTGAAGCCGTTCTGCCGGCACCAGCGCTCTATCTCGAAGAAGAGCTTAGGGGTGTCCACCGAATGGATCAGCCTGACGTAGGGTACGGTCATCTTGATCTTGTTGCTCTGCAGATGGCCGATGAAATGCCACTCTATGTCCTTGGGCAGGGAGAGGGCCTTTTCCTTGAGTTCCTGGGGACGGCTCTCGCCGAAGACCCTCTGACCTGCTTCGTAGGCCTCGAGGATCTCCTCTCCCGACTTGAATTTGGACACTGCCACGAGCTCGACCCCGGAGGGCAGTTCCTGCCGCAGCGACAGGATATTCTCAGTAATGTGTCCCATAGTGCGATATCTTTTAACTAACGTCTTCTCTGCTGCTGTTTCTGCTGCTCACGTATAGCCTCCTGCTGGGCCTTCTGGATGGCCTCGAGACGCTGCTGGAACTTGGACTTGGGCTTGGCGGCTCCCTTTACGGAAGCGGCGCGCACCCTGGCCATGATCTTCTCCTCGTCCACGAAGAAACGACGGATGACCCAGGTCTGGAGCATCATGATGAGGTTGGAGAGCAGGTAGTAGTATGTCAGACCGCTGGAGAGGTTGTTGCAGATGAACAGCATGAAGATGGGCATGAAGTAGAGGGTCATGTTGCGCATGCTCTTCATCTGAGGGTTGTTGTCTACATTGCTGCCCTGGGTCATCCTGGCCGAGAAGTACATACTCAGGGCGCAGAGGATGGCGAAGAGGCTGACGTGGTCACCGTACAGCGGTATGTTGAATCCGAAATCGAGAATCGAGTCATAAGTACTCAGGTCGTCCGCCCACAGGAAGCCCTTCTGACGGAGCTCGAACGAGGCCGGGAAGAAACGGAACATCGCGAAGAGCACCGGGAACTGGAGCAGCATGGGGAGACAGCCTCCGAACATGCTCACACCGGCCTTGCGGTACAGGTCCATGGTCTCCTGCTGCTTCTTCAGGGCATCCTCCTGACGGGGATACTTGGCGTTGATCTTGTCCAGCTCGGGCCTGAGAACGTTCATCTTGGCCGAAGACATGTAGGACTTGAGGGTCAGAGGCGATATGACCAGCTTGATCAGAACTGTCAGCAGCAGAATGATGATGCCGTAGTTGCTGATGAAGCGGCCGAAGAGGTCGAAGACAGGGATGATGATACCCCTGTTGATCCATCTTACCAGCCATCCTCCCAGAGGCACGATCTTCTCAAAGTCGCAGTCGTAGCTCTTGAGGGTACGGAAATGGTTGGGTCCGTAGTAGAACTCGAAGGGCACGGTCACGTCAGCGCCGGGCTCGTACTGCACGAGGGTCGAGGCGGAGCAGGCCATCAGACGGCGCTCGGCGTCGGTCTCGGGGTAGAATTTCATCGAGAGGTTGCCCGACTCGAAGTTCTCCTCTGCCCGGAGAATGGCCGAGAAGTACTGCTGCTGGAAGGCAAACCACTCGATGCGGGTGGTTACCTCGCGGTGGTTGCCGCCGGAGCGTCCGCCGCCGCGCATGATGCCGAGGTTCTCTATCTTCTTGACCTGACCGGGATATTTGAAATCGACGGTCGAGTAGTTCTGCTCGTTCTTGTAGCCGCGCTCCAGACGGGGCACATCCATGTTCCAGGCTATCTCGAACTGGGAGGCGTTGCGGGGGATATGACGGTCCATGTTCACCATGTGTACGTCGAAGTCCACCATGTAGCTGTCAGCCGGCAGGAAATAACGGTGCTCGATGAAGGCGGTGTCCGAGAAATACAGGCGCATCACCAGGGTGGAGTCGTTGGACACCACTGTCTCGTAGGTAAAGCCGCCGGTGTTGATGTACTGGTCGGTATAGAGCTGCAGGCCGAAGTCACTGTAGTCGTCCTTCATCAGGTAGAGGTCGGTACTGTCGCTGGTGTAGTAGTCCTTGATCAGGACTGAGGCGGCCTGGCCTCCCTTGGTCGAATACTTTATCCTGAGCTTGTTGTTCTCGAGGTAATGGAAGTCCTCACCGGCGTTGTAGGCCTGTTCGAGGAAGGGATTGGCGTATGTGCTGGCATAGGCCGGCTGTCCGTCCTGAGTTCCCTGCCCGGCCGATGCGCTGTCGGCAGCCATCTGCCGTGCCATCTCCTCCGCATACTCGAAGGCCTGGGCCGCAGCTACCGAGTCCCTCACCCTCTGTATCTCCTGCTGCTCTCTTGCTATCCTGGAATTATAAACGCTGAATCCTATCAACAGGAGTCCTATGAGCGTTATACCTATTATAGTATTCTTGTTCATGCTTTATTCCTGGGTGTCGAGTTGTTGAATCTTCTCCTCGAGGTCGGCGAGTTCCTCCTTTGCTGCGTCTATCTTCTTCTGGAACTCCTTGACGAGGGAGTCAGCTTTCTTGGAGCTGGCGAAGAAACCGATGTTGTTCTCGTATGTGGCTATCTCGCTCTCCAGCTTACGGAACTTCTGGAGGAGACGGTCCCTTTCCTGACGTGCCGGGCTCACCTCTACCTTACCGCGTCCTCGGGATGAATTCCTGCCGCGGGAACCTGCGCCTGCGGATATACGGAAATCCGGGAATTTCTCAGCCATGACTGCACGGTAGGCCTCCATCACTTTTTCCTTTTCCTTGAAGGGTACGAATCCGATGGCATTCCACCTGTCAGAGAACTCGCGGGCCGCCCTGATATCCTCCCTGTCATCTCCGGAAGGAACATAGGCGTTGATATCGTCGATAACTGCCTGTTTGGCATTGAGATTATCCACATACTGAGGGTCGATACCGCCGAAGTTCTTCTCCTTGTTGTCGAAGAAATGATCGCAGGCAGCACGGAAACGGGCCCACACCTGATCGGATTTCTTGCGGGATACGGGGCCTACCTCCTTCCACTGCTTCTGCAGAGAGATCAGATAGTCGGTGGTCTTCTTCCAGTCAGTACTGTCCATCACGGCCTCGGCCTGCTCGCAGAGGGCTATCTTCTTCTCCATATTGGAGCTCATCTGCTCCTTGAAATCCGTGTAGAACTCGCGCTTGCGGTTATAGAAACTGTCACAGGCAGCACGGAAACGGTCGTATATCTTCTGGTTGTCCTTCTTGGAGGCAAATCCTATCTTCCGCCACTCCTTCTGTATGTCCTCGAACTCCTTGGTCACGGCGTTCCATCCGTTGGAGTCCTTGATATCCTTCTGTGCCAGTTCCTCTGCCTTCTCGCAAAGAGCGGTCTTGGCCACCAGATTCTCCTTCTGCTGCACTTTCAGATTCTCGAAGTAGGCCTGGTGAATCTTGTTGATGCGGGAAGTAGCGGCACGGAAACGGTCCCATATCTCCTCGCGGTACTCCTTGGCCACCGGACCGAACTCCTTCCACTCCTCGTGCAGCTTCTGCAGCTGGGCAAAGGCCTCGACCACATTGGGGCTCTTCTCCAGAGCCTCCGCCCTCTCGCAGAGAGCGGTCTTGGCCTCGAGGTTCTTCTTGAAATCGAGGTCGCGGAGCTCATTGTTGATCTTCACATAGTCATAGAACTTCTCGACATAATGCTGGTAAGTCTCATAGACATCCTTCACACGGGCCTGGGGCACGGGACCGGCCTCACGCCAGCGGGTCTGCAGGGAGCGGAACTCAGGGTAGGAGCGGCTCAGGTCCTCGGTGTTCTCCACCAGGTTCTTGAGTTCCTCGATAATACCGAGCTTGGTATCCAGATTGGCCTGTTTCTCTTTCTCCAGGTTCTGGAAATATACGGCACGGCGGCCCTTGTAGCGGGCATAGAGATCCTTGAACGCACGCTCTATCTCGATGAAGGGATTAACGGAAACGGATGCATCCTGCTGCTCCGACGGAACCACCTCCACAGTATCCTCCTGCTCTGTCCCGGCAGGCTGCCCTTCGGAAAGTTCCTCCCTGGTCTCTACTGCCGTTCCAGCATAGTCCTGGGCTGCGGGAGCATGATAACCGGATGCTATCTTCTCCTCTTTCAGAACTTTATAAAATGTAGCCTTGATATACTCGGACTGCCTGTTGAGTTCCATGATATCGCCGTTGTCCACCAGGTTGCGGAAAGTTTCCACTATCTCCTTCAGGCTCTTGGACGAAAGGCTCTTCAGCTCCTCCTCGCTTATCACGGCTCCGCGCATTTCCTCCTGTGCAGGCTCTTCCACGGCTGCGGCGGACTCCCCGGCAGCGCTCCCGACTATGTCACCGGCTGCCACTACAGCAGCAGCAACGGCAGCGGCCTCCTCTACGGCGGGATTCACTTCAGAAACGTTAACATTCAGTTTTTCAGAATTCTCTACGGAATTTTCAGCAGTACTCTTCTCTACGGAAGGATTCAAGGTCTCGTCAATCATCTTATTTAGTTGTTAAATTGAACTTGCAAATATACATTAATTTTTTTAAGAAACGCGGTTTTAAGTAAATTTGCCCCCGCTATGAGGATTGATATTATAAGCGCGGTGCCGGAGCTTCTGGAAAGTCCGCTCAACCACTCGATTATCAGACGGGCCAAGGACAAGGGACTCGTCGAAGTACATATTGTCAACCTGCACGACTACGGCAAGGGAAACTACAAGCAGATAGACGATTACGGTTTCGGCGGAGATGCCGGCATGGTCATCAAGCCTGAGCCTCTGTACCGTGCCATCACGGACCTGACCTCACAGAGGGATTACGACCATATAATCTACACCTCCCCAGACGGAGAGATGCTCGACCAGGGCATGTGCAACAGTCTGTCCACCTGCCGCAACCTAATCATCCTCTGCGGCCACTACAAGGGCATCGACCACCGTATCCGCGAACATCTTATAACCAAGGAAATATCAATAGGCAGCTACGTCCTCAGCGGAGGCGAGCTGGCAGCCTGCGTAATCTGCGACTCCATCATCCGCCTCATCCCCGGAGCGATTACAGACGAGACATCGGCCCTGTCCGACTCATTCCAGGACGGCCTCCTGGCTCCTCCCATCTATACACGTCCGGCCGACTTTATGGGATGGAAAGTACCGGAAGTCCTGCTCTCAGGCAATCCGAAACTCATCCGTCAGTGGCAGGAGGAGCAGGCCCTGGAGCGCACAAGGCGCCTCAGACCCGACCTCCTGAACGAAATCTGACGCCTATCTGCCGTTCCACTTAAGGGCCTTGAAGAGCTCTACCACCACGAGGGGAACGAGGGCCAGGAGGACGATGACACCCCACTGGTTGAGATTCATGGAGACAAACTCGAAGGCACTCATCAGAGGTGCGATCAGCAGCACTGCGAGGGTCAGCACGAGAGACATCAGCAGGGCGAAGATCAGCGGCTTGTTGTTCAGGATGTTGAACTTGAAGCGGGACTCTGTGTTGGAGTGCAGGTTGCCGGCATGTACGAGCTTGGCCATGATCAGCGAGGTGAAGGCCATGGTCTGACCGAGGGCCTCGCCGCCCTGATTCTTACCTATGATAAAGGCTGTGAGGGTAATGGCCGTCACCATAAGGCCCTGGTAGCTGATACGCCAGATCATGCCGCGGTCCATGAACTGCTTGCCCTTGCCGCGGGGACTCTTGCTCATCACGTCCTTGGCTGCGGGGTCGAGACTCAGTGCCAAAGCCGGGAAAGTCTCGCTGACGAGGTTGATCCACAGGATGTGTATAGGCAGCAGGGGAATACCCATGTTGAATATTGAGGTGATGAAGAGCAGAACCACCTCTCCGAGGTTCGTAGACAACAGGAAGAGAATGGTCTTGAGGATGTTGTCGTAGATACGGCGGCCTTCGGAGACAGCGGAGACGATGGTCACGAAGTTGTCGTCCTGAAGCACCATGTCCGAAGCGTCCTTGGCCACCTCCGTGCCGGTGATGCCCATAGACACTCCGATGTCAGCCTTCTTGAGAGCCGGGGCGTCGTTGACACCGTCACCCGTCATGGCCACGATCTCACCCCTCTTCTGCCAGGCCGTCACGATACGTTCCTTCTGCTCGGGAGCGATACGGGCGTAGACCGAATATTTGTCCACATTTGCATCGAAATAAGCGTCGTCGAGCTTCTCGAGGTCAGTACCGGTGATGGCCAGGTCGCCTTCCTGGAAGATGCCGATCTTCTTGGCGATGGCTAAGGCCGTTACCTTGTGGTCACCGGTGATCATCACCGGACGGATACCGGCGCTGCGGCACTCTGCGATGGCGCCGATGACTTCCTCTCGCTCAGGGTCGATCATTCCGACCATTCCGACGAAGATCAGGCCGCGCTCGACCTCCTCCATCTCGGAGGATACCTGTTCCATGGGCCTGTAGGCCATTGCCAGCACCCTGAGGGCCGACTCGGCCATGGCCTCGTTGCGCTTCTGCAGGTCCACTATATCGGATGTAGTTATCTCACGTACTCCGTCCGCAGTCTCTATCCGGTCGCAGACTGAGAGTATCTCGTCCAGACCGCCCTTGACATTGGCCCTGAGGGAGCCGTCCTCCATGCGGTTGATGGTCGTCATCCTCTTGCGGGAGGAATCGAAGGCCACCTCTCCTACCCTCGGGCAACGGGCCTCAAGCTCATCCTTGACCACACCCTGCTTTGCTCCGAGGTCTATCAGGGCTATCTCTGTAGGGTCGCCCACCTTGGTAGTGGTGCCGTCGCTGTTCTTGACCACCTTGGCGTCGCAGCAGAGCACGGCTACCGACACCAGACGGTCGATATTGCCGCTGACCGCATAATCCTCCACCACCGTCATCTGGTTCTTGGTCAGAGTACCGGTCTTGTCGGAGCAGATAACGGTAGTGCAGCCGAGGGTCTCTACTGAGGGCAGCTTGCGGATGATGGCGTTGTGCCTGGCCATACGGCGCACACCCATAGACAGGATGATGGTCGAGATAGCCGGCAGTCCCTCGGGAATGGCCGCTACTGCCAGGGAAATAGCCACCATGAACATGCTGATGACCGGACGGCCGTAGAGCACGCCGATAAGGAATATCACAGCGCAGATTACGATGGAGGCGATGCCTATCACTTTACCGAGCTTCTCCAGGCGCACCTGCATCGGAGTCTGGGTATCGGAATCGCGGTTGAGCATATTGGCGATCTTGCCTATCTCGGTGTTCATACCCGTACCCACTACGATACCCTTGCCGCGGCCGAAGGTCACCACTCCGCTGGAGAACGCCATATTCTTCCTGTCTCCTAAGGGAACTTCCGTCTCCGCTATAGCCTCGGGAGACTTCTCCACCGGCACGGACTCACCGGTCATGGACGACTCCTGTATGCTCATGTTCACCGACTCGGTAATCCTGATATCGGCCGGCACGATGTCGCCCACCTCCAGGACCACGATGTCGCCGGGCACCACGTCCTCCACATTGACGATATAGGACTCCCCGCCCCGGATGACCTTGGCCATGGGGGCCGCCATCTTCTTGAGGGCGTCCATGGACTTCTGGGCCTGGAACTCCTGATAAGCGCCGATAAAGGCATTGAGCAGCAGGATACCCATTATAATATAGGTGTCCAGCAGGCCCTCGCCCGTCCTGACACCCATCACGCCGGAAATCACGGCGGCTATTATCAGCAGAATAATGAGAAAACTCTTGAACTGCTCGAGGAACATCACGATGAACGGACGCCCCTTCTTCTGCACCAGCGTGTTCTTGCCGTACTTCTCAATCCGTGCGGCTATCCCGTCGGGACTCAGTCCCCGCTCCGCATCGGTCTGAAACTCCTTCGAGACTTCCTCGATGGAATGATTGTAGTATTGCTTCATATCTTAGGATTTAAATCGGCTGCAAAATTGGCACTTCATTCCGTATAAATTGTTATGTTTGCAGCAGAAAAAATGTAGAAAAAGTCGGATTTCAATATGAATTCGGAGCAAAAGGGCTTTACCATAGGACTGTGCACCGCCGGAAAGCGGGAACTGCGCATCAGCGGACGGACCTGGGAGATAGTTCCCGGCTGCCTCTTCATCCTGATTCCCCAGCAGTTCACGGAAGAGATATCCTGCTCCGGGGACTTCAGCGCCAGGACCCTCAGCGCCTCCCTCGAAGCCATCCTGGAGCATCCCAGCCCGGTGGACATCAACATTCTCAACATCACCTTCCTGCACCCTGTAATCCAGCTCAGGGAGGACAGGGCGGCCCGCCTTCTGGAATACTATGATTTCATTGAAAAACGGAACAATGATACCGGAAATGCCTATCACGAAGAGATATCCAAGACTCTCCTCTATGCCCTCATGCTCGAGATCAGCGACATCTACCGAGGCATCTCCGGAGACCGGAGCGAGGTGACCAAGCCCCGCCAGGAACAGCTCACCGACGACTTCTTCAGGCTGCTGACCGTCCACTACCGCAGCGAGCACAACGTGGCCTTCTATGCCGGCCGGCTCAACCGCACCCCGAAATATTTTTCCGAGGCCATCCGCCGCATCAGCGGACGCTCCGTATCCGACTGGATAGCCACCATGCTGCTGAGCGACAGCAAGCTGCTGCTCCAGACCACAGACATGACCATACTGGAGATATCGGAGGAGCTGGGATTTTCCAGTCCGTCGGTCTTCGTACAGTTCTTCCGCCACCATACCGGCACCACCCCGCTGCAGTACCGCAAGCAGCTATAGCAGAGGGCTTACCAGACGGGCCACGGACTCGTAGAATTTATTGCGCCCGGGACGCCTGTGCCACTTGGCCTTGGTTACCAAGGTACAGCGGGAAAGATCCTTGCGGAACTGGTCCTCTACCGTCCGGGCGCACTCCGGGTCGTAGATGACCGAAGTAACCTCGAAATGATGCTCTAAGCTGCGGTTGTCCATATTGGCCGAACCGATGATGCAGTACTCCCCGTCGATGCTGAGCACCTTCGAGTGGTTGAACCCGCGCTTGAAGAGATACACCTTGACCCCGGCGTCTATCAGTTCCGAGATATAGGACATCGTACCCCAGTTGGTCAGCCAGGTATCGGAGCGCTCAGGTATCATCAGCGAGACCTTCACGTCAGACAAGGCCGTTATCTTTATCGCATTGAGAATCGTCTCGGACGGGATGAAATACGGGGTGATGATACAGATATGGTCCCGGGCCTTGGTGATGGCCGTGAAGTAACACTGCATGATGGCGGCCCAGTCGCTGTCCGGTCCCGAAGCGATGATCTGCGCATAGTAGCGGCTGCCTCCCGCAGTGCCGGCAGCCAGCAGTTCCTTGTCCTTGGCATCGACGTAAGGGTAATATTTGCGGCGCCGCCCCAGATTCTTGTTCAGGATAAAATACCGGTCGAGCAGGAATGTGGCCTGCAGCGACATCACCGACATCCCCTCTATGCGGACGTGGGTGTCCCTCCACTCGGGGAATTCCCCTCCGTCGAAGTAGCGGTCCGCGATATTGCACCCACCCAGGAAACCGATGCGTCCGTCCACGACCAGGATCTTGCGGTGGTTGCGATAATTGACAATGGGCGGAAGGAAGAAGAGCCGGAACGGGGAGAAATTGAGAATCTCCACCCCAGCCTCCCGCAGCTCCCCCAGGAACTTCTTGCCCAGACGCCGTCCTCCGAACCCGTCGTACATCATCCGGACCTCCACCCCCTCCCGGGCCTTGGCCATCAGCACCTCCTTGAAGGTATTGCCCACCCTGTCGTCCTCTATGATGAACGACTGCAGGTGGATATGGGTCTTAGCCCCGCGCATCGCCTCGAGCATGGCGGAGAGAGCCTCCTTTCCGGAAAAATAGATCTGCACGCTGTCATTGGCCGAGAGCAGGCTGTAGGCGCTGCGGATATTCTGCACCACGAGCTTGTGGTGGCGCCTCACCTCCTGCGGGATATTCTCCCTGTCCTCGAACTTCTCCAGCATCTCCTTGCACAGCTCCTTCCTCAGCCCGAGGTCCCTCGCTCCCTTGCGGGAGAACATCTTGTCCTTGCGGAAATTGCGGCCGAAGAAAAAATACAGGATGA
>DVGV01000012.1 GCA_018712545.1 Candidatus Coprenecus merdigallinarum | reverse complement strand
AAACTGGTATAATTCCGACTCGCAAACCACTCTACGGAGCGTGTTTTTCCGACCTGTCTGGCCCCTTTGATGATAAGAGGCTTCCTATCAGGATTATTCTTCCAGTCAATCAGATATGAATCAATCTTTCTTTTCAGTAGGCCATCCATGTTTTCTGTCATTATAAATTCACTGCAAATATAATGATTTCACATTATCCGGCATTAAACTACCTTAAGATTTCACACTTTCCGCCACACTTTATGTATCATTTTCACATTTTCCACTATCTTCTTATCTGGATTTTGACAGCTAAAAAAAATCTTTATATTCGCGATATATTATTTTAACGTATTTTTGTTATAAAATCCGCATTGTATGAAAAAGAATCTCATCCTCCTGCCGGCAGCCCTGATATTTGCTGCCTCCTGCTCCGGAACATCCGGGGACATTCCTACTTACACAGAGTCCGAATTTGCCTCCGCATCCGCTGAAATCTCGATGGCAGACCTCGGGGAACGGGGGTACGAAGTGGAGAGGATCCTTCTCACGGGCGCTGAGGAAAGCGGACGGCTGCTCGTTTCGGATGCCGTAGACGTAGTATTGACCGAGGACAATATTTTCATGCTTACGGCAGATATGAAGGTACTGAGGCTGTCCAGGGACGGCAGGCTGGAAGGTTATGTCGGAGTCAAGGGCAACGGTCCCGGGGAATACCTGTACGTCAATGACATCTATCTCGCTCCGGACGGGAACGGTATCTGTCTCAACGATATAATGAAAGGCGTCCTCACTTACGGACTGGACGGAACATACATCGGGACCTGGGAGCCAGAGGCTCAGGCACAGATGGTCTTCACCTTGGCCGACGGTCCATACATACTGGAGTCCGTACAGACAGTGCTCGGCAACGAAGCCGACCGGCTCCGCATCCGGGACACCAGCGGCCGTCAGACAGGCAGGTTCGCCAACCATCTGCTTTTCCGGCTCACTCCCAAGGCCAATGTCACTGCATATCAGGAATACAAGGCCCTCTTCCAGAACGGAGACGGAGAGATCATCTTCCACCAGATGAGCACTGACACCGTATTCACCGTGCATCCGGAAGTCCCGTCCCTCGAACCGAGGTGCTGCTTCACCTTCCGGCACGGAATCGCTCAGAGCGACCTGTCCTCATTCACTGATGTCTGGAACGATATCTATTTTGTCTATGACTACGCCGAGGATGCTGCCTTCCGCTACGTCACCCTCATGGAGCCCGGCCAGCAGAAGCAGCTCTACCTGATCGACAAGACCGACGGCACCATCTACCGCTCGGAACTCACCTTCCCCGGCTCAGAGGAAGCCTTCTACCCCAAGTGGCAGTACGGCGACCTGCTCATCGACTACTGCCTCACCGATGACGAGGAACCCTGCCTGACGATACTCCGCCACAGAAACTGACGGCCTGCACCCTCTCCGGAAGCATTCCTTCTTCCGGTTGACTGGAAGGTGCCGGGCGAAACGGCCTATTGCCACCACCTTCTCGATTTCGTTATAAGCCGATCGACCTCTGAGGCCTCTCTCGCCGGTCCTGCCCCGGATTCCCGTCCGGAAGGTGCCGACAGAAGTTGCTTTTCACCGTCACCTTCCAGCATTGCATTTTGCAGCAAAGCATATACCCTGAAAAGGACCAGGCCCTCCCACCGCTTCGCGGCGGGCCCTTCCTCTAGTGCCGAGGGCGGCAAGTCCTTTTCAGGGTATATGCTTTACTGACAGACAACTACGTATATGGTCAATCTTTCAGCCGGGCCAGCATCAGCACATCGTTGTCCGTAGGCTGCAGGTCGGAAAGAATCGCCCGGACCCGCTTAGCCGCAGAACCGGTCAGCGTCCCCTGCTCCAGGGCCTGGGGAGCCGCGACTAAGAACTCCTCTGCCGGAATGCTCTGTACCAGATAACCGCACTGGATAGAATATCCGCCTTGGTACCCGCCGAGAAAGTCATTGAGAATCTCCGTAGGATAACTTACGCTCTTCCCTGACTTCAAGTCAGTAAGCACATTGGCCACGGGTTCTCCAATGATGATGCCCGGCATGTATTCCTGCATTTCCGTCAGGGTAGAGAGCACTTTTCCCGGCAGCAGGGTACTTTTCAAGGAAGAGCCGCTCTTCAATGACCGGGTATTGACTGTAAACACCGGCCGCAGCACATCCCCTTCCAGGACATACAGGGTATCAGGCCAGTTTCCGCTGGACTCGAACGACACATCCAGCGCACCGTCGATATTGAAGGACGTACCCACGAGAGTATTGGACGGAGTCCGGGTGCGCTGCCTTCCGACCTCGGGTATCTCCCAGAGAATCTTGCCCGAAAGGTCCTGACACCAGGCTATAGCCGGACAGGCATCCTCCTCATAAGGAACCGCCATGACCGTCAGCGTGCCGGCCCGTCCGTCCACCATAAAACTGGCCGAGCCCGCTCCGAACTCGTCCATCGGCTTATATGCCAGCGGGACAGTCCCTATATATTTCCCCGAAGTCAGGTCATAGGTCTTGATACGGTCCGCCGCATCCATTATCCACACCCTGCCGCCGTCCTCGTCCACAAAAGTCTGAGAGGAATTCAGATACTCCCCTGGACCGCGCCCGAGATGCCCCACGTTACAGATGAATCTCCCGGTATGCCGGTCGAACACCCTGACAGGAGCCTTGCTCAGAATAGCCTGAGCGTCCTTGACCAGATAATTTTCCGTAATGAGCACTTTCGCCGCGGTGAATGCATCAAGAGTATCGCTGTCCAGCGCGATGAACTCCGGCTCCGCAGCCAGGTCCGAGAACACCAGGGTATCCTGTCCCTCCGTCATCTGAGAATAGTCGAAAGTCACCAGACCTCCCTCTCCGAGCCCTCCCCTGCCGCAGGAGGCTGCCAGGAGCACCGCCGCTGCAGCCAGGAATAATTTTACCGATTTCATATTTTTGCCATTAAGTCAGTTTCAGACAAATTTAAGAAAAATCCCAGGTGCTTGCAACTAAAAAACCATTTATTTATTCATGCGGTCAAATTGATATTTCCCCCGCTCAGTCCTGTCCGTGAAAAACCGGGAAAAGGCGATCTCCCGGTCAAAGACATGAAGCGATGCCGTCATATATTCCCACAACGGCAGCAAATCCCGCGAAACACTGCCATTGCGGCAACAGAATTTTTCCGTACTTTTGTCTGCCGATAAAGCATCACCCATGGACGAGAGACTTCTGATAAAATGCGACAGCAGCATCTACGCCGACAACATTTCGAGCGTACTGGAGGCCAACAACATCACTGTGTACAGGCACGACGATGAAAGCACTGACCGGCGGACCGGGACACATGGTCCTGACTCCGGCACCGCACTGTACGTACCCGACAAGGACTACGAAAAAGCCCTGGAGATAATCGCCCCCATCGCCGACAGGATGCACGAAGCCATCCCCTTCTGCCCCAAATGCGGCAGCGACAACGCCATACCCATAGCCCCTTCCCGGTACACCACTGCAGTCATAATCGCATCCGTCATCCTGGGCCTCGGCTCCGGCTTCTACCCCTGGTGGTCATTGCAGCTCGGCATCCAGTCCGGCACCGGCAGCATCATAGCCGGAATATTCCTGCTGCTCGCCATCTTCATGGCCATGTCCACCAAATACCTGAATGCCAACTATCGGTGCCGTAAATGCGGCCGAAAGTTCAACCACCGCTAACCCATCATCATGAAAACGATATCCCGACTCCTGGCCTCGGCCCTCATCCTGCTCGTCAGCATCACAGCAGCCCGCGCCATCAACCCGCAGAAAGAATACACCTACACACCGAAGGACTTCGGCATCGAATACGTCGAGGACTCGGTGGTAACCTCTGACGGGTACAGAATCAATATCTGGAATCTGCCCGGCGCCGGGGAAAATGGAAGGTCCGTACTTATAGCCTGCGCCGACGCCGGCAATATGGGACAATGGCTGGGAATCGGAGCGACACTCTGCTTCCTGGGCTACGACGTATGGATGTTCGACTACCGCGGTTTCGGAGGGAGCCAGGACTTCGCGACGGACCAGGACATGCTCTACCACAGCGAGTATCTGCGGGATTTCGGGGCAGTCCTGGAACATATCGCCGTCCTCCGGGACAGGCCGGTGGACGTTCTGGCATTCTCCATGGGCACCATCATGGTCGGGGAGCATCTGCGGCAATACCCCGGCAGGAAGTCGCTCATCCGTAGCTGCATCATGGACGGGTTCATCTCCGATCCGGCGGAGAGCGTCAGGATTCTGAACGGGGGCAAGGACAATGGCAACGGCAACGGCAGCGATAACGGCAAAGCAGCCAATTCCGGCAGTGACGGAAAATCCGTGCGTCTGCCGGCAACTCCCCTCCTCTCCCCCGGCTTCCGTCCTCAGGACATCTCCGTCCCCATGCTGCTGATCCACGCCACGGAAGACACCGTCAGCCCCCGCCGCCTGCTCGAGCCCCTGACCGCCTCCCCGCTCGTCACCCTCCGTGAATTCGACTGCAAGCACCTCCAGGCCGCATTCACCCACACCGAAGAATATTTCACCGCGCTGGATACATTTCTCAAGGCGCACTGAGTCGGCCACCTCTCCCGCTATCCCGCCTTCCCTCTTTCCCACCTTCCGAAGGTGAGACGATTCTCGGGATTTTCTGCACACCTTCCGAAGGTGGGATTGAGCAACGGTACCGACACAGCACGTACACGGCCATTTCCGGACATTTTCACCATTTCCCGCCTTCCGAAGGTGAGACGATCCTCGGGGTTTTCTGTACACCTTCCGAAGGTGGGATGATGTTGTCACATGTACACAACTATTCTGCTTAATAGTACGGCCTTTCCGATTCCCACCAACAACCATTAACACATTTGCCCGAGAGCGTTACCCATTTCGTTGAGCAGCCACCGCAACGATCACGCGGACAATCAGAACGACTGCCGCTATCACAATGAGAGCGAGGAGTACTGCGTAAATCCAGGACGGCATGGCCTGCGCCTTTCCGAGAGCGACCGCCAGTCCTGAATTGGAAATGGACGAATGAAGCAGCATGCAGACAAGGCACAGGTGCGAGATAAAGTCCTTCACTGCGGAACTGACCCCTGGGGTAATCTTCGCCGGCTCCGGCTCCAACGTGTTCATCAATTGCGGAGCACGTTGACACGCCAAGAAGAACACATACGCAGCAGTAGCTATAACGCAGAGAATCAGCAGCGAAGTCATGTCACCCCAGCGGTCGGGCATCCCGTCCATACCGAAACGGGTAGGTATCCGCACACCTTCCAGCCTGTTCCAGAACAGCAGCGGATAGAAAGAGGCCAGCAGCACAGCCGCTGACACGATGTTGAATATCTTGCGTAACTGTTTCATATTTTGCTCAGATTATAATATCCGTAATTTAAAATAATGTCTGCTACAAGCACTTGGGCAAATTTACGAAAATTTACGAAAATCTGCGGAATATCTGTCTGCTCACCTTCCGAAGGTGGACTTTCAAACCTTTTGCGGGCATTCTTCACGTATAGCTTTCCCGTCAGACATTAACATTTACATAAATGAATGTTGAAGTTCTCATACGCATTTCTGCAGCAAAAGTGCTCTGCCACTTTTCATCTCTAGTCTGTAATACCACACCGAGTACAATATCCTCAACTACGATAATTTACATCAAACTGACAAAAACAGATTGAGGGAGTTCCTACCCCAATCTGTAATGCCAGCACCCAGTATAATTTACAAAACTACAACACGTTATCTCAAATAGACCAAAACAGACCCGAGTGCGTTTTGATGCATACGTATCTCAACACCCATCTCAGAAGACCCCATAATGTGGATCGGCATAAACGCAACTTTCTTTCTCCTCACAGTCTGTTAAGCAACTATTCTGATATGCACGTACATAACAATCACTTAAGCAAATTACTGCAAAACAGACAGAAGGTGCACACCCCCAATCTGTAGTATCGGCAATCGTTGTAAAGCACTAAACCACAACACGTTATCTCAAATAAACCAAAACAGACTCGAGTACGTTTAGATGCAGACGCATCTCCATACCTGCCCAGAAGAAGGCCCTATAATGCTGGTCGGCTTCAGCACGACTTTGCTTATCCTCCGAGACCGGTATGCTGGGGAGTCAGAGAGTATTCGGCTTAAAAATTATATCTTACCGTGACGATGAGTGCCAGAGGCCTGAGCGCGTAGGAGTATACGTAGTCCGTTATGTCAGAGGTGTATGCCGAGCTGTAGGACGCCGTGTTCAGCAGGTTCCTGCCCTTGAGCGCGTATGTCAGGTGCCTGGTCTTGACTGACAGTTCTGCACCGAGGAACACCATGTTGCGGTGCCGTGGCTGGAGGGAGCCGTTGTAGTAGTGCTCGCAGTCCACGGAGAGGGTGATTCCTCTGCCGAAGGAGAACAGCAGCTCTCCCTCCTGCTTGATGTTGTCTATGGGATCAGTGTACCCGAGCGACTCCACGGCGGTCTCGGACCTGCTGTAGGCGGCGGAATAGTCCAAGGTGAGCCACCTTGTGAACCTGGTGTTGAGCCCGAGGGAGGCGGTAAAGATATCGCTCCTGCTGTCAAGCCTGACGCCCTGGCGTATTATCCCGCTCCAGCTGCGTCTCCACCCTCCGCCAGCGCTTATCAGCGTGGATATGGGGAGGAAGTGCTTGGACACCTTGGCCTCCAGTCCCAGCCCGTGGGACAGGTTCGGAGCCGCCACTGACTCTATGCGTGTCAGGGCCCCGTCATAGCTGTATGCGTATGTGAGGTTGCTTCCGGCCCTGTAGTAGGATGCCTCCAGATTCGCGAATATCAGGTTGAGCGCGCTGCTGTAGCTGAGCGAGGCCAAGTAGTTCTGGCTCCTGGTGTGGCGCAGCTCCCCGTCCTTTGTGGCGATGTTGCGGTAGTCCGTCATGATGAATCCCCCGTAGCTGTCGTAGAGCCCGCCGTAGGCCTCCGTATATGATGCGGATGCCGAGTACTTGAGGTCCTGTGTGATCTCTCCGTTGAGTCTCAGGACAGGGCTTGCGATGACACGCGTGACGCCGTCTTTCCTGCCCCTTACACGGTCCCGGGTCCTGAGCGTCATCAGGTCCGCGTTGACGTGTGCCGATATGAAGAGCCTGTCACCGGCCTTGTATGATACTCCCGGCCCGAGTGTGAGGTCGTACCTCTGCCATCCGATGTCGTTGCGCATGGAGTCCGCCGCCTGCGTCCCCGTGGTGTACAGCTGCGACGCCATGTCCTCGATATGGGCGTTCAGCCCCAGCCCTATGGAGAACGTCCATCCGCCTCTGGTCCATACCCCGGAGAGCGAGTTGCGGGTTATGAGCTGCGATGAGCTGAGCGTCTGCACCGCTTCATCCGCCTGTGCGGCGCCGAAGATGTCCGGGAAGAGCACCGGCGTGACGCGCAGTGATGTGGGCTGGTAGTTGTACGAGGTGTTGGAGAGCAGGTTGAGTGACATCCTGCCGGCCACCGGGATGATCATGTGCAGGCTGTTCGTGGCCGAGAGCGACGGCAGCCTGAATGCCTGGCTGACCGGGGTGCCGTCGCTGATGACGCTTCCCATGTCCCTGTTGAGCTCCCCGCTGAGCCGCAGGATGTCGTTGATGTAGCTTCTCCTCCTGTTGTTCTCTATGCCGATGGTCAGGTTTGCCCTGTCGCTTCTCCTGGAGGCCGATGTGACCTCGTTGACCGTAATGGGCATCCCTCCGACGATATTGTGCACCGTAGTGGATACTCCCTCGCTTTTCCTGATGTCGTGAGTGTAGTCCGCGTTCAGCGTGAGCTGTGCCGTCCCGCTCAGCCTGAAGAGGAAGTTGCTGGATGCGGCGTGTATGTTGTTGTCCATGAACAGGTCCTCGTCCAGTGGCGGCTCAGTGGGGAGGCGCACCCCGATAATGGATGCCGCGCTTTCCGGCGAGCCGAACTCCATTGCCGCGTTGTACCCCATGTTGTTTGTCTTGTAAGTGTTGATGGACTGCATCCGCTTCCCGAAGTACATTGCCGATACCTCGCCCCTCCACATCCACGGGCTGTATCCCGCTCCAGCCAGCAGTGAGCCTGTCCACGTCCCCCTTGCCCCTTCCTTGAGGGTGATGTTCATGGCTGCCTCGTCGGGACGTGACATCTCCTGCAGCGCCCTGATGTGCTGGTGGTTCTCGTAGATCTCTATGGACTGGATGTCGTCCGCGCTGATGTTCTTTGACGCCAGTGTGTACCCCTTGCCGAGCATGTCCATCCCCTCGATGTAGAACCGTGAGATCTCCTTCCCCTGGTATGCGATCCTCCCGGACTCCTCGACCTCCACGCCCGGCAGCTTCCGTATGATGTCCTCCGCCACCAGGTCGTTGTCGTCACGGTACCGTGCCGCGAAGTAGGTGAGGGTGTCGCCGCCTCTTCTCACCGCAGGAGCGGTGGCAGTGATCACTGCCTCGTTCAACTCCAGCTTCTTCTCCCTGACCGTGAAGTCAAGCGTACGGGAGACATTGGCTGTGAGCGCGGTGCTTTTCTCGATGTTGACCGCGGTGACTGTGATTTCCAACGAGTCCGCCCCGAAGAGTCCCTCTATCACGTACCGCCCGTCCCCGTCCGTAGTGGTGTAGGTCAGGACTGCACTCCGTGCGGGGTCCCGTACGATTATGTTGGCGAACTCCACAGGCTCTCCCGTGCCGGCTAATGAGACCCTGCCGCTTATTCTTGACTGGGAAAATGCGGAGATGCCGGCGGCCAGTATTGTCAGCAGTGTTATGGCTATGCGTTTCATATCCGTGTCGGTTTTATCATTCCAGTTCCAGGCGGGGGTACCATGTCCTGCCCGAGCTGATCGAGCGTGTGTCCACCTTCTCGTCGTTGAAGTACAGGGTCTGGGAGCTCCCGGACATATAGAATGGGAGCTTCCAACTGGCCTCCAGCATCTTGTTGGTGTTCTTCCTTGAGCTTTTGCGTATCTGGTGTCTGTCCGCTCCGTTCCCCGGACTGACATCCCCGCTGTGCCGGTAGATGGGGCATCCCTCCGGCCTTATGAGGCTGACCGCCTCCCATACGAAGGTGCCGCTGCTGTCTTCCGCCTTGAGAATCAGGCCCGGCAGCCCTCCGAGCTTCCACGGGCCGTAGTTGTAGGGGATGTCGTATGTGAACCACACCTGCCACTCCCGTCCCCGGAACGTGCCCGTAGCCCTCTGGCAGTTGTAACC
>DVGV01000002.1 GCA_018712545.1 Candidatus Coprenecus merdigallinarum | reverse complement strand
GTCCCTTTTGAATCCATACCGACATATACCAGCAGATATTCTGTATTATAAATCATATCAGGGATAGTGAATTCCTGATAGCCGCTCATCAGAATGTAAGTAGAGAGAAAATCCTCCAGTGTCATCTGCTCCTGAGATGCAAAAAGCTCATAGTTGTCCAGCATCATAGTATAGAATGTCTCCAGACTACCCCCGGCATACTGGTCGAACTCCTCGCGCAGGACAGCCATACAGCAGTATGTAAGGTTGTCATCCGCAGGAGTAATGGAGCATGTAACCGAAGAATCGGTAACGGCCAGCACTTCCATGACAAGTTCCTGGTCCTGGACAGGGCCGGCACCGCCGGTTCCGGCCTGTACCACTCTCAGTCTTTCCTGGATAGAGCCGTACGTGACATTGATGAACCCTTCGCGAGCATCTTCCTCCGTATTCTCCGACACAGTAAATTTCATCAGACCGCTCTCGCTGAAATCAAACGTCTCACGGTCTATCCACTCATCTTCCGTTATTGCAGAAAATTCCCAGGAAGGAGACGGGTTCTGCAGATTATAGGCAACGCTCACTGCACCTCCTTGAGCGGCTACCTCGACAGTGGTCTCGGGGAAAGTCAGGGAAGGTTCTTCCTTCTCTTTCCTGCATCCGGTAAAAATCAAAGCGGCCAACAAGCATGGCCAGATAATTCTAAAATAATGTCTCATGGGTCGTGTGTTTAAAAGTTTTTTACAAAACTACCACAACCGCTCTCCCAATTCCAAATTTTATTTTTCCGTTTTCATCAAAATCAAGAATCAGGAACAGTTTTACGGTTCTGCAATTCCTTGCGGTAACGTCCTGGGGGCAGACCGGTCTCCTTGCAGAAGGCATTGTAAAAAACACTCATGGAGACATAGCCTACTTCATCCGCAACCTGTTTGAGAGGCATTTCCTCATCCAGTCTGGATATGAGTCTCACTGCTTCCGCTATCCGGTACATGTTGAGATAGGATGAGAATGACTGACCTGCGCAACGGTTGATGGCCTTGGAGACATACGTGCGGTTGCTGTCCGTCATCTCCGCCAGGCGGTCCAGGGTGAGGTCCTTCTGGCAGAATATCTTGTCCCTGGACATGAGTGTCTCCACCCTGCGGAAAAGCTGCTTTTCAGCCGCATCCTTTTCCTCTTCCGGAGAATTGCCGGCATGCAGCATTTCCATCTGCTGGGCATGATGCGCATACTGGTCAACGAGCACCCTGTACATATGTTTCTGCCTCCGCCAGAGAAAGAAGAAAGATGCGACCAGAAGCAGGGCCATCAGGGAAATGAACCCCCACAGCATATTTCTGCGGCGCGCCTCCATCAGCTCCAGCTCGTTAGCCCTCATCTCCAGTTCATGCTGCATCTGCTGGTTCGACAGAAGCAGAGAATTGAATTCCCGTTCTCTTCCGGCAATCGTATCAAGACTCTCCCGCAACTGACCGTAATAGTACCGGAACCGCTCAGGAGAGCCCTCCTTCTCCGAATATATGTCAGTAATCCTCTGAAGAAGCTCCCGGCGGAACTCCATATTGCCGTGACCGCGGGAGACCTCCAGTCCCTGCTCGTACAGACTGACAGCATAGTCCGCTTTGCCCATAATCTCACAGCATTTCCCGTAATTAAGGTATATCCTCGATATCGTTCCGGGCTCGGTATTGTAGGAATGATCCAATGCCACACGGTAATGTTCCTCCGCCTGCTCATAATGACCGTCGACCGAACACAAGTCTCCGTACAGCAGCTCCACAGAAGATATAAGCGACCTATAGCCTCCGCGCCTGACCAATGAATCCGCACGTTCGAGATAAATTTTAGAGTTCCCGTAGTCTCTCCCCATGTAGGACATCTGCGATGCAGCCAGATATGACAGGCATTTCGAGAATTCCGACACCCGGCATGAATCAGAGATGGCCAGAGCCTCCACAGCATACCGCATCCCGTCCTCATCGTAACGGAGATAAAATACATTGGCGATATTGGTGAGAAGAGTGACGCGGTAATCCTGATTGCCCAGGGCGGTCGCCGTCTCATAACCGCGGAGAAAATATTTGAGCGCTTCTGAATAATCCAGCTTGAACTTTACGGCATATATGGCCTTGACGTTATAAAATACGGATTTCACCGACAGGCTGCCGTCCTCCACTCCCATCCGCTCAATCCTTTCTATCCAGTAGCCGGCGGAGTCAGACCTCTCCGTAAACAGATAGGCCTGCGCGATCATGACCGATGACATCAGTGCGGTTCCACGATCCCCGTCCCTGACGGCCGAGTCCAGGACAGGTCTGGCAGACAAAATTACGGAATCATACTGTCCTGCCTGACTGTACTGCGTCCAGCGCTGCACGAACAGGCTGTCCTGCTGTATGAGACGGTCATTCGCGGCACTGATACAGGAAAGCGCCGGTATATTCAACAATATTGCCAGAAAGACGGCCCTGAATGCTTTCATCCTCTAATCCAGTTTCAGTACAGCCATGAAGGCACTCTGGGGCACCTCCACATTGCCTATCTGCCGCATGCGCTTCTTGCCCTTCTTCTGCTTCTCCAGAAGCTTGCGCTTACGGGTGATGTCACCGCCGTAGCACTTGGCCAGCACGTCCTTGCGCACTGCCTTGACGGTCTCGCGGGCGATGATCTTAGCTCCTATGGCGGCCTGTATCGCTATCTCGAACTGCTGACGCGGAATCAGCTCCTTGAGCTTCTCGCAGATGCGGCGGCCGAAGTCGTAAGCCCGCTCGCGGTGTATCAGGGAGGACAGGGCATCGACCGACTCGCCGTTGAGCAGGATGTCCAGCTTGACCAGATCGGCCTTCTGGTAGCCGATGATGTGGTAGTCGAAGGAGGCATAGCCGCGGGATATGGACTTGAGCTTGTCGTAGAAGTCGAAGACTATCTCGGCCAGGGGCATGTCGTAGGTGAGCTCCACGCGGTCGGCGGTCAGGAAGTGCTGTCCCTTGAGCACCCCGCGCTTGTCCAGGCAGAGCTTCATGATCTGACCGAAGTACTCGCTCTTGGATATGATCTGGGCCCGGATGTAGGGCTCCTCGATGTAGTCGATGAGGGTAGGTGCCGGAAGACCGGAGGGGTTGTGCACGTCCACCACCTCGCCCTGGGTCGTGTACACCTTGTAGGACACGTTCGGCACGGTGGTGATCACGTCCATGTCGAACTCCCTGTACAGCCTCTCCTGCATGATCTCCAGATGAAGCAGGCCGAGGAAGCCGCAGCGGAAGCCGAAGCCCAGGGCCAGGGACGACTCGGGCTCGAAGACCAGGGAGGCATCGTTGAGCTGGAGCTTCTCGAGGGAGGCGCGGAGATTCTCGTACTCGTCGGTCTCGACCGGATAGACTCCGGCGAAAAGCATGGGCTTGACCTCCTCGAAACCGGCTATCGACTCGGAGCAGGGGCGGTCCACATGAGTGATGGTATCGCCGACCTTCACCTCCACCGCCGTCTTGATGCCGGAGATGATGTAGCCCACGTTGCCGGTGGTCACCTCGTCCGTAGGACACATCCGCAGCCGGAGATAGCCCACCTCGTCGGCCTCGTATTCCTTACCGGTGTTGAAGAACTTCACCTTGTCCCCCTTGCGTATCACGCCGTTGACCACCTTAAAGTAGGCTATCACACCCCGGAAGGGGTTGAACACCGAGTCGAAAATCAGGGCCTGGAGCGGAGCCTCGGGGTCGCCCTTGGGAGCTGGGAAACGCTCTACCACCGCGTCCAGGATGGCCGGCACGCCTTCGCCTGTCTTCGCGCTGCACAGCAGGATATCCTCGCGGTCGCAGCCTATCAGGTCCACAATCTGGTCGCTGACCACGTCCACCATGGCCGCGTCCATGTCTATCTTGTTCAGCACCGGGATAATCTCCAGGTCATGGTTGATGGCCAGGTAGAGGTTCGATATCGTCTGGGCCTGTATGCCCTGGGTAGCGTCCACCACCAAGAGCGCTCCCTCGCAGGAGGCTATGGCGCGGGACACCTCGTAGGAGAAGTCCACGTGGCCCGGAGTATCGATGAGGTTGAGGATGTATTTCTCTCCTTTATAGTTGTACACCATCTGTATCGCGTGGCTCTTGATCGTGATGCCCTTCTCCCTCTCGAGGTCCATGGAGTCCAGCACCTGGTCCTCCATCTCCCTCTCTGTAAGGGTGTGGGTGTGTTCGAGCAGACGGTCCGCCAGGGTGCTCTTGCCGTGGTCTATGTGCGCTATAATGCAGAAATTCCGGATATTTTTCATTTTCTTCAGATAATCGCTGCAAATATACTATCTTAGCGGGATAAACACAAACTGATATGACTGACATACAAAAGCTGACCGACACAGCGTCCCAAGTCCGCAGGGACATACTCAGAATGGTCACCCAGGCCGGGTGCGGACATCCCGGCGGCTCGATGAGCAGCACTGACTTCATCACAGCCCTGTACCTCAACGTAATGAAACACTCCCCCGAAGGCTGGAGCCGCAGCGGCAAGGGTCAGGACATGTTCATCCTCTCCACAGGACACATGTCTCCCCTGCTCTACAGCATCCTCGCCCGCACCGGGTACTTCCCCACCTCCGAGCTCGGCACTTTCCGTCATCTCGGATCCAGACTGCAGGGACATCCCTCGACCGACTTCAACCTCCCCGGTGTCTACATGCCCTCCGGTTCACTCGGCCAGGGCCTCTCGGTAGCCTGCGGCGCCGCTCTCGGCAAGAGGCTCGACGGCGAGGACAATACCGTCTACGTTCTCTGCGGTGACGGCGAGAGCGAGGAAGGCCAGATCTGGGAGGCAGCCATGTTCGCCGCCCATCACAAGGTGGACAATCTCATCGCCATGACCGACTGGAACCACCAGCAGATCGACGGCACCGTGGACTCGGTCATCGGACTAGGAGACCTCGAGGCCAAATGGAGGGCATTCGGCTGGGAGTGCCTCCAGGCTGACGGTCACGACATGCAGGCCATCCTGGAGGCATTTGCCAAGGCAAAGGCCCTCTCCCGTCACGGCAAACCCGTGATGATCCTCTTCCACACCGCCATGGGCAAGGGCGTGGACTTCATGGAGGGCACCAACGAATGGCACGGCAAGGCTCCCTCGCCCGAGCTCTGCGAAAAGGCCCTCGCCCAGGTCAGGGAGACTCTCGGAGATTATTAATATTAAAGGTACATGACGATGGAAAAATTCATAAATACAGGAAACAAGGACACACGCTCGGGCTTCGGTGCAGGACTCACGGAGCTGGGCAGGACAAACGACAAGGTGGTCGCGCTCTGCGCTGACCTCACCGGCTCGCTGAAGATGAACACATTCGCCAAGGAGCACCCCGACCGCTTCTTCCAGTGCGGCATAGCCGAGGCCGACATGATAGACGTGGCCGCCGGCCTGTCGCTCAGCGGCAGGATTCCCTTCGCCGGCTCCTTCGCCAACTTCGTAACCTCCCGCGTCTACGACCAGGTCCGCCAGGGCATCTGCTATGCCGGCACCAATGTCAAGATAGCCGCCTCCCACGCCGGCATCACCCTCGGAGAGGACGGCGCCACCCATCAGGTGATGGAGGATATCGGCATGATGAGGATGCTCCCGCGCATGACCGTCATCAACCCCTGCGACTACAATCAGACCAAGGCCGCGACCATCGCGGCGGCCTCTTACGAAGGCCCCGTTTATCTCCGCTTCGGCCGTCCCTCCGTGCCCAATTTCACCCCTGAGGACCAGACCTTCGAGATAGGGAAGGCCCTGAAGCTGACAGAGGGCAAGGACGTGACCGTCTTCGCCACCGGCCACCTGGTATGGGAGGCCCTCCTTGCAGCCGAGGAGCTGGAGAGACAGGAAATCTCCGCAGAAGTCATTGACATACATACCATCAAGCCCCTGGATACTGAGGCTGTGCTCGCTTCCGCCGCCAAGACCGGAGCGGTGGTGACAGCCGAGGAGCATCTGATTGCCGGAGGCCTGGGAGAGCTGATCGCCGGAGTACTGGCCCGCCACACCCCCTGCCCAGTCGAGATAGTGGCCGTGGACGACCTCTTCGGCCAGAGCGGAAAGCCCGCCGAGCTGATGAAAGCCTACGGGCTCGATGCAGAGCATATCGTATCCGCCGCACTGAAAGCCATCTCCAGAAAGAAATAAATGACAGAGGACAAGGAAATACTGGACGCATTCCGCCAGGAGGGGAAGGAGGACTACGCCTTCAACCTCCTGGTGCGCCGGTATTCCCGCGACCTGTACTGGCAGATCAGGCGGATGGTCTTCGACCACGACGACGCCGATGACATCCTGCAGAATACCCTCGTGAAGGCATGGAAATACCTCCCCGGCTTCCGGGAAGACTGCAGACTGTACACATGGCTCTACCGGATAGCCGTCAACGAGACACTCAACTTCCTGAAGAGCAAACGCCTGAGAGCCATGTTCTCCCTCAGTGGAAACGAGCGTGCGGTAGAGGACAGATTCACCGCCGACCCTTACTTCTCAGGTGACGAGATCACCCGCCGTCTGTATGCCGGCATAGCAAAGCTGCCTCCAAAGCAGAAAGTCGTCTTTTCGATGAGGTACTTCGACCAGATGAAATTCGATGACATAGCCGCGGCCCTGAAGGGCACTACAGGATCCATCAAGGCCTCCTACCACCATGCGTACATGAAAATGAAACGGTATTTGAAAGAGGAGGATTAATCCTACGGCACTTTTAAATGTCTAATAGACGTATGAGCGAAAAGAATAACATGACAAAGAATCCATTCACTGTCCCCGACGGCTATTTCGAATCGCTGGAGGACAGGGTTCGGGAAAGGATACACAAGCCTGCGGGACCTTTCTCCACGTTCGTCGTGAAGGCCAAGCCGGCCTTCATGCTGGCGCTCATGTTCGGTGCCATAGCCGGTTTCGGATGGATAGCCTCCAAGGTTACTCCGCTGCTTTATGAAGACCCGGCGGAGACAGACGACCCCATCATGGCCATGATAGAGCGGGGCTACCTGGAAAGCAGCTTCATCTATGCATATTACGATGAGATTGATGTCGAGAAGGCATTCACCTACTCCCTCGAGAACACAGTGACCATAGAGGGAGACATCGAAGAGGAGCTGGAGGCCACCCTGACCGAGGAAGACCTGCTCCGGTATCTCGAAGAAGAAGACAATACAGACCTGAAACCTTAACCTTAAAGAACCATACCCGTATGAAAAGTATCAAGACACTGATTATCTTACTGGCAGGATATCTTCTGCTGTCCCTGCCGCTGGCGGCCCAGCCGGCGCCCTGCGCTCCCGGAGAGTCCGCCCACCCTACCCCTCAGAACAAGGAAAAGCTCGAAAGCGCGCGCATCGCATATTTCACCTCCCGCATGAGTCTCACACCGGAAGAGGCCTCCAAATTCTGGCCCGTATACAATGAATACCGCAAGGCGATGGAAGAAGCCCGCAGGGCCAACCGCCACGAGTTTCACGAGCTGCGGAGGATGAGCGAGGAAGGTACAGCCTCCGAAGTCAATATGAAGAAGCAGCTCATGGAGTATATTGACGGATGCGTGAAGGACGATGAGCTTGAGAGACTCTATCTGGATGAGTTTCTCAAGATTCTCCCCGTAGAGAAAGTAGTCCTGATGTACATAGCCGAGGAGGATTTCCGCATCAAGATGATCAAAATGTGGAAAAAGCCGGGGATGGAGAAAAAGCAGTCCGACGCCGACAAGGATGCCAAGAAACCGGAATCCAGATGATAGAGGCCGCGTCCATCACCAAGAGTTTCGGTCCGGTGAAAGTCCTGCGCGGGATTGATTTCCGGGCCGCTGACCGCGAGGTCATATCGATTGTCGGAGCAAGCGGGGCCGGCAAGTCCACACTGCTGCAGATACTCGGTTCTCTCTCCCGTCCGGACTCAGGCAAGGTCCTGATTGACGGGACCGACATTTTTTCCCTGTCATCCGACGCACTCGCAGACTTCCGCAACCGGAGGATAGGCTTTGTATTCCAGTTTCATCATCTGCTTCCCGAGTTCACCGCCCTGGAGAATGTCATGATTCCGGCCCTCATAGCCCGCAAAAGCAGTTCAGAGGCCCGGAGACAGGCGACAGAGCTGCTTGAGTCCCTAGGACTGGGACACAGGACGGAGCACAAGCCCTCCGAGCTCTCAGGCGGAGAGCAGCAGAGAGTGGCCATAGCCCGCGCTGTCATCAACCGGCCGGCCGTGATTTTCGCCGACGAGCCCTCCGGCAACCTGGACAGCAACACCAAGCGTGACATCCACCAACTGTTCTTCGAGCTTCGCGATCGCTTCGGGCAGACAGTCATCATCGTCACACACGACCGTGACCTGGCGGTCATGTCGGACCGGATGCTCGAGATGCGGGACGGACTTTTTTGCAATTAGGTTTCAGTATTCTTGCATTTGTCTTACAGATTCTCTAAATTTGTAGGATATTGACAAAATTTACTAACTAATAATAATCTTTTGATAAAATGAAAACCTACCAGACCGGAAACATCAGAAATGTCGTGCTTCTGGGAAGCTCTAAATCTGGAAAGACCACCTTGTCGGAAGCTATGATGTTTGAAGGCAAAGTGATTGACCGCAGAGGCACCGTAGAGGCCAAGAACACCATCAGTGACAACACCGAAATCGAGCAGATCAACCAGCGCTCCATCTATTCGACTCCCCTGTACACGGAGTTCATGGACAACAAGCTGAACATCATGGATACTCCAGGCGCCGACGACTTCATCGGCGGAGTGATCTCCTCGTTCAAGGTATGCGACTCCGGTATTCTCGTAGTCAATGCCCAGCAGGGTGTGGAAGTAGGTACTGAGATTTTCGCAAGGTATGCTGAAAACTATAAAATGCCTGTCGTAGTGGCAGTAAACCAGCTCGATGCCGAGAAAGCCAGCTGGGAGAGCACTATCGATTCTCTGAAAGAGGCATTCGGAAACAAGGTCGTCCTCGTACAGTTCCCCGTAGCCGTAGGGGCCGGATTCAACGGCTTCATCGACGTGCTGACCATGAAGATGTACACATTCAAGGACGACAACGGTACCCGCGAGGAACATGACATCCCCGAGAACCTCAAGGCACAGGCCGACGAGGTGCTCGCAGCCCTCACGGAGATGGCCGCTGAAAGCGACGAGGCTCTCATGGAAAAATACTTCGATGCAGGCGAGCTCACCCGCGAGGAGATAGAGAAGGGACTCAACCTCGGTTTCCTCCAGGGCTCGATAATGCCTACTTTCTGTATTTCAGCCAAGAAGGACATCGGCGTCAAGAAACTCATGGAGTTCATGATCAACGTGGCACCCTCACCCGCAGAAGACAACGAGCCCACCAAGGACGGCAAGAGCATACCCTGCAGCGTAGACGGTCCCACATCGATTTTCATCTTCAAGAACGCTCTGGAGCAGCACCTCGGCGACGTGGCCTACTTCAAGGTCATGTCAGGTAAGCTGACTGAGGGCATGGACCTCGTCAACGCAGAGAACGGCAACAAGGAGCGCATCTCCCAGATCTTCGCCGTAGCCGGCAAAAAGAGGGAAAAAGTCAGCGAGATGGTGGCCGGCGACATAGGCTGCACCGTGAAGCTGAAGACCGTGAAGTCCAACCAGACACTCTGCGCACCCGGACAGGAAATCGTCTACGAGCCCATCGCATATCCTCAGGCCAAGTACCGCACCGCCATCAAGGCTGTGGACGAGAAGGACGAGGAGAAGCTCGGCGAGATCCTCAACAAGGCCGCGGCCGAGGATCCCACCTACATCGTACAGTACGCCAAGGAGCTCAAGCAGACCATCCTCAGCGGACAGGGCGAGCAGCACATCAACATCCTCAAGTGGCAGATCAACAACATCAACAAGATGGAGGTCGAGTTCATGGCTCCCCGCATCTCCTACCGCGAGACCATCACCAAGGTCGCCGCAGCCAACTACCGCCACAAGAAACAGTCCGGCGGTGCCGGTCAGTTCGGTGAGGTTCACCTCCTCCTGGAGCCCTACGTGGAAGGCGCACCCCAGAACAACCGCTTCAAGGTCGACGGCAAGGAAATGGTGCTCAACATCAAGTCCAAGGAAGAATACACCATGGACTGGGGCGGCAAGCTCGAGTTCTACAACTGTATCGTCGGCGGCGCCATCGATGCCCGCTTCATGCCCGCCATCCTCAAGGGTATCATGGAGAAGATGGAGGAAGGTCCTCTGACAGGCTCCTACGCCCGCGACATCCGCGTCTATGTGTACGACGGTAAGATGCACCCGGTGGACTCCAACGAGATCTCCTTCAAGCTGGCAGCCCGCAACGCCTTCAAGGAGGCCTTCCGCAACGCCGGTCCGAAGATCATGGAGCCTATCTGCAACATCGAGATCATGGTGCCCGGCGAGTACATGGGTGACGTGATGTCCGACCTCCAGGGCCGCAGGGCCATGATCGAGGGCATGAGCAGCGTCAAGGGCTTCGAGGTGCTCAAGGCACGCGTGCCTCTGGCAGAGCTCTACAAGTACTCCACCACCCTCAGCTCGCTGACATCGGGCCGCGCTTCCTTCACAATGGAGATGGCCGAGTACCAGCAGGTACCTGCGGATGTGCAGGAGAAGTTGCTGAAGGCTTATCAGGAAGAGGAAAAAGACGAGTAATCCGGCGCATCATAACGGGCGAACTGCTGAATTTAAAAAAGCCGCATCGGTTGATTCCGGTGCGGCTTTTTTGTTTCAGCAAGTCTCAGAACATGGCGTTCCAATGACGTTCCATGTCTTTTCTGGAGGAGAATCCGGTCAATGACCACAACTGTCCGTAAGGGACTCCATAGCTGACCATTAGTTTTCTGGCAAAGAGAAGTCTGGCCCTGGTTACTTCATCTCCAAGGCCCGGGGCGTTACTGTGCCGCATTCTGACTGTCAGTATTATTCCCATATGTTATAGTTTGAAAACCTAAAGTTATAAACTGTGCTGCGGGGATTCCGGTTTATGAATATTTTTGACATTCTTTTTATTATTTTTAACTCCAAACCCCTCTAGATACATCTCAAATCCACGTTTTTATAACTTTTGGTTACTTTTTTTAATTCTTTTTTGAGGATACTTTTGCTTATATGAATGATAGGGAAATCAAAAAAAGAATTGAGTCATACCGCCGGAAGCAAAAGCTCTCGCAAGCTGACCTTGCGGAGAAACTGTCGATTTCCCAGACCGCATATTACAAAATAGAGAAAGGCAACACTTCCCTTATCAGCGACCACCTTCCCAAAATCGCGTCTGCACTGAATTTACCCGAAGAGGCCCTTGTCCTCGGATACGACCCGAAAGACGTGGAAAGTCTCGAACACAGCATCGCCGAAAAAGACCGCAAAATAACAGAACTGGAGGCGACTATCGCAGATAAAAACAGAATTATCGCACTTCAAGAGGAACTTTTGAGAAAAAATTAGTTGCTTTGCAGCATGTTGCTTGCTTATGACATCGCCGGCACGGTTGAAGCCGGCACAGATGAGGCGGGACGGGGCTGCATCGCAGGTCCTGTCTATGCCGCCGCCGTTGTCTTGCCTGAGGATTTCGACGATCCGGGACTCAATGATTCAAAACAGCTCTCCCGCAGGGAAAGAGAGGAGTTGCGCTCGTATATTCAGGAGAAGGCCCTGGCCTGGGCCGTGGCCTCCGCCTCTCCCGAAGAGATAGATGAGATCAATATCCTCCAGGCATCGATACTGTCCATGCACCGGGCCCTGGACGCCCTGAAAGTCCGCCCGCAGCATATCATTGTGGACGGCAACCGCTTCCGTCCCTACGGGGACATCCCCTTCCGGTGCTATGTCAAGGGGGACGGCCGCTATGCCTCCATCGCCGCAGCATCCATCCTGGCGAAGACTTACAGGGACGACTGCATGAGGAAGGCAGCAGAGCTGTATCCGCAGTACGGATGGGAGCGCAACTACGGATACCCCACGGCGGAACACCGCAGCGCCGTAGCGCGATACGGCATCACGCCCCTGCACCGCAGGAGCTTCCGGATACTGCCCGATCCGACATTGTTCTGACTGTCCTTTCTATGATTTCTTGGCGAGGGTAAACTCGAAGCACAGACCGGATGGGGTGACGGGGACGGCCTTTATGATGCCGCCGTGGAGGCATACCGCGTTCCGGACGATGGATAGACCCAGACCCGTGCCGCCTATCTTGCGGCTGCGGCCCTTGTCTATGCGGTAGAACCGCTCGAAGATGCGGGGCAGGTGCATGCTGTCTATCCCCACTCCGTCGTCCTCGATGGATATCCTGTATTCCCTGTCATTTTCCTCCAGGAGCCTTACTGTTACCTTCGTGCCCTTGGAGTAGAAAATCGCGTTCTCCAGGAGATTGCGGAATATGGAGTAGAGGAGGGAATGATTGCCCTGAATCTCCTTCCCTTCTGGGAAATGGTTGATTATCTGCATTGTTCCCCTGCCCTCAGGGCCTATTTTGGCCATAGGGCTGTCCTTGCCGTCGAATTTGCCGGCGATGGGCTCCATGTCGGAGACAGCCTCCGCCACCACATCGGAGAGGGAGATGCGCTCCTTCTCGATCTTGTCTCCGGCCTCGTCCATGCGGGTGATGGTCGAGAGGTCGAGCAGGAGGCTGGAGAGCCGCTGGGACTGATCGTAGCACTTGCGGAGGAAGATGTCCCGCTGCTGCGGACTCATGTTAGGGTTGTTGACGAGGGTTTCCAGGTAGCCGTTGATGCTGCTGACGGGGGTCTTGAGCTCGTGGTTGATGTTCTGGGTGAGCTGCTTCTTCTGACGGATATTGTCCTGGGACTCGCGGGCCACCATCTCGCGGGCAGCGGACAGCGTGTCGCGGTCGTTCATGTCGCGGCGGTAGGTGTTCACCAGGCGGTTGAGCAGACGGCCGCACTTGCTGTCGGGAAAAGGCGGAAAAGAGTCGTCGAGAGGATTGCCCTTCTCGGCCATGTAGACGAACTCCTCGAGTCTGGAGAGAAGTTCCTTCCTATGTATTATCTCCTTGAGCATAACCCCTATACACTCTACACATCGAAGCCGTAGCCGTAGCCCTGGCGGGTGACGATATATTTGCCGTACTCGCCTATCTTCTTGCGCAGGCGGGTGATATTGACGTCGATGGTACGGTCCAGGACCACCACCTCGTCGCTCCAGACATTGTGCAGGATCTCCTCGCGGGAGAGGACACGGCCGGAGTTGCGCAGGAAGAGGGTCATTATCTCCATCTCCTTCTTGGTCAACTGGACTTCCTGCCCGTCGATATAGCACTTGTGCTTGAGCAGGTCCAGGCGCAGGCCGCTGTACGTGATGCTGTCTCCGCTCATTTCCGTACGGGCCGCCGGGACATCCGGCTGAGACTTCTCCGGAGACTGCTGAGGCCGGGGAGCACAGCGGCGGAGCACACTCTTGACCCTAGCTACCACCTCCCTGACTGAGAACGGCTTGGAGATGTAGTCGTCGGCTCCGAGGGTAAGGCCGGCTATCTTATTGTCCTCAGTATCCTTGGCGGTGCAGAAGATAATGGGGATAGACGCAGTGGCCGGATCCTTCTTGAGCATCTGGGCCATCTTGAATCCGCTCATCCCGCCCATCATGATGTCCAGCAGGATGAGGGAAAAACTTTTAATGTCCTTGCCGAGAGCCTCCTCCGCGCTGTAGGCCACTTCTACCTCGTAGCCCTCGACCTCCAGATTGAACTGGAGAATCTCACAGATGGACTCCTCGTCATCGACTATAAGAATTCTTTGCATATGCAAATATAGTATTAATTTTTACTTACCCTTCACTGTGGAGAGGTAGGTGTAGGCGCGGATCAGGTGCTTGAGGTTGTCGGCCATCTGCTGGGTTTCCTGCAGGATGGTCTGATAGAGGATGTAGATGTTGAAGTTGGAGGTGTCGGACTCGGAGTTGAAGCGCTCGAGGTTGTTCTTGCGCAGCACGGCCACTTCCTTCTTGTAGGCGGAGATGTCCTTGATCAGCTCCTTGGACTGCTGCTCGGCCGCGGGGTTGAAGTCGTCCACATAGGCGCGGGTCTTGTTGAGCAGGACGAGGAAGGCCTCGCTGGCGGGAGCGAACTCCTCGGCGCAGTCCTTGGGCAGGGGGTTGAAGTTGTTCTCCAGGTGCTCCTTGCAGGGCTCGGACATACGCTTGAGACTGTACAGGAGCTGGGAGGTGTTGTTGGCCTCGAGATGGAACCAGGTGCTGGCCTGCACGGACACGGTCGGGTCGGTACGCTTGAGGGCCAGAATCTCCTTGCGGCGGACGGACTTGTAGCCGTCTATCTCGGCGTGCATGGTGCTGTACTGACGGCGCAGGCACTTGAGGTTCTCGCTGACGAAGCAGTCGATGAAGTTGGAGTAGTAGTTGGAGACATAGTCCAGTTCCTTGACCGTACTTTCCTTTACCTGGTTCTTGAGCAGGCTCCATACCTCGTCGGGGTCGTTGGAGGACATCATCTGCTCGAAGACGGTCTTGTTCTTCTCCTTCTCGTGGGCTTTCTTATTGAACTTGATATTGCTGCGGATGATGATGACCATGGCGACGATGCTGAGGAGTATCATGGCTACGAAGCTGCCGTAGTGCATCACGAGGGCCATCGCGAAGCAGACTGCGAAGGCTATCACCGCTGTCAGCAGCCAGCCGCCCATCACGGACATCATGCCGGTCACCCTGCCTACGGCGCTCTCACGGTCCCAGGCGCGGTCCATCAGGGAGGTACCCATGGCCACGGTAAATGTTACGAAAGTGGTGGAGAGGGGCAGCTTGAGGGAAGTACCGAGGGCAATCAGGAGGGAGGATACCACCAGGTTGACGGCGGCCCTCATCTGGTCAAATGCGGCACCCTTGACGAGGATGGCCTCGTCCTTGTTGAAACGGCTGTCGATCCAGTTGCGAACTCTCAGGGGGGTCACCTTCTCCAGCCATGTGGCGAAGGAATTGGCTATCTGCACGAGACGGCGTCCGGTGGCGGAGGTACCGAAGGAAGCCTCGGACTCGTTCTGGTTGGTCAGGTTGACCTCGGTGTTAATCACGTTGCGGGCCTTCCGGGAAGTGGCCAGGGCAAATACCATGGTAGCGCCGGAGAGTATCAGGAATATCATCGGGGTGTGGGCCGGCTCGAGAAGGCTGCCCATCAGGTAGTTGTCGGCACCCACGCCCATTCCGTTGGCGGAGTAGTCCTGCCATGCGGAGAATCCTGCGAGAGGCACGCCGACGAAGTTCACCAGGTCGTTGCCGGCGAAGGCCATGGCAAGTGAAAGAGTACCCATCAGCACGATTATCTTCAGGATATTGACCTTGCACCAGTGCAGTATCTGCATGATGACGCTGCTGCCGACGAAGAGGCAGAGCACCAGCATGCCGGTGTGCTCCTTAATCCAGGCATTGGCATCGGCTGTCATGAAGGAGGAGTCCTTCAGACCCTTGATCAGCAGGAAGTACACGATGGCGGTCACGGCTATGCCGCCGAAAACTCCGGCCAGGTATTTCATCCTGGGCTTATAGTTGAATGTAAATATCGTACGGACTATCCACTGTATCACCATACCGAAGACGAAGGCAATCGCTATCGAAAGGAAGATACCAAGGACCACCGAGAGGGCCTTGTCGGTGTTGATCATCTGGGCGAATGTCAGGGCGCCGTCGGACTGGATGTTCTTGATCATGGCGAGGGCCACCGTACCTCCGAGCAGCTCGAAGACGAGGGAGACTGTGGTCGATGTGGGCAGGCCCCTGGAGTTGAATGCGTCGAGGAGTATCACGTCGGTCACCATTACAGCCAGCATGATGGTAATCAGCTCGGCAAAGCTGAAATACTGCGGCTGGAAGATGCCGTGGCGGGCGATGTCCATCATACCGTTGGACAGGGAAGCCCCGAGGAAAACTCCGATGGAGGCGATGATGATGAGGTTGCGGAACTTGGCGGTCTTGGAACCTACCGCGGAGTTGAGAAAGTTTACAGCGTCGTTGCTCACGCCGACGATAATGTCCGAAATGGCGAGGCAGAAAAGGAAAATGATGATTCCTATATACAAAAACTCCATAACTGTGTATAAATTTCGGTTGCAAAAGTATGGCTGTGATGTTACAAAAGTATTACAAAATTGTAACAAGAATATGAAATGGAAAAATGGCTATCTGTAAAAATACCTTTAAAGCAGCTTACCGCTACGGTGTTCCGGAAAGGCCCGCAGGAGATGTTGCTGAGGCTGGTCGGCTTCCAATGCTGCCAAGAAGGTGCCGACTAACGTGGTTTTTCACCGTCACCTTCCGGAGGGAAAAACGGAGCAGGGCCAGCGAGAGGTGCTTCTGAGGCTGGTCGGCTCATAACGAAATCGAGAAGGTGGTGGAGAAAGGCCGCTTTCCCCGGCACCTGCCAGTCAACGAAGGGGCAAGTTTGCGGATAATCATAAAATTTTGCTAACTTTGAAACACATTAACACATTAACACATTAACACATGAAAACTTTACTGATTAACGCAGCACGTTGCTCCAGTGCCGTCCTGCTGTCAGCGGCCGTCCTGCTGGGCGCCGTGTCATGCGGTCCGAAAAGCACCACTCACCGCAACCCGGAAGGACTCGTCTCCGTCAACTATGCCGATCTGAAGCAGGGAAAGGACATCCTCATATCGGAGTGGGTCGGCGAGCCGGAGTTCATAGCTCTGGAAAGCCGGCCTGAGGCTCTGGTTACCGACGGACTGCTGACTATCTCGGACCAATACATAGGCGTATACCGCAAAAACAGCGAAACGACCCCCTTCAAGCTGTTTGACCGCGCCACCGGAAAATACCTGCGGGACATCGGCGGTATCGGACGCGGACCGGGTGAATATACCGGCATATCTTCGGCACAGATAGACGAAGCCGGCGGAAAGGTCTGGATCAGCACCATAAACAGGAACAAAATCTACAGCTACGATATCACCACGGGCCGCCTCATCGCGGACATAAAGCTTCCCTACAAGGCCGACAACAATAACAACAACGGCTTCAACTTCTTAGTGGACAGCCTTTCCAGCACTATTACAGTCGTGCCCCTGCCCTTTAAGGACAAATGTCCCGCAGCCGCATGGTGCCAGGACATGGATGGCAACATCCTGTGGGAGATCCCCAAGACCTACACTATGGAGGAGAATGTCTTACTGACGATGCGTACCGGACACAACACACCGGGCACCATGGACCTGTGCTTCGAGAGCAACAACACCGCGCAGGACACATTGTACGTGTTGGAGAACCGGGAGATCAAGCCCATTCTTACTGTCCAGTTCGAAGGCATCACCGAGCCTAACTACATAGATCTCAGTGAAGACAGGCTCTTCCGCAGCTCCAGCCTCCTCCCGGGATACGCTGTCATCGGAATATCCAGGTCAGCAGGAATGACCAGCAGAGGCGCGGTATTCTTCATCGAATATGAATATCTGCCCAGCGTGGTCATGGACAGGCAGACAGAGGAAGTATCCCTGCGCAACATCGTGGACGACATCATGACATGGAACGACAATAATTTCCGCTTCACGGACGGGTATCTCGCGAACAGCTACGATGCCCTGACATTCCAGGAAGCCGGAGCCAAGGCCCTTACCGACGGCAGCCTCAGCGAAGCCGCCCGCACTAAGATATCCTCCATCCTCGACGGCCTGACCGAGAACGACAACATCATACTCATGATAGCACCACTTAAATAAAGTATATGGAAAGAAAAATCGCACTTATCACCGGTGCCACAAGCGGTATCGGCGAGGCCTGCGCGAAAAAGTTCGCAGCAGGCGGCTATGACATCATCATCAACTGCCGCAAGCCCGAGAAGGGAGAGGCCCTGAAGGCCGAGCTGGCCGGATTGGGAGCCGACGCCCTCGTCCTGCCCTTCGACGTCCGCTACCGGGACCAGATCATCGCGGCCCTCGGTTCCCTTGAAGGCAAATGGAAGAACATCGACGTGCTCATCAACAACGCCGGCCTCGTCTTCGGCGTGGACAAGGAGCATGAGGGCAACCTCGACGAATGGGACATCATGCTCGACACCAACATCCGCGGCCTGCTCTCGATGACCCGCCTCGTAGTACCCGGCATGGTCGAGCGCGGACGCGGCCACATCATCAACCTCGGCTCCATCGCCGGTGACGCCGCCTATCCCGGAGGCAGCGTGTACTGCGCTACCAAGGCTGCAGTGAAGGCCCTCTCCGACGGCCTCCGCATCGACCTCGTGGACACTCCGCTGAGAGTCACCAACATCAAGCCCGGCCTCGTGGAGACCAATTTCTCCGTCGTGCGCTTCCGCGGTGACAAGGCCAAGGCCGACAGCGTCTACAAGGGCATCCGCCCCCTGACCGGAGCCGACATCGCCGAAGTGGCATGGTTCGCCGCCAGCGCCCCCGAGTACATGCAGATCGCCGAGGTCCTCGTCATGCCCACCAACCAGGCCACCGGCACCATCACCTACAAGAAGGCCTGACAAGCCGGCACACCGCAAAACCGCAACAAGCTAATTATCAAACCACTACGCTTCACATAGGTGCCACGTCGGCTTTCCAAAACTGAACGTGGTACCTTACAAAATCAAAAGCAATTCATTTACAAACAGTTACAAACCCCAACCTCGCCCGATATGATGAAGTCCAAAATATCCTTTATC
This sequence comes from Candidatus Coprenecus merdigallinarum, assembly GCA_018712545.1. GTDB lineage: Bacteria > Bacteroidota > Bacteroidia > Bacteroidales > UBA932 > Coprenecus > Coprenecus merdigallinarum. Next base: position 9,669 of record DVGV01000002.1, on the reverse strand, counting down.
TGCACAGCCGCCATACTTCTTACTGTCACCTCATGCAGCGGCAGGCAGGGCGCAGACACCGGCCTTATCTCGATAAATTACAAAGAACTGACCGACAAGGGCACAGTCAACCTCTCCGACCTGTTCGAAGAGCCCGAGTTCATCGCCCTCGACAGCCGCAGCCCCGAAGCATACGCCACGGGGGGAATAAGTATCTCCGAACGGCACATAGGCATCTCCAGCGGATATTACCAGGGCAATCCATACAAACTCTATGACCGGGCCACCGGAAAATATCTCGGGACAGTCGGTAATGTCGGACGCGGTCCGGGCGAATACCTGTACCTGTTCGGCTCGTTCATTGATGAGAAAAACAACCGGATATGGCTCCATGACAGACCAGACGTGCTCCACGTATATGACCTCGGCACAAGGCAATTTGTCGAGGACGTGCCCCTGGCCTATAATTTAGGAGACTACAACTATTCAAAATCCGCCTTCACTATTGACCCTGAAGCCCGCCTCATCACCTGCGCGAGGGTTCCCTACCCGGAAGACAGCGACACCACCGCCGCCTGGCAGCAGGACTTCAAGGGCAATGTGATCTGGAGCGTCTCCGAACGCGGAATGAGCATGGCATCTACCAACATAGAAGCCATAAGCCAATGGGGCATATTGAGCAACAAGAACATTCCCGGGAGCCTCGATATCTCGTTCAATACTTTCAATGCCGCAGAGGACACACTGTTCATAGCTGAGAACGGAGCCTTAAGACCCGTATTCACAATGGATCTCGGCAAAAAAGCCGGAACTGCTACAGACGTTCAGATGATAGCCCTCAGCCTTGCCCTACAGGATAAAATCCTGACAGACATCCAGGCTCCCCAGCCCATGAAAAACGGGGTCATAACATTCGGTTCATCGGCAACAGTCATAACCGACAGACGAAGCGGCGAAGCCTACAGATGCACCATAGTCAACGACTACCTCGGGACAGGCAAGTGCAGCCCGCAGCCCTCCGGCGGATATCTGATTCAGAGCTACGACCCCGCACTCTTCCGTGAGACAGCCTCCACTGCCCTCGAGGAAGGCAGACTCTCCGACTCAGCCAAAGACAGGATACGCACCATCCTCTCCGGCCTCTCCGACGAGGACAACAACATCATAGTCATCTACAAACTCCGATAAACCCAACTTCCCTCACCATGAAACACCTGACCATCTCTTTCTTCAGTATAGCCGTATCAGCCGCCCTTCCGTTGCTGTCCTCATGCGGACAGCAGCAGGCATGGGACGGAGGTCTCATCTCTGTGCAATACGACAGATTGCCGCAGGGAGAGGACATCCTCCTCTCCGACTGGGTAGGCGAGCCTGAGTTCATCGCCCTGGACAGCAGCGATCCCGAAGCACTTATCGACGGCGGAGAGATTACCGTCTCTGACCGCTACATCGGAATCTACTCGCCCAGGGAAACACTCTTCAAGCTCTTCGACAGAGCCACCGGCAAGTTCCTGCGCAATATCGGCAACATCGGACGCGGTCCGGGAGAGTACACCGGAATATCCTTCGCACAGATAGACGAGACCGGCGGGAAAATATGGATCAGCACCCTGTACACCAACAACATCTACTCCTACGACATCAGCACCGGACGCCTCTGCGAAGACCTTCCCCTGGCATACGAAGGCAACGGCAATCCCAACCAGGGTTACAACTTCGTGGTCGACAGCAAAGCCCGCACCGTCACCATAGCCGGAGTACCCTACGACGGCAGCTGCCCTGCAGCCTGGTGCCAGGACATGCAGGGCAATGTCATCTGGGAGATTCCGAAAACAGGCTCCGCACCGGAGAACGCGATGCTCCGTCTCCACACCTCACTCAACGTGGACGGAGCCCTGGACATCTGCCAGGTGTCGATGAACACCCAGCAGGACACCCTTTTCATTATACAGGACAGGGAACTCAGCCCGCTGCTGACGATGAAATTGGGAGAAATCACCGAACCCAACGCACTGACAATTGGCGATGGCGACTACATGCACGATCCCTTTATCCTTCCGGACTATGCCGTGGTCAATATCAATAAAACGAAGATGGTCCAGAGCAGAAACACCGGTTCAGGCGTAAGCATAAGTATGGAAATGGACATCCAGCCGTCCATAATCCTGGACCGCAGGACAGGAGAAGTCTCACGCCGCACCATTATAAACGATATCCTTACCAATGACAGTACCAGTCCTACTTTCAAAAACGGATACCTCGTCACCAACCACAGCGCTGAAAATTTCATGGAAGCAGGGCCCGGATTCCTTGAAAACGGCAACCTCAGCAGCTCCGCCCGCAAGCATATCTCCGACATCCTGAAAAACATAAGCGAGGACGACAACAATGTTATCATCCTTGCTCCGCTCAGATAATTAATTTACTAATCGAAAACATCTATCCAAATGAAACTTTTATTGAAACTTTTAATTGTCACCGCTGTATTCCCGGTATTTTCCCTGTCAGCCCAAGATTCAGACATTATGAATATGAATGATCTGACAGAAGAAGAACTTGTAAAGATCTACGGGGCTCCAGACACTCTATACCAAGAATGGGGCTTTGACATAGCTACTGCCTTGTATTCGGACTCCGAAGATATTTTTCAATTCTGGATCAATGATGACGGCTCACTTTCTCTCGGCCACTATATACTGTCAACAGACAGATTCTCAGTGAACGGTATCCGCGTAGGAGACAGCATCAAGACTGTCCGCCGGCTTGGAGGCCGCATGGAAGATAACGAAGAAGGGGAACTCGAATGGTTCCCCCCGACATGGTTCTATCCCAACGACTGCACCGGTGTCATATTCTATTATGACCTAGAGACAGGCCTTATCGTAAAAATACAACACTCCTGCGCTATGGTGTAACCCCACGGAAGATTATAGAGTAATACCGTAAGCCGATGGCAGCGTTGAAATTGAAGCCGAAATCAAAAGTATTGACATTGGTCTTGAACTCTCCCAGGCTGACTGTCAAAATTTTTTCATGAGCCCTGAATTTAATATTAATAAATCAGTGAGATAGTAATTTCTTGACGATGGTGGAGATGAGGCGGCCGTCGGCCTGACCGGCGAGCTTCTTGGTAGCTATGCCCATCACCTTGCCCATGTCGGCCATGGATGAGGCGCCTGTCTCGGCGATGATGACCTTGACGGCCTCTTCGACCTGAGCCTCGGAGAGGGCGGCCGGGAGGTATTTCTCCATTGCAGCTGCCTCCGCCAGCTCATTGTCCGCCAGGTCCTGACGGTTCTGCTGGGAGTAGATCTCCGCGCTTTCCTTGCGCTGTTTCACGAGCTTCTGCACTATCTTGACCACCTCTGAATCCTCGAGGCTGTCCTTGGCTCCCCCCTCGGAGGTCTTGGCGAGGAGAATTGCGGCCTTCACCGCACGGGTGGCCGCGAGAGCCACCTTGTCCTTGGCGATCATCGCCGCCTTGATGTCGGACTGTATCTGCTGTTCAAGTGACATATTGTTCTTTTTTAATTATTTTTCCTCCTTATAAGTACTCTGCAGGAAGAGCTCGTCCATCTGCACCTGGTCAATGCGCGAGGGAGCATCGAGCATCATGTCGCGGCCCTGATTGTTCTTGGGGAATGCGATGAAGTCACGGATGCTCTCCTGTCCGCCGAAGAGGGCGCAGAAACGGTCGAAACCGAATGCGATGCCTCCGTGAGGGGGAGCGCCGTACTTGAAGGCATTGATCAGGAAGCCGAAGCGATAGTCAGCGTCCTCATGGCTGAAACCGAGAACCTCGAACATACGCTCCTGTATCTTGGAATCGTGGATACGGATGGAGCCGCCGCCCACCTCGGTACCGTTGAGCACGAAGTCGTAGGCATTGGCGCACACGCGCTCCAAGTCTTCCTTCTTATCACTGTAGAACCAGTCCAGATGCTCGGGCTTGGGAGCAGTGAAGGGATGGTGCATGGCGTAGAAGCGGGAGGTCTCGTCGTCCCACTCCAGCAGGGGGAAGTCAACTACCCACAGGGGGGCGAATACCTTCGGGTCGCGCAGGCCGAGACGGTTGCCCATCTCGATACGCAGGGAGCCGAGGGCAGTGCGCATCTTGTTCCTGGCACCGGCAAGAATCAGGATCAGGTCACCCTTCTGAGCCTCGACGGCTGCGGCCATAGCGGCCAGGTCGTCGGGAGTGAGGAACTTGTCGGCCGAAGACTTGAAGGTGCCGTCCTCATTGCACTTGATGTAGACCAGGCCCTTGGCGCCTATCTGGGGACGCTTTACCCACTCGGTCAGCTCGTCGGTCTGCTTGCGGGAATAGCCGGCGCATCCGGGAACGGCGATACCGCCTACATACTCAGCTGAGTCGAAGACAGGGAAGTTATGTCCCTTGGCCAGGGATGTAATCTCGTGCAGTTTCATGCCGAAGCGGATATCGGGCTTGTCCGAGCCGTATGAGTCCATGGCCTCGGAGTAGGGCATCTTATAGAACGGCTCGGGGAAGTCCTTGCCGAGTACGTTGTGGAAGAGGGTCTTGATCATGCCCTCGAATGTCTCCAGCACATCGTCGCGCTCCACGAAGGACATCTCGCAGTCTATCTGGGTGAACTCCGGCTGACGGTCGGCCCTGAGGTCCTCGTCCCTGAAGCAGCGCACGATCTGGAAGTAGCGGTCGTATCCGGCCACCATGAGGAGCTGCTTCTGCTGCTGGGGGCTCTGGGGCAGGGCGTAGAACTGGCCGGGATTCATGCGCGAAGGCACCACGAAGTCGCGGGCACCCTCGGGAGTGGATTTAATCAGGTAAGGTGTCTCAATCTCCATGAATCCCTGACCGTCGAGGTAGTTGCGTACCTCATGGGCCATGCGGTGGCGCAGCATCAGATTATTCTTCAGAGGGTTGCGGCGCAGGTCGAGGTAGCGGTACTTCATACGGAGATCATCTCCGCCGTTGGACTCGTCCTCGATGGTAAATGGAGGTGTAACAGCCGGATTGAGCACATTGAGGGACTCCAGGCGCACCTCTATGTCGCCGGTGTCTATCCTGGAGTTCTTGCTCTGACGCTCCAGAACTGTACCGGAAACCTGTATTACGTATTCGCGGCCCAGTCTCTCCACCTGAGCATTGAGCTCCGCAGAGGCCGACTCGTCGATTACAACCTGTGTTATACCGTAACGGTCCCTCAGGTCGATGAAGCTCATACCGCCCATCTTCCTTACTCTCTGGACCCATCCGGCCAGAGTGACCTTCTGTCCGGCATTGTCTAGGCGAAGCTCGCCGCATGTGTGTGTCCTGTACATAACTTGTGTCGATAATTTGCAGGTGCAAAAGTAGGAAAAAAATACACTCATTTATCCTGCCTGACTGCTAAAAGTCCACACCGAACTTGAAGCCGAGCATCAGCCAGCGGTTATTGCTGTTGGAAAGGAATACGTACTTGAGGTCTATACCCGTATGAAACCATTTAAGAGGACGGTAGAGCAGCGTCGAGCCGACACCGAACACGGCTCTGGTCGACTCGGGGACCTGATGGATGGTACCGTGCCCCCACACCGGCCTCTATCGTAGGACAGATGGTGAGCTTGCCCGTCTGGTTAAAAGCAGGGACAGATAGGCCGTGCCCATCACCATACCTTTCATCTTCGAATGGGTATAGATCGTGCCCTTGGTGACCAGGCCGCCGAGGTTGATACCCGCCTCCAGATTATTGTTGAGGAAAGTGTATCCGAAACCCACCGCTTCGTAGCCGAACGTCTCGAGTCCGCTGCTGAACACAGGAAAAGCCAGACTGATGTTTGCAGTAAAGTCACCGCGTGTCCTCTCCTTCTCCGGAACCGAATCAACGGCCTGATATCCAGAAGCCGTAAATGAACACGTCAACAACATAATAATGACAACTGTACAGGAAACTGCATTCCAGGCAAGGTGTGTTCTGTCCATAGAATAAATTCAAGTTATTGTTTTCGGTCTGCAAAGTTAGAAAAAAGTGTACATTTTGTAAAGATTATTCCAGCAGGATATAGTTTGTACTGCGTCCTCCTTCCTCAGTCTTCTTCAAAATGCCTTTTTCAACAAGATCACGAATATCATTAAGCGCTGTGTCTGTAGAGCATTTGGCAATCTTCGCCCACTTGCCGGTAGTCAGTTTGCCGAAGAATCCGTCAAACTGCATATTGAGCAGTTTCTGCTGTCTTGCGTTGAACGTAACATTCCGGTTGCGTTCCCAGAAATCAGCTTTCCTAAGGACTGACGACAATGCATTTTCGGTTGAATCCAGTGCTTTTTCGAAACAGCTCAGGAACCACAGTATCCAGTCGGTGATATCTCCGTCACCACGCTGCGTCCTCTCCAGGATTCCGTAATACTCTTTTTGCAGCAACTTCATCTCCGCTGATATGGAGTAGAATCGCTTTCTGCTATTTTCAGAACGGGCAAGCAACATATCGGTCAGCGCCCGTGCAATGCGCCCGTTACCGTCATCAAACGGGTGAATAGATACAAACCACAGGTGCGCTATGGCGGCTTTCAGCACAGCATCAATATCTTCATCACTGTTGACCCACGAGATGAACCTCTCCATCTCCACCGGCACCCTGTCCGCAGCCGGAGCCTGATAATGTACTCTTTCCATGCCCATGGCACCTGACACAACCTGCATCTCACCACTCCTGTATTTGCCCACCTCTATACTGTATAATCCGCTCATACCTGTTGGAAACAATACATTGTGCCATCCGAAAAGACGTTCCGCCGAAAGAGGCCTGCTATAATTCTGCGTTGCATCCAGCTGCATCTCCACGATACCATCTACATAACGCGAGGTTGGAACTATTCCTGCCGCTGTTATTCCGAGTCTACGGGCTATTGATGAGCGTACCTCCTCAAGATTAAGCCTTTCTCCCTCAATTTCCGATGAGCGGACAAGATCCACCGACATATTCGACAGCACAGCTTCATCCTGAGAGCTGAATCCAAGCGACAACATCCTCCCGAGCACCATGCCCTGCTTGGACCGCACACGTCCCAACTCATTAATTATCCGATGGACATCATATCGGAACTGCCACCAGTTATCATAATCGTGAATATACCGCATCGCCTTATATTTTGCGCAAAATTAGGCACATTTCGGTGAATAGGCAAATTATTCGCCGAAAAAATTCGGCGAATAGACGAGCGTTTCACCGAATGGGAAAAAAGTGTACATTCGCGGCCGCTTTTATAGTAAGATAATGGAAAATTTCAGCTGGAAAGGCCACAGCGCTATGCTGGCGGCCAACTGCATCTGGGGACTTATGGCCCCGGTGGCGAAAATAGTCATGGCGGGCAGTATAATCACACCGCTGGTACTCACGGATCTGCGGGTATTCGGGGCAATGGTGCTCTTCTGGGCCGCCTCCCTCTTCCGGAAGCCGGAGAAGGTCGAGCCGAAGGACATGGTCAGACTTTTCGTGGCCTCTCTCCTGGCAATAGTGTTCAATCAGGGCCTCTACGTCTTCGGAGTCAGCCTCACCTCCCCTGCCGATGCCTCCATCATAGCCACCAGCATGCCGCTGTGGGCAATGATCCTGGCGGCATTCTTCCTCAAGGAGCCCATCACCGGCAAGAAGGTCGGCGGCATCGCCTTCGGAGCCGGCGGCGCCCTGCTGCTCATCCTCGGTGGCAGTCATGCAGCGGCGGCAGCGGCCGGGAGTACGACAAATATCGGCGGGGACCTGCTGATCCTTTTCGCCCAGCTCAGCTACGCCTCCTACCTCGTCCTCTACAAGAATTTTGTAAGCAAATACTCCATCTTCACCATCATGAAGTGGATGTTCACCTACGCCTTCATCTGCCTTCTGCCCTTCTCCTACCACGACCTGATCGCCACTGACTGGGCCGGCCTGACCTGGGGCAATATAGGCGGCATCCTCTACGTCGTGGTCCTGGCCACCTTCCTCTGCTACATCCTGGTAGTCGTAGGACAGAAGGCCCTGCGTCCCACCGTCGCCGGCATGTACAACTACATCCAGCCCATAGTCTCGGTCACCGCCTCCATCTACCTCGGCCTCGACACCTTCAGTTTCGTGAAAGTCCTCGCCGTCCTGCTCATCTTCACAGGCGTCTGGCTCGTCACCGCCAGCAAGAGCCGCGCCCAGATGGAGCGGGAGAAAACCGCCTGAGTCATTATTCAAAATAAATTATTTGATTTGCATAATTTAATTTGAATAATTACATTTGCGGTAAAATAAATTGAATATGGAAACTGTTGAAAATCCTTTCATCGTCTCCGGCAGCATAGATCCGGAGTACTTCTGCGACCGCCGCAATGAGTCCGCCAGACTGATAAAGTCGCTGACGAACGGCAACAACGTGGTTCTGATGTCTCCGAGGCGCATGGGCAAGACAGGACTGATACAGTTCTGCTACAGCAGGAGTAAACTGAGCGGATATCATAAGTTCTTCATCGACATCCTCCACACTACCGGGCTCAAAGAACTGACATACCTTCTGGGAAAGGAAGTCTTCAACCGCCTGGCATCCTCAGACCGCAGGATAGTCAGCCTGATGATCCGCACCCTGAAGTCCATCAGCGGCAAACTGGGTTTCGACCCTGTCAGCGGACTCCCGGCGTTCTCCTTGGAGCTGGGCGACATAGACCGGCCGGAGTACACTCTGGAAGAGATTTTCACATGTCTGCAGGAGGCAGGAAAGCCGTGTATAGTGGCGATAGACGAATTTCAACAAGTAGCCAAGTATCCTGAAAAGAACATAGAGGCTCTGCTCCGCTCACACATCCAGCGGATAAGCAACGCCAAATTCATATTTGCAGGCAGCGAGCGGCACCTCATGCAGGAGATGTTCACCTCCTCGGCCAGGCCCTTCTATCAGAGTGCGGACATGCTGGAGCTCGGGCCCATCGAGCGTAGCATCTATATTGACTTTGTCACCGGACATTTCAGCAGTAGGAACCGCACCATAGAGAAGGAAACTGCCGGAGAGGTCTACGACCTGTTCGAGGGCAACACGTACTGTATGCAGCGGACATTCAACGAATCCTTCGCCGACACACCGGACGGTGGGACCTGCACACCCGAGACCACCGCCCAAGCCATCCGCAGCATAATCACCCTGCTCGAACCCACCTACCGCGAGATATTGTCCAACATCCCGGAGAAGCAGAAAGAACTCCTATACTCCATCGCCATAGACGGCAAGGCGGAAAGCATCACATCCGCCGCATTCATCCGCAGGCACGGCCTCGCCTCCGCCAGCTCAGTCCAGGCCGCATCCAAGAAACTGCTTGAGAAAGGTCTCGTCACTGTCATCGATGGCACCTGGTCACTTAACGACCGCTTCTTCGCAATGTGGATACGGGAAATGCTTTTCGGCAGATAAATAAATGGGTCCGGTGTCAGCGGTTCACCGGGCCCATTATCGTAACACAAAGAGTTATTTAGAAATTCAGAAAGTTCAGGAACTCCTCCTCTGAGCAGCTTCCGACGGGGCCGGAGAGGGTGCTGCCCTCAGCGTCCACCACCGCGTAGAGCGGCTGCAATGCCGAGGCGAACTGCCTCATCTCCAGGTCGCGGTAGCGGCGGCCCAGGGTGCGGAACTCCGCGTCCTCCGTCTTGTCGTCCACGTAGAGGTGGGCGATGACGAAGTCATCCGACAGCCTGTCCATGACGGCAGCCGACGAGAGGACG
>DVGV01000011.1 GCA_018712545.1 Candidatus Coprenecus merdigallinarum | reverse complement strand
AAACTTCACTGGCAGATACTTCGCACTGGATTCTCACGATTTAATTTTTCTGAACAGCATCGCAACTACACTTTTCCATGAAATTTCTCATTGAAAATATACACTTTTCCATAAACATCCTCTTTTGGATCAACGCCCGCTGTTTTGCCATATTCTTATTTACGCATAATCCTAGCATACCATTCCTTATCCGGATGGTAACCGTAAAAGCATTTGCCGTCCCCGCCCAGGTCCCACGGCGAAGTCAATTCCGTAGAACGATAGGACAGCCGCTCATATTTCCGCAGACGCATCAGTATCCTGACACGCCTGCGGAAACGCTTGGATGCGATCTGCTTGCCTCTTTTCTGAGATTTACAGCCACATACAACTCCTGCCGGGAACTTTTTCCTAGATCTACTCATCCCATCCGTCATAATGGTGAGACCAGTTTTTTGAAGCGAATTCACGTATCCGCCATCGCTGATAATCAAAATGTCCTCTACTCATAGCTTCTAAAATTATGCGATTGCCCGCGATTTCATTTGAATGCGAAGGTGAGGAATTATCCGGCTGAAATCCGAATCCTAAAAAAAGATGTCGAAGTTTACAGCTTTTTAAAATTTTGATATTTTTTAAATTTCTGTGCGGGACAACATTCAGTCGAACATCACGCGCGGATTCATCTCATGAGGGCTTCTCCAACTGATGCCTCTGCGGGCAAGCACATCGGCCTTTGAGCTCCAGTACATGAAGCAGAAGCCCATGCCCCTTGGGACATTCCTGCCTATGGCCTCGTTCGTCTCTTTCTCCACCTCGTAGTAGATCTCCTCCCACAGCGGAGTGCGCTCAATCGGGTCAAAACGCAGATACCGGTGATATTTACTGCACCACTCTTCCTCAGTCACCCCGTCAAAGTCGATGTATTCCCGCCATTTTCCCAGCTCGGCCTCTACCTCTCCGACAGTCAGCGGATCGTCATATTCTTTCAGATCCTCCTCCGTCACTGACTTGAAAAGTGCGGCCTGCCGCTCGAGGACACTGATCGCGAAGCGCGGAGTGTCGCTCTTAGAGATGTTGTCCAGAAGGATTTTCATGAGAAATATCTTGTCGTAGGGCGAGTGCCGGCCGCTCCGTTCCGAGAGTGTGTCCAGCATCGAAACGACTTCATTTGCAAGCGGATAATTCTTCCACACCATCATTTTCCGGGAGTTGCTGCGCATCCGTTTGAGCAGTCTGACAGACCGGCGTATCTGAGAAGGATATATTTTCATAATTCACGTGGTGTTAATCAGTTAGACATAAGCATCGTAGCGTCCGTCATCATCGGGATATTCCTCATCATACGGTATATCCGTCTCATCCGGTTCTTCCTGTGTCCCCTGCCCGTCGGACAGCGGCAGATAATATTGCTCTATCTCCGGGGCAAATGCGGTCAGACGGCCCTGCCTATATGCCTCAACTGCCTCAGAGAGCATTGCCTCCGAACCGTAGCGGGCTCCCTTGAGAGCGCAGATGTCCCTGAAATACTGCGCATCCCCCTCTTCCTCGATATCCCCGTTGAGCGACATGAGGTACAGCTGCCCGTATGCGTCACCGCTGCCGAGGATTGAGGCGCGGGCATACCATTTATAGGCCTCGCCGTAGTCCTCGACAGTATTGTACAAACCATAGTAATAGGTGTTTCCAAGGCTCACCGCAGCTTCCTTCGACCCCATGCCGTAGGCCTTCTCCAGCAGGGAGATGTACCTGTCCCGTGCGCACAACTGACTGTAACGCTGCATATTGTCGAAATCCTCCACCTGGCACAATGCCTGCAGATAGACGCAGTAGCAGTCCCGGTGCTCCGCCCCTACGGCCAGCGCCGCTGAAAATGCTTCCGGGTCGGCCAGCTCGTCGTTTTCATTGAACGACAGGGCGCATGCTAAGTCAGACCATGCAGCGATAATCCCTCCATGGGCCGCCGCCTCATAGTCATCCTTCGCATCCGGGAAACTGCCGGTTACCTGAACGGCCCATCCGCGCATATACCTCCACATCGGATTGTCCCCTTGGTCGCGTATCAGCTCATTGAGGAGTTCTATCGCTTTCGCAGGATCGGATTTCAACCCTGACCTCCCGAATATCAAGTCCCTAATGTAGGCAAATGCGGCCAGGTCGCACCCCTGTTCCATCGCCTCGGCCAACAAGATCTTCGCCCGCAGCCTGTCCACCAGTCCTATGTCCCCGCAACGGTACATCAGGGCCAGGCCCGCCGCCCCCTCAGGGTATCCTTTCTCATAAGCCTTTCTAAAACAACGCTCTGCGATGCTGTCGGACGTCTCATCAGGACGCACGTAATAATGGTAGCGGCCCAGACCGTAAAGCGCATACCTGTTGCCCGTATCCGCGGACTGGCGCAGTTTGGCTAAAGTGCTGTCATGGAGGAAAAACAGATTCTCACCTGCCAGAAAGGTCCACATAAAGTGCTTGACTGCCGTCGGGTCATCCGCAAATGCCTTGTCCGACATGAATGTCTGCACCAGAGCGTTGAAGGACCCGCGCCGGAACATCTCTGGGAAATCCCGGGACACACAGGGCCGCACCGCCTCTATCGAGAGGTATCCGACCACCGACTCACGGACGTGGATATTCTCGGGAACCTCAGCGCTGAACAGTTCAAGCATTTCCCCTCCTACCCTGACCTTCAACTGCTTGCCCTCGAAGCTAAGTTCCATGTATTCGCCGTCATAGTAATCCACCACCGGCGGCTCCGCGCTGAAAGGCCAGTCCGGCAAAGCCCTTCCGGGAACAATCGCCGATGCGTCAACCGGCACCTCCCTCTTGAGAGTACTGCTGACCGAGCCTCTGTCGCTGTAGCTGCTGTAAAGCCTGATAACACATTCGTTTTCCATACTTAAAAAATATCCAGCTCCGCCGCCGCAACCCTCCTGCTGCCGCCCTCCGTGGCTGTCGCCTCTATCCTGACGTAGCGGGCGGTTACCGGAGCATCGAAATAGCAGTAGCGCTTCGAAGGGTCGTTGACTAAATTTCCGAATTCGAAGGCAGCGGCCTCTTTCCAGGACCTGCCGTCGGAGCTCACCTTGATCCTGCCTGCCGCCATCATGCCTTCGGGGCTGACCCTCTGGGGCGTATAGGCAAATCCGCGCAGATCCACGACAGCTCCGAGGTCCAATGCGATATACTGCGGCATTGCCCCCTTCTCTGTACACCAGAAGGTATCCGGGTCTGCATCGAAGGCCGCGGATGCGGGATAGCTGTCCATCTGGCTGCTGCACCCCAGAAGGCTCCATCCGGCCTTGGCGTAGCCTGTCCTTTCGGAGGCCACGGCACCCGCCTCGCTGTGCAGGACGGCAACGGCCTTGACCTCACACGGCTGCAGCTGCAGCGGAGCTGTGTATTCGGCAGAAGCCTCCGTGGGCTCCGATCCGTCTACGGTGTAGTATATCCTGCAGCCTGCGGAGAGATTGGCAGAGGCATTCTCTCCATGACTTTTCCAGTTGAACTCCTGGCGGCGCGGAGCGATGGTCACCGTTCCGTCCGCAGCCTGGGAGATGGTCAGCTGCGGCGCTCCTGCCCGGTAATAATGCGCAGAGAAACTGCTGATAGCCGGGGAAAGCCGCGAGCCGAGGAGCCTGAAGCGGAGCCGGTCCGTGGTGACATCCCCGAAACGGAGGATGCGCTTGTAGCCGATATTGGTGGCCGAGGCTATCTCCTGCCACTGACCGTCGATCCAGGCGTCCACTGCGTGGGCCTCTACCCTCTCGCCCCGCTCGGCGACTGCTTCCTGAATCATTATCCTGTTGATGGTCACAGGCTTTTTCATTGTCACTACAAACTCACTGCCGGGTCCTTCTATTGTATAGAATGTATCAGGATCATCGTCTAAAACGGCCTTGGGCCCCTTTGCCTTGGCCAGCAGGTCCGTTCCCGGCCCGTAGGTGGCCTCTATCCTGCGGCCCACCTCCTCGAGCACCGCCACATCACGGTCGGAGAAGCGGCCGGAGGTGTTGGGCGGAATATTCAGCAGAAATGTGGAATTGCCTCCTACCGAGCGCTCGTAGATGTCAAACACGTCGTCCGCGCTCCGCACTCCCTGCCGGGTGTCATCCCTCCAGAACCAGCCCTCGCGGATGGAGGTATTGGTCTCGGCCTGCTGGTAATGCAGATAGCGGCCCGCGTAGAGTTTTTCGCGGCTCCCGAGGTCAGGCGCCGTACGGTCGGGGAAGACGGTCGTAGTGTCAGGGTCATCGGGATAAGGGATGACGTTCCACTCGGTGGGGCGGGTGGCTCCTGCCTCGTTGCCGCACCAGCGTACATCCTCCCGGCCGAAGATTACGGCTTCAGGGGCAAGGGTGTGTATCAGCTCCTTCCATGCCTTGTAGTTGTACTTCTGACCGCCCTTGCGCTTGGGATGGGCTCCGTCGAACCAGACTTCGTGCACGGGGCCGTACTCGGTCAGCAGCTCGAACAGCTGATTGAGGAAGTACTCGTTGTAGTCGTCCACGTAGAACTCAAACTTCCGGGTATCCTTGAACGGCCGGCCGGGCACCTCGCGGGGAATGGCCCTGAGACTGTATCCGCTCAGGTTGCCGTAGAGACCGTCGGGACTCTCGATCTGGAAGAGATCCGCCGGCGAGAGGTATATGCCGAGCTTCAGTCCGTACTTCCGGCACGAGGCCGACAGGTCCGCCAAGATATCGCCCTTCCCGTCCCTGAATCCGGTCGACATGATGCCGTGGTCGGTGTAGCGGCTCTGCCACAGCACGAAACCGTCGTGATGCTTCACGGTCAGCAGCACCATCTTCATCCCCGCCGCCTTCATTGCCCTGCACCACTGGTCTGTATCCAGTTCCTCGAGAGCAAATACCGACGGAGATTCCATGCCGCTTCCCCACTCCCTGCCCGTGAACGTGTTCGGGCCGAAATGCACGAATGCGATGAACTCGTTGCGCAGCGCCGCGAGCTGATTGGGTGAAGGCACCACATGCGCCGCCTTCGCGATGATGTCCTCCTGACTGTCGGACGAATCTATCAGGATAGTGTTGCTGTAGGGAATGCTGTCACCCTCCTCCCGGGTCGCGGGAGTGGCGCATGCGGACAGCAGCATGGCGCCGAGCAGGATAGTGGCAAATTCTTTCATATCGTCATTTGTTACTTATTTTCAATGAAATACCGTCATCGGACGGAATGAGCCGGAAGGTCCTCCCCTTTTCGGCCGGAAGGTCGAGATATTGACCCCGGTACAATATCCGGCAGGGCTTTCCCGAGGCAGAATATACGCAGCACTCTGTAATGGCACCGTCCTTCCACCTGAAAGACAGGATGAAACCACCCCTTGCCCTGAGTCCTTCCACCGCTCCGGAGCTCCAGGCCTCAGGCAGGGCAGGCAACAGGTGAATGAAGCCCATCTGGCTCTGCAGCAGCATCTCGGCGATGCCGGCGCAGCCTCCGAAATTGCCGTCAATCTGGAATGGAGGGTGAATGCACCAGAGATTGTCCGTCGTCCCCTCGCTCAGAAGGTTCCTCAGGAGCCTGTAGGCCCGGTCTCCGTCGTGCAGCCTCGCCCATTGGTTCAGCTTCCAGGCCATGCTCCAGCCCGTAGCGAGGTCCCCGCGGTGCTCGAGGGTCACCCGGCAGGCCTCCGCCAGCGCGGGAGTCGTCACGGGCGAGACGGTATGTCCGGGATGCAGGCCGAACAGGTGATTGACATGGCGGTGACGGTCCCCGGGGTCATCGATGTCCCTGCTCCATTCCATGAGCTGCCCGTATCTTCCGATGCGGTACGGGGCGATACTGTCCAAAATGCCGGTCCAGCGCTCTCTTTCGCCGGCATCGCGGTCCAATTCGGCGGAGGCTGAAACGGCGGCCTCCAGCAGCTCGCGGGCAACGGCATGTGCAAATGTGACGCCCACGTCCACCGGCCCGTGCTCAGGCGAGGTGGAGGGACAGGCCGTATATGTCCCGTCTGGGGATTTCCAAAGATAGTCCTCAAGGAACTCAGCGCTGCCTTTGATAAGAGGATAGCCCGTTTCCTTCAGCCATTTCCGGTCCTGAGTGAACTGGTAATACTCCCACAGATGCGTAGCGAGCCAGGGGCCGGCTACAGGGATGAGGTTCCAGCTCATGTCGGTGCTGCTCAGAGGAGAGGCGAATCCGAAAATATTGCCCGAGATGGAGGCAGTCCATCCGTCGGCTCCGAAAAAATCCGAGGCGACCCGCTCTCCCGGTTTCTCGAGGGTGCGGATATAGTCCGTCAGCGGCCGGCAGCACTCCTCCAATCCGGTGACAAGGGCCGGCCAGTAGTTCATCTGGATATTGATGTTGTTGTGGTAATCTACGTGCCAGGGACCGTCCACACCGTTGTGCCAGAGCCCCTGCAGGTTGGCCGGCATGGCCCCGGGGCGGGACGAGGCTATGAGCAGGTAGCGTCCGTACTGGAAATAGAGCTCCTCCAATCCCGGGTCGGGACATCCCCTCCGGTAGCGTTCCAAGCGCTCGGGAAGCGGCATTGACGCCGGATCTCCGCCAGCCTCCTCCGGCTCCGGCCCGAGACTGAGCCTCACCCTCCCGAAAAGGGAGCGGTAGTCCTCCTTATGCCGCGACAACAGAGAGTCATAGCCCCTTTTCACCGCAGAGGCCGTCATCCTTCCGGTCGCCGTGGCCGGATCCTCCCCCACGTATGCTTCCGAGTCCGTGAAATCCGGATCAAAATTCATCCTGTAATCCGTAGCCGCCGCTATGACGAACACCACATCCCCGCTTTCCGACACGCTGATGCTGCCGTCATCTGCAGCGGTCGCCCGGCCGCCCACGGTCAGAGCCGTAATACGGACCGCGAACCTCATCCCATTGCTCCTCAGCCTTCCGCGGTACAGGACGGAAGGGCCGTCAGCCGCATTGATGCTGACATCCGCCTCAGGATTCGGAGTGTAGGCCAATTTCAGCCGCTGAAGGGTATCGGAGCGGAACCTCATCACCATCACCCGGTCGGGATAGGAGACGAAATACTCCCTGCCGTACCGCACGCCTCCGCTCTTGAAATGGACCGATACCACCGCGTCGTCTAACGAAAGGCTTCTCCGATAATCCGACACATCCCCTGAGCCGGCATCCGTCTCTACCGTCAGCTCCCCCATTGTCGTAAACGAGCCGAAACGGAAAGGAGTCTCTTCCCCGGTCTCGTATGAGGCTGTTCCCCTGAGACAGTGGCGTGTAAGAGAGTCAGCCACAGTCAGGTCACCCTCGGCGAATGCCTTGCGTATGCGGCGGAAAGCATCCGCAGACTGCCGGTTCACGTCCCAGTAGTACGAAGCACCGCCCGGAACTCCCGGACCGCCCCGCCACAGCGATTTCTCATTGAGGGTAATGCGCTCGAGAGCCACCCCACCGCCGATATTGGCCCCGAAAAAGCCATTTCCTATCGGCAGCGTGGAGGACTCCCACTCCGGATCCGGGTTCATCATCCCGGACTGCGGCTCCGACCATATCCGCGCCCCTTTCAGGGCGGCCGGCCGGTCAAACCATATCTCCATGCGGTCAGGAGCGGAAGCCGCGGCCGGTTCAGACATGGTCCACAGTGCTGTCAGCAGCATCACGGTAAGGTATTTGGCAGATCTCACTATGAAGCAGAGCTTTCGCATGATGATGCGCATGCGGGGAAAAATTGACAATGCCCCCGCAGACCGCATCAGGAACCGCGACATCGGAGGCACATGGCCGTCATTGGCTATGTTCTTGCAGCACACGATATTGAACCCGAAAATCAGGTAGGCTGCAAGACAGGCGAGGTTAGCGGTGAGAGCGTCTTTGGCGGTTGAGTTCATGGTCGTTTCTATAAGCTGTGCAAAATTAAACAAGTTTCCTCATCTCATCAAAAATCCGTACAGCTTCCTTCTCATTCAATCCCGCCTTCACCGCCACAGCAAAAAGATCATTCTTAGTCGGCTCTATACTGTCATTGATTGATGTCGTCCGGAATCCATTTATACCGTCACTTGGCAACAGATCGTATGCCGGAGCAAAATGCCAGTCGTCATTGCGATAAATAAAAGAGAAGTTCTTGGCATGGTCATCCTTGTTGTCTATCAGGAAATTGAACACCATCAAGCGATATACTTTCCACATCTCGGCCACACTGTGAGTCAATGCAGCACATACTTGGAAAATATGCGTATAATCTATACTTGGCAAACGATAATCAGCACCGGTAAGACCGGCCATGCTGACAACATGCAACTTCCCATTTGGCGTTCTGTCAAAGCGTTCTACTCCGAAATATTTATCTTCAAACAGCCGCGTTTCCGGCATTTCAATTCCGCATTGCTTAGCAAGAAGCGAGTAACGGTATTCATCCATGCCGATACTTTGCGGATCCCGCTTTGCACGGAACTTTACCAGCCACTCCTTATCGTTGTAGCGGACGAAGATTTTAGGTCGCGCTCCTCCCGGAGAGCCTCCGCGATCCTGAAATTCCCGGATGCCTTCACCAGTATAATTGTCACTGCCCAGGATCCGCTCGGCCTCCAAAGCCAGTTTCTCAAAATCTGCATAATCCCGCCTCGGTCCAACGCTGTAATCCGGACGGAACTCCAAAGCTCCGCGCCCCGTCGAACCAACCAGCGTAAGGCGGTCCAATAACGTCAATGTACGTGGATTAACACCTTTTTGCTGCAAATATCTGTCGAGAATGAACAACCCCCACCCATCCGGCAGACAATCGTCAAAAACGCCGAAACCACCTTCAAACGGACGAGGTTTTGCAATGAAAACTCCGCTTCTCAATGGCAATTCAAAGGGAGATATTGAGAATCCGGAACTCAGCCAGTCGGCAGAGTACTCAAACGCACACAACCGTTCTTTGGTCAGAGCCAGACGACCTACCGGCCTACCGTTACAAAACACTTCTACCTGTTTAATGCTATTCATTTTTCTTTCCTCTTCTTTTACGGACAACATTCTGCTCATTCAAGACATCATTCAGTGACTGATACTGCCTGTGCGAAAAAAGAGCATCAAAATCTGAAAGTGCATTCAAGGCAAATCCAATTTGCAGCAAACCCTTCAAGGATATCTCCCCTGTCTGCTCAAACCGACGGTATGTCGCAAATTTCACCCCGGACCTTGCGGCCATTCCTTCCTGGGTCAAATCCAATTCCAGACGCCTTTCCCTGACCCTTGCCGCAATCTGACGGGCAATTTCGTTAGGATTCGATATGCCAACTACTAATATATTGTCCATAATCTCAAAATATTCGAATTAACAAATAAGATATTATCCGTAGCAAAGGTAGCAATTATATCACTAATGTCCACGAAAAATCAAAATTATTTCAATAAATCTCAAGCAAGAAATACTAACTTTGTACATCGAATTCAACACAGCACGCACATGATCAAAATCTACGGAATGCCCACATGCCCCGACTGCACATACGTCGAGGAGCAGATCATGCGGGAAGTCGCCGAAGAGGCAAAGGAAAGCAATCGGAAGGCAACAGAACGCTACTTCGAGGCCATGCGCAGGAACGCCTCCAATGATGATTTCTATTGATTCCATCATCAACAATGGACAAATTGCAAGAGTTCACGAAATAAAAGGGAGTTCAACAATATCGCACATTGATGAAACATGTCGTCAATATTTTAAATCATCTCTGAACAACATTTACAACCCACACATATTTGGGAACGATGCCCGAGCTTGTTTTTTTGCTGAGGACGGTGTACTCATTACAGAAGGGCAGGAAGATGTAGTCCTTATACCTCGATTGTTAGAGAAACTAGAAATATCGGACCATATATCACTATTTGGATTCGGTGCAGGAGGAGCCTCAAATATCAAGAACATTGCATATATATTAAAATGTCTAGGATTCAGCAATATATGTGCATTATTTGATAGCGATAAAAAAGAGGAATGCGCTAAGTTCAATCAAGAATTTGAACAATTTGGATATAAGGCATGGAGCCTTCCCGCAGATGATATT
>DVGV01000001.1 GCA_018712545.1 Candidatus Coprenecus merdigallinarum | reverse complement strand
TACTGGCGAGAGGTGCTTCTGAGGACAGTCCGCTCATAACGAATTCGAGAAGGTGGTGGAAAAACCGCACTTTCCCCGGCACCTTCCGGATGGGCATACGGGGCAGGCCTGGCAAGAGGTGCCTCCGTGGCGGGTCCGCTCATAACGAATTCGAGAAGGTGGTGGAGAAAAGGCACTTTCCCCGGCACCTTCCAGTCAACCGGAATCAGGAATACTGGCGAGAGGTGCTTCTGAGGACAGTCCGCTCATAACGAATTCGAGAAGGTGGTGGAAAAACCGCACTTTCCCCGGCACTCTCCTGTCAACCGAAGACAGGAATACTGGCTTCCGGATGGGCATTCCGGGATGGACCGGTGAGAGAGGCTTCTGCGGCAGGGCTGCGGCGCTACGGCTCGACGGCGACCTTGATGACTCCGTCGGCGTGCGAGGCGAAGAGGCGGTAGGCCTCCTCGATGCGGCTGAGCGGGAAGCGGTGAGTGATGAGCGGTGTGGCGTCGAGACGGCCGTCGGCGATGAGGCGGAGGATTTCCGCGCAGTCGCAGCCGTCCACGCCGCCGGTCTTGAACGTCAGGTTCTTGCCGTACATGTCGGGCAGGGGCAGCACCTGCGGACGGTCGTACATGGCGACGACGGTCACGACGGCATTGGGACGGGCACATTCCCAGGCCATGCGGAAGGTCTCCTCCGTACCGGCCACCTCCAGAACGGTATCGGCACCTCCATGTGCACTATATTCCAGAACAGTACACAAACAGTGCTCCGGGTCGGTCACCACCACCTCAGGATAATGCTCCCGGACAAAACGCCTGCGCTCCGGGGATTTCTCACAGACAATGATGCGGCGGGGCCGGCGGAGCATCACGCACAGCAGGGTGCATATACCGGTCGGTCCGGCACCGATAATCAGGACGGTGTCCTCCTCAGGAACGATTTCAGAAATGCGGGCAGCCCAGAACCCGGTAGCCAGCAGGTCTCCGGTAAACAGCGCCTGAGCATCGCTCACCCCGTCCGGAATGCGGGTCAGCCCCTGGTCGGCGTACGGCACCCGGACGTACTCCGCCTGACCGCCGTCGATGCGGCAGCCGAGTGCCCAGCCTCCGAGCGGGTCGCTGCAGTTGTTCACATAGCCGTGGCGGCAGAAGAAGCACGAGCCGCAGAACGTCTCCACATTGACCGCCACCCGGTCGCCGGGCCGGACAGAGCCCACGGCAGAGCCGACGGCCTCCACCACCCCGACCATCTCGTGCCCGAGAGTAATCCCCGGCACGGCCCGGGGTACGCTTCCGTGCAGAATATGCAGGTCACTCGTGCAGATGCTCCCGAGGGTCACCCGCACCAGGGCATCGCGCGGTCCCTGCAGCTGCGGCTCCGGCTTGTCGAGCAGGGCCGCCTTTCCTTGTCCAAGATACGTATAGGCTTTCATAGAGCGCAAAATTAATGTATATTCGCGACAATTAATCACACACCATCCCATGAAACTGCTCGATGACCGCATACTCCAGGACGGCCGGTCCCTGCCCGGAGGGATCCTCAAGGTGAACAGCTTCCACAACCACCAGCTCGAACCCAACCTGATATGTACGAGGTAGCAAGCGAGTTCAGCCGCCGCTTCGAAAACGTCAGCTACAACAAGATAGTCACCAGAGGCCAGCGGCATCTTCATCGATGACTTTCTGGCCTACTGCAGATGGGCTGCAACATCCAGAGCCTCGCCATCGTCGACAGCCTCGACGGATGCCGCATCACCCTCAGGGGGCAATAGCGTACCGGATTAGGATTAACCGGTAAAGTTGCTATATTTGCGCGTTTTTTCAAAGGAGGCATCTATGCAGAATATCACAATAAGCAGAAGGAACGCGGTGAGGGAGTGGCTGCCGCTGTTGGCTCTGACCTTTTCCACCTTCATTTTCAACACATCGGAATTCATTCCCATAGGGCTGCTTAGCGATATAGCGGCCGACTTCGCCATAACTGAGTCCCGGGCCGGACTTATGATTACCATCTACGCCTGGGTGGTGGCCCTTACGTCACTCCCCCTGATGATACTGGTCTCCGGAGTGGAAAGCAAGAGGCTGATGTGCGGCATCGTAACCTTATTCGCAGCCAGCCATATCCTATCGGCCATATCCACAGGTTACTGGATGCTGATGGCATCCCGTATCGGGGTCGCCTGCGCCCACGCCATATTCTGGTCGATCGTAACTCCACTTGCCGTCAAAATAGCCCCCGAAGGCCGCAAATCCGCTGCCCTGAGCATGATTGTAGCCGGCTCGTCCATTGCCATGATTGTCGGTCTTCCCATGGGCAGGGCCATCGGCATAGCTACGGGATGGAGAACCACCTTCCTGATCATTGGCCTCATCTCATTCGCCGTACTTATTTTCCTGAGCCTGGTGCTGCCCAGGACTGAAGGCGGCAAGGCATTCTCAGTAAAGCAGCTTCCCTCACTGCTCAGAATACCGGCCCTGCCTCCGCTTTACCTGGTCACTGTCCTCCTCGTCACAGCCCATTTTACTGCTTACAGCTACATCGAGCCGTTCATGGCTCAGACCGCCGGCCTCAAGGAAGGAACGATTACCATGCTGCTGACCCTTTTCGGCATCATGGGACTCATCGGAAGCATCATATTTTCCAGGTACTATGACCGCCACCGCAGCCTCTTCATGCGCATGGCCGTCATCGGCATCTGCGCCGGTCTTTTCCTCCTGCGCCCTGCCGCATGGTCCGTCCAGAGTGTAATAGTCCTGTTCATCGTATGGGGCATCTCCTACACCTTCTTCGGCATGGTATTCCAGTCGGAGGTCATCCGCAATGTCCCCGAAGGCACATCCATAGCCATGTCCATCTACTCCGGCATATTCAACGTAGGTATAGGAAGCGGTGCCCTTATCGGAGGCTTTGTCTGCTCCGGTACCGGTGTCGGGGCGACAGGCTATATCGGAGGCATAATCTGCACCGCGGCATGCCTGGCCTGCCTGATGTATCTCCAGCCCAGGTTGAAATAAATCTGAAACGGTCAGCCCCTGCTCTCATTTATAACGGCAGTGGCTGCCGCGACGGCCAGCTGGTCGCAACGGTTGTTCATGGGATTGTCCGCATGACCCTTGACCCAGACAAAACGGACCCGGTGCCGGCGGTAGACGGCCAGGAAACGGATCCAGAGGTCGGCATTGAGCCGCTTTTCGAAGTTCTTGCGTTCCCAGCCGAAGACCCAGCCCTTATTGACCGAGTCGACTACGTACTTGGAGTCGCTGTAGAGGATGATTTCCGCATCGGGACGTTTGACTGCCTCGAGGCCGACTATGACGGCTGTAAGTTCCATACGGTTGTTGGTAGTCTGCGCAAAACCCTCCGAGAGCTCCTTATAATGCTCCCCGCAGCGCAGGATGACACCGTAACCGCCCGGCCCGGGATTGCCCCGGGACGAGCCGTCGGTGAAAATCTCAATAGGAAGCAGTTTCCGTTCAGCACACATTTCCCACCAGGCTAGACCGGTCCCTTCACTCCGCCCCTGGAACCGCCCTCCGAGGGAGAAGGGATCTTCAGGACATTCTCACGCATCTCCTCATAGTTCCAGCGGTTGCGCACTATGTC
The DNA here is from genome assembly GCA_018712545.1 of Candidatus Coprenecus merdigallinarum. Classification (GTDB taxonomy): domain Bacteria; phylum Bacteroidota; class Bacteroidia; order Bacteroidales; family UBA932; genus Coprenecus; species Coprenecus merdigallinarum. The sequence continues at coordinate 4,882 of DVGV01000001.1, read as the reverse complement.
GATGGCCTCGTAGATGGCCGACCTCATGGGCATGGGATTGGCCGCGTTCTTACCGGCCAGCTCGTATGCGGTTCCGTGGTCCGGAGCGGTGCGCACCACCGGCAGACCGGCAGTGAAGTTGACTCCGGTATCGAAAGCCAGGGCCTTGAATGGTATGAGTCCCTGGTCGTGGTACATGGCCAGGACAGCGTCGAAGTTGTACTGCTGGTGGGTGCTGAAGAATCCGTCCGGGGAGTAGGGCCCGAATGCCAGGATGTTCTCGCGGCCCGCAGCCTCGATGGCAGGACTGATGACGTCTATCTCTGCGCGTCCGAGCAGACCGCCGTCTCCGGAATGAGGATTGAGTCCGAGCACGGCTATCCTGGGCCGCACGATACCGAAATCCTTCCTCAGGGACTGGTCCATGACGCGGATCTTACCGAGAATCTTCTCCACCGACAGGGCTCCGGGCACCGAGGACAGAGGCAGGTGGTTGGTCACCACTCCCACCCTCATCTTGTCCGACACCATGAACATCATGCCGTCGCTTCCTCCGCTCTGCTCGGTCAGATACTCGGTATGCCCTATGAATCCGGGCATGTGCAGGGCTACGTCCTTCTTATTCAGAGGTGCCGTGACCAAAGCGTCCAAGTCTCCGGCCACTAAGTCCTTGACAGCTGCCTGCAGGGACACTAACGAGGCCTCGGCTCCCTCGGGCGAGGGCTGTCCGGGATCAATGCGGAAATTGTCCGGCACGCAGTTGATGATATTGACCCGCTTGGGATGAAAGTCCCTGGCGGTATTGATGATGTTGGTATTGATATTCTCCACTTCTGAGAGCTGCTTCTTATAGAAGCCGAATGCCCTCGAGGAGCCATAGACGATCGGGATGCAGAGATCCAGGAGGCGTGCATCTGTCAAAGACTTGATAATCACCTCATAGCCTATTCCATTCGTATCACCCTGGGTGATTCCTACTATAATTTTCCTATTCATGGCTATAAATTTTGTGGCCCGCCTTGGTGACGGGCGTGCAAATTTAATCACTTTTTCGCTACCTTTGTCCACATGTCCAATATTCTTGACAGAGACATAAAATACCTTCCCGGTATCGGAGAGAAGCGGGCCGCCCTTCTAGACAAGGAGCTCGGCATCCGCACTTTCCGGGACATGCTCTACACCTTTCCCTACCGCTATATAGACCGCAGCCGGGTCTACTCCATCTCGGAGATAGACTCGTCGATGGCCTATATCCAGCTCAGGGGCAGGATAATACGGACATCCACGGCCGGCACGGGCAAGACCTCCCGCCTGATAGCCACCCTCAGGGACGACAGCGGCACCATCGACCTGGTTTTCTTCAAGGGGGTAAAATGGATCCAGGACAAGATCTTCCCCAACCGCGAGTACATCGTCTTCGGGAAGCCCTCCCTCTTCAACGGCGGCTGGAACATGGTCCATCCGGAGCTCGACCCGGTCGGAGAGAGCGGAGCCTCCTCCTGGCCCTCCACCCTCATAGGCATATACTCCAGCACCGACAAGCTCCGCAACAACGGCATTTCCATCAAGGTATTCGCCCGCCTGCAGCAGACCCTCCAGCAGAAGATTGCAGGGGCTGTCCAGGAGACCCTTCCCCAGGAGATCCTCTCCTCCCAGAAACTGCCCTCCCTGGCATTTGCCCTCGCCAACATCCATTTCCCCAAGGATATGCGGAGCCTCGAGGCCGCCCGCTACCGCCTCAAGTTCGAGGAGCTCTTCTTCCTCCAGCTCTCCCTCCTCCGGCAGAAAAATGTGAGGATGAGCGGAGCCTCCGGAATCCTCTTCCACAAGGTGGGGGAGGCGTTCAATTACTGCTACAGCCGGCTGCCCTACGAGCTTACAGGGGCGCAGAAACGGGTAATAAAGGAGATACGGCGGGACACCGTCTCCGGAAAGCAGATGAACCGCCTCCTGCAGGGGGATGTAGGCAGCGGCAAGACAATGGTGGCCCTGCTCACGGCCCTCATCGCGGTGGACAACGGCTATCAGGCCTGTGTCATGGCTCCCACGGAGGTGCTCGCAGTGCAGCACATGCGCAATTTCGAGCGGAACCTCGCCGGCTCCAGCGTAAGGGTTGCCCTGCTCACGGGCAGCACTAAGGCCAAGGAGCGCAGGGAGATAGACGCGGGGCTCCGGGACGGCAGCATCAATATCCTGATCGGCACCCACGCAGTCATCGAGGACAATGTGGTCTTCTCCCGCCTCGGCTTCGTGGTCATCGACGAGCAGCACCGCTTCGGGGTGGACCAGCGGGCCCGGCTGAGGCTCAAGGCATCCGAGCCGCCCCACATCCTGGTGATGACGGCCACGCCCATCCCGCGGACCCTGGCCATGACCCTCTACGGCGACCTGGACGTATCGGTCATCGACGAGCTGCCTCCGGGCCGCAAGCCGGTACAGACCATACACGTGACGGAGGGGCAGAGGTTCAAGATGTACGATTTTATCAAGAGCGAGATACGCAAGGGACGGCAGGCCTTCATCGTCTACCCCCTGATCAAGGAATCCGAGAAACTCGATTATCAGAACCTGGAACAGGGGTACAACACCGTAGTAGACTACTTCAAGGCTCCGGAATTCGTCACCGCAGTGGTACACGGCCAGCAGAAGAACGAGGACAAGGCCTTCGACATGAAACTCTTCGCAGACGGCAAGGCGGACATCCTCGTGGCCACCTCTGTCATTGAGGTCGGAGTGGACGTGCCGAATGCTTCGGTGATGGTCATCGAAAGCGCCGAGAGATTCGGGCTGTCCCAGCTGCACCAGCTGAGAGGCCGGGTAGGACGCGGAGCAGAGAAGTCATACTGCCTGCTGATGACCGGCTACAAGCTCAGCGAAGACTCCCGGAAACGGATAGAGCTCATGTGCTCCACCAACGACGGCTTCGAACTCGCCGAAGCCGACCTCCGCATGCGCGGTCCCGGAGACATGGAAGGTACGCGACAGAGCGGCCTGGCCTTCGACCTGCGCATAGCCGACCTGGGCAAGGACTCCCCCATCCTCAATCAGGCCAGGGCAGCCGCCTCCGATATTCTCGCGGACGATCCCCTGCTCGGAAAGCCTTCCTCCGCCCTGCTGCGCTCAGGACTGGACCGGCTGCGCCAGACTTCCGGAGAGATCATAGACTATTCCACCATAAGTTGAATTTATAACCGAATTTTGTAATATGAAAATCAGAACCATCGCCCTCGTGGCACACGACAACCGCAAGCGGGACCTCATCGAGTGGGTCCGTTTCAACCGCGGCACCCTGGAAAAATACCGTCTCATCTGCACCGGTACCACCGGCCGTCTCGTACAGGAAGCCCTGGAAGCCGATGACCCGGCAGATAAAAACCTGGACATCACCAGACTGAAATCCGGTCCGCTCGGAGGCGACCAGCAGCTCGGAGCCCTCATCGCAGAGGGGGAGATAGACATGATAGTATTCTTCTGGGACCCCATGCAGCAGCAGCCCCACGACGTGGATGTCAAGGCCCTGCTCCGCATATCCAACCTCTACAACATCCCTACGGCCTGCAACCGCAGCACCGCCGATTTCCTCATATCCTCCCCTCTTTTCAACGAGGACTACGACCGGATAGTCACCGACTACTCCGGTTATCTCAACAGAGAGCTTAAAGAAGCTACAGTCCAGAATATCTGAAATCAGAAATACACATTATGGATACACCTGAGACAAAAGAAAACCGGGCCATCTCCGGGCAAGAGGATATTTCCGGCAACGATATCGGGAAATGGACTGTCCTCGAGAGCGAATACCTCATCCGCCGCCCCTGGCTCACGGCCCGCCGCGACAAAGTGCGGCTTCCCAACGGGGTAATCAATCCGGAATACTACGTTCTCGAATACCCTGACTGGATCAACATCATCGCCATCACCGTGGACGGACGCATGGTCTTCGAGCGGCAGTACCGCCACGGCAGGGGCGAGGTAGGCTACGAGATCCCTGCAGGAGTCTGTGAGCCGGGCGAGACACCGGAACAGGCTGCCCGCCGCGAGCTTCTGGAGGAGACCGGTTTCGGAGGAGGCTCCTGGCGTCTCAACATGGTGGCTGCCCCCAACCCCAGCACCAGTACCAACCTCTGCTACAGCTTCATTGCCACCGGAGTCCACAAAATAGGAGACCAGCGGCTGGAGGCGACTGAAGACATCACCGTGCACCTCCTCTACGAGGATGAGGTACTGCACCTCATGCGCGAGGGAAAGATCATCCAGGCCCCGATGCTCTGCTCCCTATGGAAATATTTCGCCGAAAAGACAACCCTATAAACCTTCCGATTATGAAAGACATAGACTATGACAGCTTGAGTTTCAAGCAACTGCTCAAATACGCCGAAAAAGGCGACGAATGGGCACATTATCTGGTAGGACTGGAATACGCCTTCCCCGAAAATGAAGAAGACACGGATGATGAGGAGGCTGTCAGATGGTTCCGCAAAGCTGCGGACGCAGGTGTACCCGAGGCCTGCTTCAGGATGGCCGAGAGAATGTTCACCGGCAGCGGTATCGAGCAGGATCCGGAGGCGGCATACGACCTGGCCCTGAAAGTTGCCGAAGAGGCCGACCTGCCTGAGGCGTGGGCACTCCTGGGCTTTATGTACGGAGCGGGCGTTCCCGTAGAGGAGGATATGGACAAATGCAGGGAGCTGCTGGAGAAAGGAGCCTCCATGGGTTCCGAATATGCTCAGTCGCTGCTGGATGAGCTCGACAACGGAACTCTTTTCGGGGATGTGGAAGATGATGACGATGATGACGATGATTATGATGAGGATGAGGATGAAGACGATGAGGACTATGATGATGAGGACGAAGATGAGGATGATGACGAAGAGGATGAGGATGATGACGAAGAGGATGAGGA
>DVGV01000010.1 GCA_018712545.1 Candidatus Coprenecus merdigallinarum | reverse complement strand
TTTAATCTACAAAAGTAATAAAAGTCCTGCAAAATACTTCAATACTTAAAAAAGATTTAATGGTTATCTGCAAAATACCCTTAGGCAGCTTACCGTGACAGCGCCTTCTCATTTTCGTCATTCATTAGTATGCGCCCTTCGGGCACATGGTTTTCTTCATGATTCTTCAATTTGAAGAATACGGAAAAGTTTAAATTGCATGAAAACGGCATTTAAAATATTTTTGCCGTCAAAGTCAATAAAAAATTTTTGCACAGATGAAAAGGATTTCTTTCTACAGCATTCTCACAGCAATGCTCGCGCTCATAGGAGCGGTATCCTGCAAGCCCGCCGAGGAGCTCTCTTCCGAAGCCGGGATCACGGCATTTACCTTCGACACGTCGGTCGGAGCCAACAGCATCGTCACCTCACAGCCCTCCATCCAGGGCAACAGCATCACCTTCACGGTAAGCTTCGATGCTTCCGAAGCCCAGCTCGCGGCTCTCGTTCCCACAGTCACTGTCTCCGAGGGCGCCACAGTATCGCCTGCGTCAGGATCTGCAGTGGATTTCTCCAAGGGACCGGTAACCTACACCGTTACGGCACAGGACGGAGTAACCACAGCGACATACACAGCTGCCGCAGAACTCGATGCTCCCGCCGACCTTGTATCCGGCACTTATAACGGGACGATAGACGTCATCCAGATCATGCCCATCGTCACCGACCAGGAACAGGACATCATCCTCTCCAAGACTTCTGACGAGACTGTGGATATCGCCATGAACGACGTGTCAGTCACCGCATTCGGCATGACCATTGAGATCGGCGACATCGTCATGAGCGCCTCATTGTCAGAGACAGACGGTACTTACTCAATCACCGGAGAGCAGAACCTCACCCTTCCTATCGGAGACAGCCCCGTCAAGGTGGAAGGCACACTCAAGGGCGATATGCTCATTCTTGACTTCAGCATCGCAAGCACAATGGGCGAGCTGGGCGTTGAATTCGAAGGGACCAAAGCTGCAGAATAAGCTGCTGTATGCCTGCAAGTTCAGTCAGCCCTGCCGGTTCTCCGGCGGGGCTTTTTCGTCATCATAACACGACGGAATATCTCTACGGGAGAGAAAATTCCTATATTTGCGCGTTTTTCAAATCATCAAAACCCCTGCCACCGGGCCTGAAAGCCCAGTGTAATTATTTAATTATTAATTATTTTTCAGTATCATGAAAAAACAAATTGTACTAAAACTGCTGTTTCTCATGACAGCCACCGTCCTCGGCCTTGCCTCCTGCAAGCCCGCCGAAGAGCTCTCCGCCGAAGCTGAGATTACGGCATTTACCTTCGACACATCGGTCGAGGCCAACAGCATCGTCACCTCACAGCCCGTCATCCAGGGCAACAGCATCACATTCACGGTAAGTTCCGATGCTTCCGACGCTCAGCTCGCGGCTCTCATCCCCACAGTCTCTGTCTCCGAGGACGCCACAGTATCGCCTGCGTCAGGGACTGCAGTGGATTTCTCCAAGGGACCGGTGACCTACACCGTCACGGCACAGGACAAAGTCACTACAACGACATACACGGCATCTGCGTCCAAGGACGAGCCCGTCCAGCCCGAAGAGCCTGAATTTCCCGTTGACGAGCAGCTGGCCGGCGAATACAAAGGCCATCTCGACATCCTGCTCGGAGGTGTGCCCGTAGGCTCGGACATCCCCAAGAACATCACTGTAGCCAATGTAGACGGCAAGTCCATAAGCCTCACGCTCGAGGACTTCTCTTTCGAAGGCATAGAGCTGGGCACCATCCGGGTGGACTGCTGCCCTCTCTCACTCTCAGACGTTCCTGAGTACGACTACACCTTCTCCGGAGAGCAGGACCTCACACTCAACGAGATAGGAGAGCAGCACATCACCGTCGAAGGATATTTCTCGGGGAACACCATCTCCATCAGCATCAACATCGACTTCATGGGCACTCCTGTCGTCGTGACCTTTGACGGCACGAAGCTCACTGGAAACGAGAGCAGCGAAGCCCTGATCACATCCTTCACCTTCGACAGCTCAGATCCCGCCAACGCTGCGGTATACAGCTCGTCCCTCGATCAGGAAAACCGCACTGTATCCGTAACAGTGCAGGACGGAGGCGACCTCACGGCTCTTGTCCCCACCATAGAGATATCCGCAGGTGCCGCAATATCTCCCGCATCCGGGACTCCCATTGACCTGTCCAACGGCAAGTCCGTCACCTACACAGTGATCGCAGAAGACGGCACTGTAAACGAATACACCGTATCGGTACACGGCAGGGCCGCCTATTTCTATGATTTCGAGAACTGGGTGGAAGGAGATATGTATTCCGATGTTTTCAATCCCGAAGGCTGGGCCACCTGCAACGACGCCGTAGCCCTGATCAAAAACATGGGCCCCCTGTTCGGGCACCCCTCATACAAAGGTGAGTACCCCGTCCGTCCCACTGATGAAGGAGTGGAAGGCAAGGGCGCCATTATCGAGTCCGTATATACCTCCTACGGAAACATGATGGGACAGACAATCCCCGCAGTGACCTCGGGAACCATCTTCCTCGGCACATTCAACGCCATGGCGGCAATGATGAATCCCATGTCCACCACCCAGTTCGGCATCCTCTTCGAGGACAAGCCCCTGGCTGTCACCGGCTGGCTCAAGTACACCCCCGGCGAGGACTTCTACGATGAGAACGGCAGCATCATCGACCATCAGGACCTCGGAACAGTCAACGCCGTGCTCTACGAGGTGAGCGACGGGAGCGAGACCCTCGACGGCTCGAACATCTATTCCTCTGAGAGCATCTGCGCCACAGGCAGCTTCGAGACAGCCGGACTGGAAGATTTCACCCAGTTCTATTTCGACCTCGAATACACCAGGGAATACGATCCTTCCAAGACCTACAAACTGGCAGTAATCTTCGCCGCCAGCAAGGAAGGCAACCAGTACCGCGCAGCCTCAGGCAGCATCATGGTAGTAGACAATGTCGCCATCATCTGCGAATAACAGGAATACACTACAGAACTATTTCAGATGGAGCCCTGCCCGCCTCGAGCAGGGCTTTCATTTTATCCATGGCAGGAGCTATGTGCTCATAGAAAATGCTGTAGCCGGGGCATAGAGGCAGTTCAACGGACGAGTCGGAGACAAAGCGGTGCTTCTGGCAGCCGCCGCGGCAGGCGCGCAGCCATGGACAGCGGAGACACTTGGACGGAAGGTCGGTGCGCTTTGCCAGTCCGAAACGGGTCAGCTCAGCCGAAGTCGCCGCCTCCCTCAGGGAGATATCCTGTATATTGCCGAGCCTCCACTGCGGATATACAAAATGGTCACAGGGGTAAATGTCCCCGTTGTGCTCTACCGTCAGGTTGCCGCCGCAGCTCTCGCAGAACGTACAGATACCGGGCTGCACCCCGCACCAGGAGGAAAGGGCCGCATCGAAGGTCAGGACAAAATATTGCCCCGCATCCCCCCTTACCCACACATCGAAGACATCGCAGAGATAACGGCCGAATGCCTCCGGCTCCACCGACCACGGGGCCAGGACGGAACCTGTGTCGGACGGAGGCGCGATATGCCCCGAAGACACGGACTCAGAGGAGGACGGTGCGGTCAGATGCTCGTAGACGGGCATCATCTGCATATAGCGGGAGCCGACGGATTTCAGAAAACGATAGACGTCCGCTCCACGGCCCTCCCCCGCCTTGCTGATGGTCGTGAGGGTATTGAATTCAACCCTTCCACGGTGCAGAGCCTCCAGCCCGTGCATCACGGAGCGGAACGTCCCTCCGCCGGAGACAGTATGCCGGAAACGGTCGTGAATGTCCTCCGGCCCGTCCAGGGAAAGGCCGATAAGAAAATTATTGTCATGGAAAAATGAGGCCCACTCGGCATTTATCAAGGTTCCATTGGTCTGGAGGGTGTTGTGCACCGGACGGCCTTTGGAATATTTCCTTTCAAATGCCAGGGCGCTGCGGAAGAAATCCATGCCGGCCAGCAGAGGTTCGCCACCGTGCCATTCGACCGTCAGCTCGGGCAGATCGCAGGATTCGCAGAAATCCCTGATACACCGCTCCAGCAGGACGGGGCTCATCACGGGCTCACGCCCGCCGTATATCGAGGATTTGTCCAGATAGTAGCAATATCCGCAGCGCAGGTTGCACCTGGAGCCTACCGGCTTGAGCATCAAGCTGAATGCCGTATTGCGTCCGAAGCGGGAGGCCTCGGAGAGGGATATGGTGCCCTTCCCTACCGGTAACCCTCCTCCCATACCGCTTCGCCGTCGTACTCAAACGCGAACTCGTCCGCATACATAAGGCTGCCGATACCGCCGGTAAAGAAATCGGCGTACTGGCTCGCAACTGCCACTACAGCACAGTAGGTCGGCTTGCGGTGACTGCGGTATTTGATATCGACTGTAAACTGACGGTATTCTCCGCCAGTACCTACGCTGTCCACCAGCTGGCCATAGCCTATCACATGGGGATCGTTGACATCCAGATAGACGTGCTCTGTCGTATTGACCCGGAACGGACCGTCCCAGTCGGTCACATAGACGAAAATACAGCAGCGGTCCATCCGCCCCATGATGGTCGATGCGTCAAACGGTAGAGGCACGTTCTGAGGTGCTTTGACATTATTTATCACCTGAGGCTCATAGCTGTAGTATCCGGTCAGTCTCAGCGGACGGGTATCGAAAGGCCGTCCGAAGAAGACCTCGGCCCCGAGTCCCTGTATGCTGCCGAAGCTGCCTGAGAAGATATTGCCTCCAGCCATTGCGATTATGGCATTGACAGTCTCCATGCGCACAGCGCTCTTGCCCTCGCCGGGCACTGCCAGGAATTCCGTTTCCTGAGAAGTAGGGACCTTGCCTCCCAGACGCGCACCGGTGTTACCGGAGTCCCACCATGCATTTTCTCCCTGATCAGCATTGGGATACACTATTCCGCCCGTAATATTCCACTCATCGAAGCTCATATTCGGCATCTGCCTCGCCTCCTCGGTCGTGAAACTTACTTCCGGTCCCTCCTTATCCGCGGCATACATTCTGTAGACATATGCAGTTGCCGGCGTCAGTCCCCTCAGGACAACCGAAGCACTGTCTCCGCTGAGCTTCAGATCCGTCGTCTCCTGCCACTGATCCGAATCCGCCTTGCGCCATCTGATACCTGGTGTGCCCTGGACAGACGGCAGCACATCCTTGACATAGGCCACCGTCGCCCATGCGTCCACTCCAGGAGCCTGTTCCTCGGCATATTCTGCCGTTACCGTCCAAAGATAGTTCTGGCCCGGATACGTAGAGAGCACAAACTCAAAAGGCTCCGTCAGGTCCAGCACCGCCAAAGAGTCCGGCGAGGGGCTGACCGCCGTTCCGTCCGAAACCTCGAAGCGGACCAGACGGACCAGGGCAAGGTCCACAGTATCGGCCACATCCACAGAGACTGTCCTGGCGACACTGTCTACGACAGCTTTCCCTATCTGGCCCTGGACCTCGAATGCAGTAATCTTACCGAGCCTGCGGGGATACGGTATGTCGTTCTTGATGCAGCCCGCCGCCATGACAAGCAGCAGGCAGGTAACTGATATTACTGATATTTTCCTGTACATTTCCGGCATTATTTAGAAGACCCGGAAGCAGGCTTGTCCTTGCCCACCGGAATCACAAAATTGACACCTATGTTGATTGACAGCAGGTTGAGCTTGAAATTGGCCTTGGCCGTCTCATAGCTGCCCTCATAGACCTGATTGGTGGTCTGGGATATGCGCTTCCACTCCAGACCGAGGATACCCACCGATGCCTCCACACACATCTCGTTGGTAATGAACACTGCCACTCCTGGTATCACGTCGATGCCCACATCCAGGATATCCTGATAGGTCCCGGTGATATTGTCCCCTGTACCGCTCAGAGTCTTGCCCTGTCCGGCCCCGAAGTTCAGGGATATGTCGCTGAAGAGGCCGAATACCTTGCTGCGTCCGAGCGGGATATAGTAACGGTAGGACAACGAGCCGTAGTAGGTGTGCTGAAGCATATAGTAGTTCGAGACACCGAAAGTAAGGTCAGGAGAGAGGGAGAAGTCTGTCTCGTCTACCCGTCCAAGTGTCCTCTGATATGAGAACTTCACGCCCACCGCCATGTTCTTGGCGAACGAATAATATATATAAGGTGTGGCCGAAAGAGTATACGCGTTGATGTTCATATCATCCAGGATGAGGAACTTGTAGTCGTAGAACTTATAGTCCTGATAGGATATGGTGCCTCCGAACATCAGCTGCCCCTTGGGCATGAACACCGGGGCGTCCTTGAATCCCAGCCCCCGGTCAAACTTGCGGGTACAGAACCCGTTCTGGAAAGCGGCCGCAAGCAGAACAAGGCTGCACACCGCTGTTTTCAATCCGAATCTCATCTGAATTGGCTTTAGTACATTATTCCGCAAAAGTAGCATTTTTTTCCCCCCTCGAAGCCACTCTTCGAGAAAATCTTCATAAATTTGCATTTCAGCCTAAAAAGGGCTCACTGTATAATGAGCGAAGAATTAAGAAATTACGATGAAAGTGCGATAGAGACCCTCGACTGGTACACCCACATCCGCACCCGCCCGGGCATGTACATAGGCAGCACCGGTGACGGATCGATGCCTGACGACGGCCTGTATGTGCTGGTCAAGGAAGTGATAGACAACTCTATAGACGAATACGCCTCCGGCTTCGGCAAGGAGATTATCATCACCGTAGAGGGCCGTCAGGTGACGGTGCGCGACTTCGGCCGCGGCATCCCCCTCGAGAAGCTGATCGACGCCTCAAGCAAGCTGATGACCGGCGGCAAGTTCGACAGCGGGGTATTCAAGAAGAGCGTAGGACTCAACGGCATAGGTATAAAGGCGGTCAACGCCACATCAGTATATTTCCAGGTGACGGCATGGAGGGACGGCAGATGGCGGAGCGCCACCTATTCCAAAGGTATACTGGAAAAGGACGAGAGCGGGGAAGGCTCCTCCGAGAAGAACGGCACCCTCGTCAGCTTCATCGCCGACGACGAGGTCTTCCACAACTACTCCTACAACATGGAGTTCATCCAGACCATGGTGCGCAACTACGCCTACCTCAACACCGGTCTGACCCTCCGCCTCAACGGCACCACATACCACTCCCAGAACGGCCTCCTGGACCTGGTCAACGAGACCATGGTCGCCGAGCCGCTCTACCCGCCCATCCATCTCAAGGGCGAGGACATCGAGTGCGTCATCACCCACGGGGACAGCAACGGAGAGAACATTGCCTCCTTCGTCAACGGTCAGAACACCACCCAGGGCGGCACCCATCTCGCCGCCTTCCGCGAGGCCGTGGCCAAGACCGTCAAGGAGCATTTCAAGAAGGACTTCGAGCCGGCCGACATCCGTCAGTCGATAGTCGGGGCCATCAGCATCCGCGTCAACGAGCCCGGCTTCGGCAACCAGACCAAGACCAAGCTCAGCTCCAAGGACGTGCGTCCGGGCCTCTCGCTCCGCTCCTTCATCGGAGACTTCGTGGAGGAGGAGCTGGACAACTACCTGCACAAGCATCCCGAGACGGCCTCCATCATGCTCAAGAAGATCCAGGCCTCCGAGAAGGAGCGCAAGGCCATCTCCGGCATCCAGAAGAACATCAAGGAGAAAGTCAAGAAAGCCAGCCTCTGCAACAAGAAGCTGCGCGACTGCCGCGTACACTATACCGACTCCCGCAATCCCCTGGCCGAGCAGTCCTCGATATTCATCACCGAGGGAGACTCCGCCAGCGGCTCCATCACCAAGATCCGCGACGTGAACACCCAGGCCGTGTTCAGCCTCCGCGGCAAGCCCCTCAACTGCGTACAGAAGAGCGAGAAGGAGGTCCGCGAGAACGAGGAGATGCTCCTGCTCAAGGCCGCCCTCAACGTCGAGGAGGACATGGACAACCTGCGCTACAACAAGATAATCATCGCCACCGATGCCGACGTGGACGGCATGCACATCCGCCTGCTGATGGTCAGCTTCTTCCTGAAGTACTACCCCGACCTCATCCGCCAGGGCCACGTCTACATCCTGCAGACCCCGCTCTTCCGCGTGCGCAACAAGAAGCGCAGCATCTACTGCTACAACGAGGAGGAGAAGGCCGCCGCGATGAAGGAACTCGGAGCGGGCCACGAGATCACCCGCTTCAAAGGCCTCGGCGAGATATCCCCCGAGGAGTTCAAGGACTTCATCGGCGAGGAGATGCGCCTCGACCCGGTCCGTCTCGACCCGGACGACAGCATCCCTCCCCTGCTCCAGTTCTACATGGGCAAGAACACCATGGACCGTCAGTCATTCATCCGTCAGAACCTCCGTTCCGACCTAATCCTGGAGATCGTATAACATGAGAATCATCAGTCCCAAGACCGCCAAGCGCATACTCAGCATGATGGGTTGGAGAGGAATGGACGAGGCCATCCCCGCCCCCAAGTGCATCATACTCGGAGCTCCACACACCTCCATCTGGGACTTTGTCATCTCCTGGCTCTACTACCGCTCCGTCGGGGGCAATGCCAAGGTGATGATCAAGAAGGGCTTCTTCAAATGGCCCCTGGGTCCCATCCTGCGGCATCTCGGCGGCATCCCCGTGGACCGCACCACCGGCGGCGGAGCGCACCTGGTCCGTCAGATGATAGAGGAGTTCGGGAAGGACGAATACTTCCAGCTGGCCATCGCCCCCGAGGGCACGCGCCGGCCCGTGAAGCGGTGGAAGGGCGGTTTCCACCTGATAGCCAAGGCCACCGGCGTACCGGTCTTCCTCGGCTATTTCGACTGGGGCACCAAGACCGTCGGCGCCAAGGAAGAGTTCCACATCACCGACGACGTGGACGCCGACCTCAAACGCATAAGACAGTGGTACAAAGATAAAGGTGTGGTAGGAAAGTTTCCTGAAAAATTCACTACCGGGGACGACCTGGACTAACATCACAGCATCATGGACAACGTACATCAGCGGTCGCTTCGGGCGCTGCTCGAATTCGCCTTTACACACTATCAGGACAAGCCCTTCCTGCACTTCATAGACGGGCCGGGCTACACCTACGGGGAATTTCACGCCAAGGCCCGCGAAATCGCGGAGCTCCTGGCCCGCTACGGCATCGGCCGCGGCTCCCTCGTGGGACTGCTCTCCCAGAACATGCCCAACTGGGGCGTAGCCTACTTCGCCACCGCCGCCTTCGGAGGCATCAGCGTCCCGATGCTGCCCGATTTTTCCGAAAGCGAGATCAAGCACATCCTCAAACATTCCGAGGCCAAAGCCCTCTTCGTCTCCCGCAAACTCCAGTACAAGGTCCTGCAGAAGGCCGTCGACCGCCTCGACGTGATCATCTGCCTCGACGATTTTTCCATAATCAAGGGAGAGCCTATAGACTCCGAGCCCGCCCCCCTGCCCTCCGAAGAGGAGATACAGCCCGACGACCTGGCCGCCATAATCTACACCTCCGGCACCACCGGCAGCTCCAAGGGCGTGATGCTCAGCCACCGCAACCTCTGCGCCAACCTCTGGTCCACCGAGGACGTCCGCCCGAGCTTCGACTGGGACGTGTGGCTGTCCCTGCTGCCCCTGTCCCACACCCTCGAGTGCAGCATGTGCCTGCTACTCCCGATGCAGGCCGGAGCCAGCGTAAACTACATCGAGAAAGCCCCCACCCCCTCGATCCTGATGAGCGCCCTTGCCAAGGTGCGCCCCACCACGATATTGTCCGTACCCCTTATTATAGAAAAGGTATACCGCAGCGCCGTGCTGCCCAAGCTCACCGCCACACCCCTGCTCCGATTCATGCACAGGATACCGCCCCTGAGGAAAATGATGCACCGCAAGGCCGGGAAGCAGCTCTTCGAGAAATTCGGCGGCCGCATCCGCTTCTTCGGCATAGGCGGCGCAAGGCTCGACCCGGAGGTGGAGCGCTTCCTGCTGGAGGCCCGCTTCCCCTACGCCATAGGCTACGGCCTCACCGAGACCTCGCCCCTCATCGCCGCCGCCACCCCCGACATGGTACGGCTCGGTTCCACCGGTCCGGTAGTCAAGGGCGTGACTCTCAGGCTGCTGGACAAGGACCCGAGGACCGGAGTCGGCGAGATTGCAGTCAAGGGAGACAATGTCACCCGCGGCTATTTCAAGAACCCCGAGGCCACAGCCGCAGCGTTTACCGAGGACGGCTGGTTCAAGACCCGCGACCTGGGCCGCCTCGACCGAGACGGCTGGCTCTACATCAAGGGACGCTCCTCCACCACCATCATCGGCCCCAGCGGCGAGAACATCTACCCCGAGGAAGTCGAGAGCGTCATCAACAGCCACGAGATGGTCGCCGAATCTGTCGTAACCTCCAGCAAAGGCCGCCTGACTGCCCTCGTCCACTTCGACTCCGAGAAGCTCAAGGCCTTCCTCGAGTCGACCGACGAACTCAAGCGCACTACACAGGAGAAACTCGAAAACCTCAAGAAAGAAGTCCTCGACTACGTCAATCAGAAAGTCAGCAAATTCTCACGCATCAGTGAGATAGACCCCCAGGAAGAAGAGTTCGAGAAGACCGCCACCCACAAGATCAAGCGCTACCTCTACGACGGGTCCAAGACTTCCGGCAAGCCCGCTAAGGACAGTAAGGGTTCAAAGTAGCCACTTTCAAGTAGCGGCTTTGAACATCTCACTCCTTCCGTTTTTTCTTGCCGATATCGGCAAGAAAATTACTATATTTGTCCAGTTATAAATGTTTCTATGCCGATTGATATGGATTTCATCTCAGTAAAAGAATACGCCGCGTCCCACGGAATTGCAGAACGGACAGTACGTAATTATTGCGTTCAGGGTAAACTGCCCGGAGCATATTTAGTCGGAAAGACATGGAATATTCCGACAGAGGCACCGTTGCCATCCAGAAAGAATGCCCGAAAGAGGATTTCCCCGCTCCTGAATGCTTTACGCGAACAGAAAAACGGGAAAATCAAAGGCAGCATCTACCACAGAACTCAGATAGACCTGACCTATAACTCCAACCACATAGAAGGCAGCCGCCTTACGAAAGAGCAGACGCGGTACATCTTCGAGACAAACACCATCGGCATTACCGACGGAGCGATCAATGTTGATGATATAATCGGGACTACCAACCACTTCCGATGCATCGACTTCATCATTGACCATGCCTGCGAGCCTCTCTCTGAGAGCATGATCAAACTGTTGCACCGACTGTTGAAATCAGGTACTTCCGATGCTCCAAATTCATGGTTTGCCGTCGGTGAATATAAGCGTCTGCCGAATGAGGTCGGAGGGATGGAGACAGTTGCTCCCCAAAAAGTCGGAGCGGCTATACGTTCATTGCTAAAAGAGTATAAGGCAAAGCGCGACATTAAATTTGAGGACATACTCGACTTCCATCAACGCTTCGAGTCCATACATCCGTTTCAGGACGGCAATGGACGCGTAGGACGGCTTATCATGTTCAAAGAGTGCCTCAATTACGGAATCGTACCGTTCATCATCACGGATGACCTGAAGATGTTCTACTACCGCGGTCTCAGGGAATGGCCACACGTTCCAGGGTACTTGACTGACACATGTCTGTCAGCACAGGACAACTACAAATCGGTACTGGACTACTTCCGGATCAAGTATTAATTGGCCTCACCACAAAGAGAACGGCTCCACAATGCCTACAACAGGCACTGCTCCTGAAAAGGCCCGCTCACTCCTTCCGAAGGGGTGGAATGCTGCACTTAAGCCTGTCGGCTTATAACGAAATCCAGAAGGTAGTGGCAAAAGACCACTTCTCCCGGCACCTTAACGAACTCACCTTCCGAAGGTGGGACGATTTCGCGGAAAAACTGCACACCTTCCGAAGGTGGGAAAGGCCGGAACGGAAGGAAAACGCGGCTACAGACGCTGTGGCGGACATGGCGAGAATACTCACCTTCCGAAGGTGGGACGATTTCGCGGGAAAACTGCACACCTTCCGAAGGTGCGAAAGGCCGGAGCGGAAGGAAAACGCGGCTACAGACGCTGTGGCGGACATGGCGAGAATACTCACCTTCAGAAGGTGGGACGATTTCGCGGAAAAACTGCACACCTTCCGAAGGTGGGAAAGGCCGGGAGAAGGAGGACGGCTACTTGATGGCTGACAGCTACTTGAAGTCGATGTCGAAGCGACCGACCCATTCTCCCTGGGCTCCGGCCTGGACGACTACGACGTCACGGCCGACGCGGTTCTTGTAGACGCGGTCGGTCTTGAGGAAGGTGTGGCTGTGGCCGCCGATGATGATGTCGATGTTCTCGGAGTCCTTGGCAAGGGCGACGTCGTTGGCCTGGTCCGGATAGCCGGAGTAACCGAGGTGGGTCAGGGCGATGACCAGGTCGCACTTCTCCACATTCTTGAGGTAGTCGGCCCATTTGTCAGCGGAGGCGAAAGCGTCCATATAGACGATACCCTTCAGATTCTGCCTGGCGACCAAGGTCCGGAGAGGGACAGTCAGGCCGAAGATGCCTATCTTCTTACCTGCCTTCTCCACGATGACGTAAGGCTTAACCAGACCCTCCAAAGCCGTTCCGGAGAAATCGTAGTTGGCGCAGACAGTCTGGAACTCTGCCTTGGACAGACGGCGGGCAAGCTCGTCCACTCCGTTGTCGTACTCGTGGTTGCCGATGGCCACGACCTCATAGCCAAGGGCGTTCATCACCTCCATCTCGAGGTCTCCGCCAAAGACCGTAAAGTACGGTGTGCCCTGGTTGTAGTCCCCGGCATCGACTATCAGCACGTGGTCCTTGCCGTACTGGGAAAGCACCTGCTGGAAATACTCGGCGCGGCGGTGTACTCCTCCTGTGCCGGCGCCCTTGCCGGTGCGGACCTCCTCTATCTGGGAATGAGTGTCATTGGTATGCAGGATCACCAGATCCTGGGCAGTGAGAGCGGGTGCGGCAGCGAAGAGCAGAAGGGCGGCCGCCACGGATATGATATTGTTCATCATTTTCATAACTTGAGTCATCTGATTTTAGTCCTCGTCAATGATTACGCGTCCGTCCGTCTTGTTCTCCAGCACCACTCCGGATTCGGAGAGTTCCTCCAGATAGGCCACTGCAGCGTCCCGCATCACTATGCCGGTGCGCTTGATGGAGACGGCCTCGCTGCCGATGTGGAAGCGGTCGCCGCCGTCGAGCAGGAAATCGATGGTCACAAGGTTATACAGGCCGTCCTCCTCCAAGGGCTGCCCTCCTATCAGGCAGTTCTCTATCTCCTTGTCCTCAACCAGTATACGCACTCCGCCGAGGGCCTCGAAGCGCTCACGCTCAGCGAAGTTCTCGAGTATCTCCCGCACATCCTTGCCCTTCATCACGGCCACTACGACCGAGTTGTTGAACGGAAGGGTGGAATAGATGTCGTAGACGCGGACCGCGCCCTTGGGGAAGTTGCTGCGGATGCCGCCCATGTTGGTCAGGGACATGGTGGGATAATCGTTGTCGATATAAGGCTGCGCGGCGTGTATCAGCATGTCGGCCACCAGGTTGGTCAGGGCGCTCTCGGGCTGGGCCTCCTCTATCTCAGCACTGGAGTAGATGACCACCTTCATCAGAGGGCCCATCTGCTCCTCATGCTCCGCTACGATGCTGTCCACCGGATACACCGTCGAACTCTCATAGGTCGAGTCCATGTGTACCCTCTGCCACTTGTACTCAAAGTTCTGAGCACTCAGCAGCTGTCCCGCCAAAAGCAGCACAGGAACCACAAATAAAAACTTACAATCCTTCATCGTAAAAATCGTAAAAATTAAATTCTAATTCTTAAACAATGTCAAACACGCCGTCATTCCAAAAGTTAATCCCAAAACGGAAAATACCGGAGAGAGGCAAACCATCACAAATTAAATAAAGCATCATCAGAGGTGCGTCAGAGTGGGTAAAATGCAAGGCGTCGAGGAGGACGGTGAAGGAGTTTACTTGACGTAAATGACTGAGCCGTCCGCCGAAGACAACGCCGCAGTTTGCCCGCTATGACGCGCCGAATCAGTATTTTAACCATTTCCAGATGTCCTTCCAGGAGTACTTCGTACCGTGCATCAGAATACCGATACGGTAGACCTTTCCGGAGAAGAACACAGCTATCAGGAAGGTAATCAGCAGCAGCCCGATGGACAGCAGCAGCTCCCAGGTCTGGACGCAGCCCTCGAAGGGTACGCGGGCGAGCATCACCATCGGGGAGGTGAAGGGAATCATGGAGCCCCAGAAGGCCAGCTGGCTGTCGGGGTTCTGGAAGGCCTGGAGCATGAGCAGCAGACCGATGATGAGGGGAATGGTCACGGGCAGGACGAGCTGCTGGGTGTCGGCCTCGTTGTCCACTGCGGAACCGATAGCTGCGAAGAGGGAGGCGTACAGCAGGTAGCCGAGCACGAAGTAAATCAGGAAGCAGCCGATGATGAGGCCGAAGTTGACCTCCTTGATGGCCGAGAATACCTGTGCCATCTCGCTGTCGGAGGCCTGGGCCATCTCGGTTATCTGCTCGGTACCCATGCCGGCCATCTGGGTCATCTGCTCCATGGCCTCGGGGTCACCCATCAGTTCGGGGCCCATGGCGAGCTGGAAGCCGAAGACTATGGCCAGGGTCAGTATCACCCAGATGAAGAACTGGGTGAGGGCCACGCTCGCCACGCCGAGGATCTTGCCTATCATCAGGTCGAAGGGCTTGACGGAGGAGACGATGACCTCGACTA
Organism: Candidatus Coprenecus merdigallinarum; assembly: GCA_018712545.1. Taxonomy (GTDB): domain Bacteria; phylum Bacteroidota; class Bacteroidia; order Bacteroidales; family UBA932; genus Coprenecus; species Coprenecus merdigallinarum. Next base: position 18,984 of record DVGV01000010.1, on the reverse strand, counting down.
TCCTGTTGGATTTCTCGTTGATGACGCTGGTCATGACCATGTTGCCGAACATCGTCACGAACATGTAGATGACGAAGCCCATGATGAAGGAGATGGCCATGTTGATGCCGAGTATCGACTCACGGTCCTCGCCGTCCTCGCTGACGATGTAGGTGTTCAGGTCCACCTCGTGGCTGAGGTCCGCCTGTATCTGGTCGAAGTTCTCGATATTGTACTGCTGGAGCTTGTAGCGCTCGATGATGCTGTTTACGTCATCCTTTATCGCATCGCTCACCTTGGCGTTGATCTGCTTGGCGGCGTAGGCGTCCACTGTCACGTTGTTGGCTGTGTCCAGAGGGGAGACATACATCACGGCGTAGACTCCGAGGCTGTCGAGATGGTTCTTGATGAACTCGAGGTCAGTGTTGTCGGGGAGAATATACTCTATCGTCGCCCCGCTCTCGAGGGCCTGGGCCACGACACCGGAGTCATCGACCACCATCACCTTGTTCACTTCCTTGTCCCAGTCGGCCATCATTATCAGCGAGGGCACGATCATCAGGGCCGCGAACAGGATAGGCGTGACGATAGTGGTGATTATGAATGATTTTTTCTTGACGCGGATAGAGAACTCACGTCCCAGTACGAGTTGTATCTTCTTGAAGTCCATATTACTTGCCCTCCCCTTTTACTAATTGGATGAAAATATCGTTCATGCTCGGTATCAGCTCGCGGTAGGACACCACGTCGATGCCGCTGCCGGCCAGTTCCGAGAGTATCTGAGCCGAAGGCGTACCCTTGGCCACGTCGTAGACGGCCCTGCGGATGTCCTTGTGCTCCACATCGAAGGCGAGGGAGAGCACCTGTGAGCCGGACAGTTCCACTGAAGCCTCCGAAGGACGGTAGAGCACCTCCACCTGGTTGCGGCCGTGCTCGCGGCGGATCTGCTCCACACCGCCGGTAACCACGAGGTTGGACTTGTTGATCAGGGCAATATTGTCACAGAGTTCCTCCACCGAAGCCATGTTGTGGGTCGAGAGGATGACCGTCGTGCCCTCGTCCCTCATGCGCAGGATCTCGTCGCGGATAAGCTGGGCGTTGACCGGGTCAAAGCCGGAGAAAGGCTCGTCAAGAATCAGCAGCTCGGGTCTGTGGAGGACGGTAGTGATGAACTGCACCTTCTGGGCCATACCCTTGGAGAGTTCCTCCACCTTCTTGTTCCACCAGCTCTCGATGCCGAACTTCACGAACCATTTCTTGAGTTCGGTCATGGCCTGCTGGCGGCTGAGTCCCTTGAGACGGGCCAGATACATGGCCTGCTCCCCTACCTTCATCTTCTTGTAGAGGCCCCTCTCCTCGGGGAGGTAGCCGATGCGGTAGACGTCGTCAGGGACGACAGGGTTGCCGTTAAAGAGCACGATACCGGAATTGGGCACCGTGATCTGGTTCATAATGCGGATGAGGGTGGTCTTGCCGGCACCGTTGGGGCCGAGCAGACCGAAGATAGTCCCCTTGGGGACTTCTATCGAGACATGGTTCAGGGCGGTGTACGTGCCGAACACCTTGACTATGTCCCTACAGGTTATCGTGTTCATATTGTCTTGAAAATACTATTCGAACTTGATGGATACCAGCTCCTGGGTGTGGTCCAGACGGCCCTTGCGGTCATATACCGCCTGCCTGATGCAGCCGATGCCGGCCGCGTACCAGGTCTCTATGCGCTCGGTCTTGGACATCACCGTCTTGGTCACCTGCTCCTCCTTTATCAGGAAGCAGTCGAATGTCCCGGCAGGGACTGTGATGCTCTTCTGCTCCGTCACCTGACGGTTCTGAGTGGAGAGGGTTGCGGATATCTTGCCTATTTTCACCTTGATGCATCCGTCCGGAATCGTGGTTCCGACCTTCATGCCGGCGGGGACGCTGCTGGCATCGCCCTTGGACATGATGTCCTGGACCTTCATCACCTTGCCAACGTCGCTCATGCGGGAGACGGTGCCTTCAGGACCTCCGACGGTGACCTCCATGGGGAGATTGCCGCCATTGTCATCGAAAAATGGCTTGCCGTCGGCATCGTAGAAATACTGGTCGAATGTCACAGTACCCTTCAAGAGAGTGCCCTCGACTGCAGATACCTTCAATATAAAAGAGCCGGTACGGGCTCCGTCGGCGTCATAATTGACGTATTCCAGGGTCATGCCCTTGGTGATGGGGCAGTACCCCGACTTGTCGTAGTCCTGTGCAGAAACAGAATATCCGCCGGACAGCGCAAGGGCTGCGGCGGACATTGCTGCGAACATTGTAATGGTTCCTTTTTTCATTGTCCGTTATGCTTTTACCGTTAGTCTTTATCCTTTTCCTTCTCTTCGTCCCGGGCCTCATCCTCGGGAGCGGGCTGAAGCTTGTTGACCAGCACCTTGTCTATCCTCGGGCCGTCCATGTCCACCACCTCGAGGCGGAAACCGTTCCAGTCCACATACTCGCCGGACTGGGGGATGTGCTCGAGCATCTCGAGAATCAGACCGCCGACGGTGTTGTAGTCGTTGTCAGCCGCCAGATCCTCCATGTCGAAGTGGGCCAGAAAGTCGTAGAAGGGGCACTGACCGTCCACCAGCCAGCCGCCGCTCTTGCGCTCGATGATATCCGGCTCGTCCTCCTCGTCGTCGATTGAGCCTACCAGACCCTCCAGGATATCCTTGTAGGTCACTATGCCCTGGCATACTCCGAACTCGTCGCAGACCAGACCGTAGGTTACGTGGGCCTTCTTCATCTGCTCGAGTACCTTATATACATCGGTGTACTCGTGGAAGTACTGCACGGGGCGGATGATGTCGTCGAGGGAGAATTTGTCCTTGTCCAGCTTGCCGAAGAGGTCCTTGAGGTAGACCACCCCGACTATCTCGTCGAGACTGCCGTCACCCACGGGATAGACCTCGAAGAGGTGCTCCTGGACGAGGGTGTTGATCTCCTCGCGGGTCATCTCCCTGTCTATCCAGATGATCTCGTTGCGGCTGGTCATTATCGACTCGATGCTCCTGTCACCCAGGGAGAACACTCTCTCCACGATGTCCTGCTCCACATCCTGCACCTCGCCGTCCTCCTTGCCCTCGGCCACCATCGACTTGATCTCCTCCTCAGTCACCTTCGACTCCTTCTCCTCCACGTGGAAGGCCTTGGTGAAGAGCGATGTGCTCTTGTCCAGAATCCACACAAAAGGGGTGGCGATCCAGGAGAGGACCAGCATCGGGCCGGACACTACCTTGGCGATGTTCTCGGGAGAACCCATGCCCAGACGCTTGGGCACCAGCTCGCCGAGGACTATGGTCAGGTAGGTCACGACGATGACGATGGTCACCTGGGCTACAGGCTGGGCCACGCTCTCAGTGAGCCCCCAGCCCTCGAGGATGTCCGAGAACTTGTATGCTATCGAGTCTCCGGAATAGAGACCGGTGAGGATACCGATGAGGGTGATGCCTATCTGGACGGTGGAGAGGAACTTGTTGGGCTTCTCCGTCAGGCCGAGCACGTTTTTGGCTGTCCGGCTGCCCTTTTTGGCATCTGCGGTAAGACTTGATTTTCTAGCGCTTATGAGAGCGACCTCACTCATGGAGAAGAGGCCGTTGAGTAGAATAAGTAGAAGTATTATAAATATTTCCATTCAAATGTATGAGTAGTCACGGATGCAAAAATAATGAAAATTCGGAATTAAAACAGAGTTAGTCTGAATTCTCCATGCATTTATTGAAACAGTGGCGGCAGAGAGGCTCGTAGATGTCCTTCTCTCCGAGCTCCACCAACCGGTCGCTGGCGCTCAGGCGGTGGGAGTGCAGGGCCGGGTCGCCGCAGCGCACGCAGATGGCATGCACCTTGTCCACATACTCTGCTACGGCCATCAGGGCGGGCATAGGGCCGAAAGGCTTGCCGAGATAGTCCATGTCCAGTCCGGCGGCTATCACCCTGATTCCGGACGAGGCCAGCTGCCGGCACACGTCCACTATCCCGTCGTCGAAGAACTGGGCCTCGTCTATGCCCACCACGTCCACGTCCCCCGACAGCAGCAGGATGCTGGCCGAGGACTCGACCGGAGTCGACATGATGGCGGTGGCGTCGTGCGAGACCACCTCCTCCGCGGAGTAGCGCGTATCTATTCCGGGCTTGAATATCTCCACCCGCTGGTTGGCGAACTTGGCCCGCTTGAGCCTGCGGATCAGCTCCTCGGTCTTGCCCGAGAACATCGAGCCGCAGATGACTTCGATCCAGCCCGGTTTTTTTGCGTATTCTGAAAACATTTTCTTACTTTTGTCCTTTGAGAATTTGATACGGATGCTCACGTCCCGGCATCCGGACTGCAAAATTAACATTTTATCGCTACTTACTACCATGGCAGGCAAGCTTTACATCGTGCCCACCCCCGTGGGCAATCTCGAGGACATGACTTTCAGGGCGGTAGAGGTTCTCAAGCAGGTCGACCTGATCCTGGCCGAGGACACCCGCACCACCTCGGTGCTGCTCAAGCACTACGGCATCACCAAGCCGACCGAGGCCCACCACAAGTTCAACGAACACGCACGGGTACGTCCTGTCTGCGAGAAGATACTCTCCGGGATGGACATCGCGCTGGTCTCGGACGCAGGCACGCCGGGCATCTCCGACCCCGGATTCATGCTCGCCCGGGCATGCGCCGAGGAAGGCATCGAGGTCATCACCCTGCCCGGGGCCACAGCCTTCGTACCCGCCCTGGTCGACTCGGGACTGCCGCTGGACCGGTTCGTATTCGAGGGCTTCCTGCCGGTAAAGAAGGGCCGCCAGACCCGGCTGACCCAGCTCGCTTCCGAGGGCCGTACGATGGTCTTCTACGAGTCGCCCTACCGCCTGGTCAAGACTCTTACGCAGATGTGCGGATACTTCGGGGCGGAACGGAAAGCCTCCGTCTCACGCGAGATCAGCAAGATGCACGAGGAGACCCGCCGCGGTACCCTCCCGGAGCTGGCCTCGTGGTACACCGACAACCCGCCCAAGGGCGAGATAGTACTGATCGTTGAAGGGAAGGACTATGTGGGAAGACATGGACAGCAGGAGCAGGAAGAAGAGTAAGGGACAGAGACTCTTCTCCAACGGGGTCGTCGTGCTGGTCTGCCTGATACTTGCGGCGCAGGCGGTATTCTTCGGCAAATATCTGATAGACAGCCGCAGGGCAATGCGGGAGGGGCAGCGGCAGGAAGAGCTGCAGGCCTCTCAGGACAATATCCAGGACAATACTCCGGGTCAGGAAGGTCTTTCCGCCCGGGACGGTTCGTCCGCCCAGGGTCCTCCGTCCCGTTCCGGCAGCCGGTCGTCTTCCGAAACTGCAGCACAGACAGGCGGCACCTCAGACAACCATCTGTCAGAACGGACATTCTCCACCGTGCCCGCCTCCACCCCGGCATCCGCCGCCGGCATCTCCACGCACACCGACAGCATCCAGGGCAGCGACAGCGCCCGGAACAGCAGGAACAGCTACAGTCCCACCCGCTCATATTCCCACGACGGCTGGAGCTGGGACCGCGTCGAGCTCAACTCCGCCGACAGCGCCGCCCTGGACGCCCTCCCCGGCATCGGCCCCTACTACGCCCGCCAGATCCTGGCCTACCGCGAGCGCCTGGGCTTCTACGCCGACATCTCCCAGCTGCTGGACATCCGCGGCATGGACACCGCCCGCCTCCGGCGACTGGCCGACCGGCTCTACATCGCCCCGGAGTCCCTCCGTCCCCTCGACCTCTACTCCATGCCCCTGGACTCCCTCGCCGCCCACCCATACATAGGCCCCTACGCCGCCAAGGGCATTGACCGCCTCCGCCGCACCCTTCCCGAAGCGGAATTCACCTTCCGGACCATCCTCGACAGCAAGATTCTCCCGGAAGCGCAGGCCCGCCGCCTCGCCCTATATTTTCCCGAGGCAAAGGAACCGTAAGCAGATACGCACTTCATTTTCACAACTAACTGACAATCAAAGCTAAGCTTACACGCCGAGTTCTTTTAGTCCCTTCCGTCATGGCCGCGAAGAACGCCTGCTTTTGCTAAATAACTGATCAGTGAGCGTTTACAGAATGTACCCGCTTCAGCACTTACCGTTACCGCCTTTTCATGAATTTTCTTATTTCTGCATTCAGAAATGCGCTCAATCAAATACATAATCCCGGCCATCCTGCTGACCATCCTGACCGGCTGTACCAAGACCGGACCGGACAATCCCGTGCGGGACGATGTCACGGTGCACTGGGCCATCTCTCCCGGAGGCTTAGGGGACATGGGGTACAATGACATCATCTTCGGCGGCATATCAGCAGCTGCCAACCGGTACGACTTCGGACTGTACTACTACCGCCCCGGAAGCGCAGAGGAAATCTATCCCACAGTAAAACAATGGCTCAGCGAACCGCAGGCCGAAGGCACCCGCAGCCTCTTCGTCCTTGGAGCCTCCGACTACGAGGTTACGGTAAGGGAACTGATGAGTGACGGAGCATTTCCGCTGCCCGAGGGCAAGGACATCATGATGCTGGAATATTTCGCCGACGACCTGCCGGTGCATACCATAGGGATAGTAGCCATGTCCGCCGCTTATCTGGCCGGATGCGTGGCCGACTCCCTGGACCGCACGCCCGCTGTCATCGCCGCCACCCTCTCCGACCCTCAGTCACTGGCAGCGGCTGAGGCATTCTGCCTGGGTGCCGATGCGGAACATCCGGACAGCGTGGACGTCATCGAGCTTTCGGACGGATACAGCGGATTCTACATGGCCGACAGCCTGTACCGGATGTGCCCGGACCTGACCGCCCGCTACGACTTCTTCTTCCCCTACGCCGGAGGCACTGCCCTGGGAATGTACAGATACATGCGCGACTACAACGGTCCGTGGATGGTAGTGGGCATGGACATGGACCAGTCCGACCTGGCCCCCGACAATATGTGCTGCTCGATGATCAAGCGCATCGACCGCGCCGTTGTCCTGCGGATGGACAGCCGTAATGGACCTGTACCGCATACTCCTCGACATGGGCTACACGGACAAGGACATCACCCTCGTCCTCGAGAACAACCTGGCATATCACAGCGAGAACCTCTTTCCCGGCAACGTCCGCACCTCTGCCGACGGGCCTAACCTATACGGAGAGGATATCGGGGTGGACTACAGTCTCTCCTCACTGACACCGGACAGACTGCTGGAGATACTCACGCGGGAGCTGGACTCGGACTCCACGGACAATGTGCGGCTGTACTGGTGCGGGCACGGCAGCCCAGGCTATCTGATATACGGAGACCACTGGCAGGATCCGGCATGGTTCCGGGCAGTGGTCGAGGGCATGCACTCAGGCGGAAAATACCGCAAGCTGCTGTGCCTGATAGAAGCGTGCTTCGCCGACAGCGTGGCCGAAGCCTGCGAGGGCATCCCCGGAGCCCTGCTCTACACCGCCGCCAACCCCAACGAGACATCCAAGGCCGAGAACTTCGACCCCGACCTGAACGTCTACCTCTCCGACCGCATCTCCGCCGCCTTCCGCCAGGCTGTCTCCGAGCGCACCGACTGGACCATGGCCGACCTCTACTACCAGCTCTACAACCACACCCCCGGCTCCCACGTCACCGTCTACAACTCAGACAGCTACGGCAACCTCTACACCTCCACCCTCTCCGAATTATTCCCGAAGTAAGACAGTATGATTCATGGTTAAGGCAACCTGATCAACCTGATTAATCGACCTCACGACAGACACCGCACTTCGCGAATCAGACCGGAATCCGTCAACCATCACCTCACAGTCTGTTCCGCCTCGCAGTCTGTTCGGCCCAATTTTATACATCTTACTATTTCACAGCAGTTTACATAAGGTGTGCATCTTACGGACTGTAGGCAAGTGCCGCGCATCTGTTTTCCTGACTTCACTTTCGCGAACATCGCTGTCTAAAATCTATCATCTTTGTTCTACGGCCGTCTACACGCACCTTCCGACGGTGAGGCGAAAACACGGGAATTCTGCACACCTTCCGAAGGTGAGAAAGGTGCGGCAACAGGAAAAACACGGATACAGAGCACTCTCGAAGCAGGCCGCTTCTGCACACCTTCCGAAGGTGAGGCAAGGAAAATGTGGAATGAGGGGAAGGGGTCTAACGCGATTACGTAACGGCACCGAATCACGGCTTTCGCTACCGTTGTGGCAAGTGAACAGAAGTGCTATGCCGTCCAGAAGGCACGCAGAGAGGGAACAGAAAAAATCCATGTCGCAACGGCTGCAAATCGCGGGAATCACTGCCGCTGAGGCACAGGGACGGAAAAGCCATGTCGCCAGAGGACCGCAGCAAAGGTTCTGTTGGAAGGACGCATCCATCCACAACAGCTCCAAATGCAGCAAATGCTGTCGCCTCTGAAGAAAGTTGAGTGGCTGCCGGACACTGCGGCAGGTCTTCAGCCAGTCCCTTTCTCAACGAAATAATGTAGGGCTGATAGCCAGACAGGCAAATCACTAAGTATCTGCGTTTTGCGATTACCCAGGCCCGCCATAAAGCGTCTCAAATGGCTTACGGCAGAGGGCACAAAACCTACCGCTCTGGCTCTCATCGCATTAATAAAATAGTTATTTGCCCGAGAAAATCTAGGTCCGCAGCACCTTCGGAAAGCGGGACGGGTTGAGTTACTGTGAGTCGTGTCTGTAACACAAGGTGAGCTACTGTAAGGGCCTTTTCTCAACGAATTTACTTCGGGGTGCGCATGGAGGGAAACAGCCTTGTAAATCAGATTGTTATGAGGCATGCTGCACATTTGCCCTCTTTTAAAAACCAGCAAATGTGCAACTGTTTTTGCAGGCTACTGATTTTCAGGTGGTTGAAAAACGGAATGCACGCCGAAGTAAATTCGTTAAAAATGATTAAAGGATACCAGTCAATGCAATGAAGCGTAAGGGGTAAGTTTGCGGATAATCATTTAACATTTTCTTTGTTGTTACTGTTTTGTTGCTGTTTCCGCAAGATTGAGTAACCTTGCGCGATTTTGAATATTAAGCACAATATCAAGCACTATGAAGAAAATGATTCTGACGGCAGCGGAGACACCTACGATATCAACCTGACTTCGGGGAAACCGTGGAAGGCACTCTACTGCGCCGAATGGCTGACCGTAACACCCGAGTCCGGCACAAGTAACGCGACAGTAACCGTGGGCACAGACGCATGGGCCAATGAGGACAGCAAGAACGTACGCCTGGCCTGTGTCTACTTCACAGACGGTACCGACACCGTATAGGTCCTCATAGGCCAGATCAACGATGACAACATTTCAGTACCTGAAGTGGATTACGTCACCCGCCATATTAATCACCTATATCTCAGCATCTATAATATACAAAGTCCTTCTCAGGGAGGCTCCTATATTATAAACATAGATACAGATACCGACTGGTGGATAGAAAATGATACTGACTGGCTCTCTTTCTCTCCGACAGGAGGACCAAGTGGATGGAAAGGCACCACTGTATACGTCCAGGAATGGGAAAATCCTAACAATGAAGAAAGCCGCACAGCAACCTTCAATGTAGGATATGAAAGTCAGGCCGGTATTTTCAATCGTAAATCAGTAGTCGTCACACAGCTTAACGACACCACCATAACTCCAGACCCGGCCTCCATCTGACATCCGGAGAAAAACAGCCCAGAAGCAGAAACCGCAAGCCCGACACAGCCGGCCGGACTGTCAGGCGTAATGAATCTCGACGACCTTGCCGATAGCCTTGAGGTTAGCGGCAAGGCGTTCTATTAATTTGAGTTTCAATGTAGTATCTATGGGCAGACCCTCGTGGGCCTTGTTTACTCCCTGACCTACGAAGAAGGTGATGTGGGTTGCCTTCTCCAACAGCATCTCTGCCAGGAGCGAGGCTCCGTCCTGCTTTGTGAACATCTTTGGAGTGAGGTCATTGGGCGAGATATACTTCTCGGTCAGCTCGAGGAGGCGGCGCAGGGTAATCACGCCCTCGGTCGTAAGGTCGATGCCGTCGATGTGCCCGATGGGCGGAATGTCCTTATCCGGAAAGTCAAGACTCGTAGTCACCTTCTTGCCCAGGTAGCGGGCCACGATCTGGGAGCTGGTGCCTCCGCAGACCACCTTCTTGCTGTCGCCCTCCATGAACTTGCCCACGTAGTAGTCGTCGTTCTCCTTATTGACCGGAGGGCCTACCATGAGATTGACGTGCAGGGCCTCACGCATCTTCAGCGCGGCCACGGTGGTATCGTCGCCGGGCTTGTCCATGTACAGGTCGTTGCAGGCGGCGGCCAGTAGCCAGGCCACGCAGCGGGCGGACATCTCCGGCTGGATATTGCGGTCCAGATGCTCCATGATCTCGCGGCGGTCCCAGCCGAAATTGAGCACCCGCCCGATACCGGCGTGTATCGTGCCGTCGGACATGACCATCACCACATCCCCGTCGCACAGCGACAGTTCCGAATGGTAGACCTTCTTGCCCAGCACCTCCAGGGGCTTGCGGTCGAAGTCGATGCAGCGGCCGTCGTGATAATATATCGCCTGAGGATTGTCGAACTCGAAGAGATATCCCCTGCCGAAAGCATCCACGTGTATGACCGAGAAGGTCGAATAGGCCACCCCGCGCACCTTGCACACCGGCAGGGTCTGGATCATGGTCTCGATGCAGTCCTCGATGGGGATGTTGTTGGAGACCATCGTACAGAGTATCTTCGAGGACAGAGTGGAAAGGATGTTGGCCTTCACCCCGCTGCCCAGCCCGTCGGCCAGCACGAGGGTGGTGTAGCCGTCGACGGTCACCCATTCGACATTGTCCCCGCAGAGCTCCTCCCCGTACTTGTTCAGGGAGACGTATCCGTATTCTATAAACAGTTCCTTCATAAGCGTCCCTCCTGAGCATTAGGCTTTTCCCTCGGACTTTCCCCTCTCCTCCTCTTCCTGCATGAGGGTCTTCTTGAGCTTGAGCAGGGCCACCTTGGTCTCGGCCGTGGTCTCACCCAGCAGCGAGGCGATCTCCTGGGCCACGCGCATCTGCTTCTTGATCACGTCGTCGGTGGTGGCCAGGGTCTCCATGCGCATCTTGCCCAGTTTCTCGCTGTACTGCACCTCGTCGGTGATGTCCTTGAGGATGCCGAAGAGGGCGTGGTTGCTCTTGAGGATGCTGATGGACAGGTCGATATGCCTCCGGGTCTCGGAGACGTACATCTTCTTGCGCACGTACTGCTTTCCGGAGTTCTGGGCGATGAGGAACTCGGTGGGATTGAAGAAGTCGACGGCCGGCAGACCCTTGACATTGACGGTGGTGATGCCCAGGAGCTCGCGGGCCTTGGCATTGATGTCCACCACATTCATGTCGCTGTCCAGGACGACGATGCCCTCGGGACTGTTGTGAATGATCTCGTAGGACATGGACTCGGCCCTCTCGCGCATGTAGGGCAGGCAGATGTCTATGTCGGCATAGCCGTTGAACACGGCCCAGGCCTTCTCGCGGCAGGTAGGGTAACCGCAGGAGCCGCAGTTGAGTTCGTCCTCGGGCTTGAACTTGCCGGTGCGGCGGAGTATCTCCTCTATCTGCTCCGGGGCAGGTATCAGGCTCCTGTTCTCGATCCTGGGATATGCCGCGGAAATATCCACGGTGTATTCGCGGTCGCCCTCCTTCTCAGGCCGCAGCACCTCGCACTCATGCCGCACATACCGTTTCACATCGACCGTAGCCCTCACTCCCTCACCGTCACCTATCAGACTGCAAGGACCGCTGACACAGGCATTCTCACACATATTCATCTCGAAGAACACCCCGCTTACCTTTTCGATATTCTCCAGCGTATTGACGCAGTTCAGCGGACCGTCCACTGCCACATAGTCGTATCCCTGGGGACGCGCCTCGAACGCATGAATGATGCCCCGGCGGACCGGATAGGACTTGCTGCGGTTGGCAGGAGCATCTCCTGAGATACCGGTGCAGCCGTATTTCTCCCCCTCCAGGGCCACAGCATCAGGCAGGGGGAAGGTAAGTCCCCTCTCGACCATCAGCCGGCGCAGGTCCTCGAAGGTCAGCACTCCGGCTATCAGTCCGCTCTCACGGGCCTCCCGCTTCTTGGCAATGCAGGGTCCTATGAAAATAACCTTGCAGCCGGGGAACCTCTGCCTCAGCATCTTGGCATGGGCAATCATCGGGGAATCCACCGGTGCGAGGTACTTCAGGGCATCGGGATGGTACTCCTGGATGAGGCGGCAGAGGGCCGGACAGGCGGAGGTGATGAAATTCTTATACTCTCCTGTGGCAATGCACCTGGCGTACTCCTTCGTCACGGCATTGGCTCCGACGGCCGTCTCCTCGGCAAAGGCGAAGCCGAGCTTGAGCAGCACTGCCTCCATCTGGGCGAAGCTCTGAAGACGGAAGGAGGATATGAAGGACGGGGCAATGCTCGCCACCACATTGTCCCCAGAAAGCAGGAGGGCGTCCACCTCCTCCTTCTCGCTGTGGACGATCTTGGCATTCTGAGGGCAGACTACGGTACAGCGTCCGCAGAGGATACACCGTTCCTTGATGATCTGAGCCTGATGGTTCTTGACCTCAATGGCTTTCACCGGGCATTCCCTGAGACATTTGTAGCAGTCCTTGCACCGGGCTTTCTTAAATTCGAGATATTCTTTCATAAGTCTGGATTGTCTGTAGCGGGCCCCGGGTTACGGCTGGGGCAGGCCGAGCCTGGAATACACTTCCGTGAGGAACTTTTCCTCGATATTGTCCTTATTGACTCCCCGGACGAACACGTCCGCGGAGCCGTCGAGAGCCTCCTCGGCCCTCATTACGACTCCGTCGGCGCACTGTCCGAAGCAGAAACTGGCCTGAAGTTCGATGAGCTCCTCCACGTCGTACTTGCGGAGCATTTCCTTCATGCCCTCGACCACGTCGTAGGAGCCTTTGAGGTGGCAGGAGCTTCCTATGCAGATTTTAACTATCATTGTCCTGTGTTATAGTGGATTACTGTTTCATTGCCTCCACCTCGTCGGCAGTCATGGGCTTGTAGAGATGTCCGAGCCGGCGCTTGCCGTCGGGAGTGATGAGGTAGTCCTCCTCGTTGCGCAGGCCGCCGAAGCCCTTGAACTTCTCTATCTCGTCATAATTGAGGAAATTCTTGAACTTGCCCTGGTTCCTCCACAGGTCTATCAGCTCGGGAATGAAATAGATACCGGGCTCGATGGTGAGTACGAAGCCGGGCTCCAGGGGACGGGCCAGGCGCAGGGACTTGAAACCGAAGGTAGCGCTCTTGGGATGACCGTCGTATCCTACCCATACCTCGCCCAGGTTCTCCATGTCGTGTACATCCAGTCCCATCATATGGCCCAGACCGCAGGGGAAGAACATGGCGTAGGCTCCCTCATGCGCCACCTCGGCCGGATCTCCGGTCACCAGACCGATGCTCTTGAGGTCAGCGGCGATGGTCTCGGCCACCTTGAGATGAATCTCACGGAAGGCAATACCGGGTCTCAGAGCATCCACTGCGACGGTATGGGCGTGCAGCGCCATATCGTATATCATCTTCTGCTGATCCGTGAAACGTCTGCTGACAGGAGCGGTGGATGATAGATCACCGGCATAGTGCATGCCGTTCTCGGCACCGGCATCGAGCAGGAAGAGGTCGCCTTCCCGGAGGATGTTGCCGTGGTAATGGTTATGCAGCGTCTGGCCGTTCACAGTGGCTATGACCGGGAATGACAGGCCGGCTCCCTTCCTCAAGGCAATCTCGGTCACCGCCGAGGCCACTTCCGCCTCCGATATGCCCGGACGTACCATCCGCATCATGGCCTGATGCATCTCTACGGAGATATCCACCGCCTCCTCGATATGGTCAATCTCCTCAGGAGACTTGTGGTTGCGCATGTTCACCACCGCCTTGACGAACGGAATCGAGACATTCTCGGTCTGGACCTGCACAGGAAGTCCCAGCAGGCTGAATATCTTGAGCGCGTGCTCTGGTCTGTATGGCGGCAGGAAATGTACCATACGGCCTTTGTTCATGGCCCTCTGGACCCTGTCCTTGAGCTTATCCACCGGCTCGGTGCGGTCCACTCCGGCCTTGTCGCACTGCTGGCGGAGAGTGGGCCGGCTGCCCGTCCACACGATGTCGTCAACCGTCAGCTCGTCGCCGAACACCGTGGATACTCCCTCGTCTATATCCACTATCGCGGACAGTCCGGCGCAATCCAGACCGAAGAAATACAGGAATGTGGAGTCCTGGCGATATGGGTATGTGTTGTCTGCATAATTCATCCCGGCCTCATCGTTGCCGAGAAAGAGAAGGAGTCCGGACTCGCCGTGGTATTTCATATCAGCCACGAGCCTCGCCCTTCTTTCGATGTAGGTCTCTCTTGAAAACATGGCATTAGGTTTTATAGGTTGTATCAGGTGGTAAAGATACAAAATTTTATCTACATTTGCAGTCATACAGCACATTTAGAACAAGACCATGAAAAAATTTTTCTTACTCATGCTGCTCCCCGCCGCGGCACTTCTGGCGGCAGGATGCGGAAGCACCGCAGCACCGGAATCTGAAAGGGAATACGTCATCGTCGTCCACGGAGGTGCCGGCGAGATGGGGGACCAGGCCGACGACCCCGACATCGCCGGACGCTACTATGCAGCCCTCGACACAGCCCTCAACATAGGCAGGGAGGTACTTGACGGCGGAGGCGACGGCACAGAAGCGGTAAGGGCTGTCATCCGCTACTTCGAGAGCAATCCTCTGTTCAATGCCGGAGTCGGAGCGACCATCTCCGCAGAGGGCTACTTCGAGCTGGACGCCGCCATCATGGAAGGCAGGGACCTCAGTGCCGGAGCGGTGGCGGGAGTGCGCCACGTTAAGCACCCCATTGACGCCGCATACGCCGTAAAGACCGCCTCCCCCCATGTGATGCTCAGCGGCACCGGCGCGGACCGTTTCGCCCAGGAGCAGGGCCTTGAGACGGTGGAGGACAACTCCTACTTTGCCACCCCGAAGACCATGAAATGGGTCAAGGAGTTCCAGGCCAAGTCCAAGAAGAACGGCACGGTGGGCTGCGTGGTCCTCGACTCTGAGGGCAATCTGACCGCAGGCACCAGCACCGGCGGCATGTTCGGCAAGAAATGGGGCCGCATCGGGGATGCTCCCGTCATCGGAGCAGGCACCTACGCGGACAATGAGGGAGTGGCCGTCTCCTGTACCGGACACGGCGAGTACTTCATCCGCCACTCCGTGGCATTCAACCTCAACGCCCGCTGCAAGTTCCTGGGCGAGAGCATAGAGGACGCTGCCCACCACATCATTTTCAATGAGCTGAACCGCGAGGAGGGCAACGGAGGCCTCATCGCCGTAGACCGTCACGGCAACATCGCCATGCCATTCAACTGCAGCGGCATGTACCGCGGATACCTGTACAAGGAGAAAGGCTCCGGCAGGATCGTCGAGGCCTACGGCATCTCCGACAGGATGATTGAAAAACAGTAATATTTAATATTTTCCCGAGATGAGACATTCCACCATCCTTTCCACTGCCGCGGCCCTCTTCATGACCGCCGCAGTCTCTCTTCCCGCGTCAGCCCAGAACACGAAGCTGACCCTCGAGGACATATACAAGAATTACGAATACTCCGCAAAGGGTGTCAGCGCCTTCCGCTGGGCTGAAGACGGCCATTCCTTCCTCACCATCGAGAGGGATGAGGCCACCGGAGGACAGAACATAGTCCTCAATGACATCAGGACCGGGGAAAAGAAAATCACAGTAGCAGCGTCGGACCTCATCCCCGAAGGATGGGACCGTCCCCTGACCGTCAACGGCTACACCTGGTCGCCCGACGGCTCGCAGCTGATGATCTACACTGACGCGCAGCGCGTGTGGAGGACGGCCAAGAGAGGCAACTACTGGCTCTACACCCCCGCTTCGGGTGAGCTCCGCCAGCTCGGCCTCCTGAGTTTCGAGCCCTGCTGGATGCAGTTCGCCAAGTTCTCTCCCGACGGAACGAAGATCGCCTACGTGTATAAGAACAACCTCTACGTAGAGAGCCTCGCCGACGGCAACGTCCGCCAGCTGACCTCCGACGGCAACGACGAGATCATCAACGGCCAGTTCGACTGGGTCTACGAGGAGGAGCTGCACCAGCAGGACGGCTGGCGCTGGAGTCCTGACAGCCGGAGCATAGCCTACTGGCAGTTCGACACCCGCGGCACAGGCACATTCTACATGATAGACAACATCGACTCAATCTACTCCACCGTCATTCCCCTGCCCTATCCCAAGGCCGGCACCACCAACTCAGCTGCCCGCATCGGTGTAGTGGACGTGGATGCAGCGGAGCCCGCAACCCGCTGGTTCGAGTTCGAGGGCGACCCGAGAGAGCACTACCTGGCCCGCATGGAGTTCGTACCCGGCTCGGACGAGGTGATGATCCAAAGGCTCAACCGCGCCCAGAACACAGACTGGGTCTTCTACGGCAATATCCGCACGATGGAGCTCACCCCCGTGCTCACCGAGACCGACGGGGCCTTCCTCGACGTGCATGACGACATCGTATGGCTCGAGAACGGCAAGTATTTCACCTGGACCAGCGAAAGAGACGGCTGGAGACATCTCTACCGCGTATCCCGCGACGGCAGCGGGATGACCCTGATCACCAACGGGGACTTCGACTACGAGAGCATCGTACGCATAGACACCGAGGGCGGCTGGGTCTACTACATCGGTACCCCCGACAGTCCCATAGACCGCTACCTCTACCGCAGCCGCCTGGACGGCAAGGGGGAGCCAGAGCGCCTGACCCCCGCAGACGCCCCCGCCGGACACCACTACTACAACATCTCGCCGGACGCCAAGTATGCCATGCACACCTTCAGCAACAGCGAGACCCCTACCGTCTACGAGATAGTCACCCTGCCCAGGCACAAGACAGTCCGCGTACTGGAGGACAACCATGAACTGGCCGCCAAGTTCGCCGCCCTGGAGCTCAACCCCAAGGAATTCTTTCGCGTGGATATCGGCGAGGTGGTACTCGACGGCTGGATGATCAAGCCCGCCGGCTTCGACCCTTCACAGAAATATCCGGTCATCTTCTACATCTACGGAGAGCCCTGGCAGTCCACCGTGCAGAACTCCTGGGGCGGAGGCGACCTCTGGAGCCGGTTCCTCGCCCAGCAGGGATATGTCGTGATGAGCGTCGATCCCCGCGGTACGGCTACACCGAGAGGACATGAGTGGCGCAAATGCGTACACGGCAAGATCGGCATCCTGCCCATCGCCGACCACGCCGCGGCAGTCACCCGGCTCCTGCAGACCTACAGCTTCATGGACCCCGCCCGTATCGGCATCTGGGGCTGGAGCGGCGGCGGCTCGTCCACGGCTCACCTGATGTTCAAGTACCCCTCTATCTACTCCACAGGTATCGCAGTGGCAGGAGTGTATTCCCTCTATCTGTACGACACCATCTATCAGGAAAGGTACTCCGGAATCCCCTCGCTCAATCCGCAGAGCTACCATGACGGCTCGGCCATCAACTTCGCCGGAGGGCTTAAGGGCGACCTGCTGCTGATTCACGGCACAGGTGATGACAACGTCCACTACCAGTGCTGCGAGATGCTGGTCAACGAGCTCATCCGCCAGAACAAGATGTTCTACCAGCTTTCCTATCCGATGCGCACCCACGGCATCTCGGAGCGGGAGAATACTACTTATCATCTGTATCAGTCCATGTTCAAATTCTGGGAAGAGCACCTGTAACCACCTGTAACCAAAACGCCCCTATTCTCACGTTGCTTTTTAGTTATACACCAACCGGCTCGCTGTCAAAGATTTACCCAAACGAAAACTTTTTAAATACACGAGATTTGCGGCAAAACACGGATTATTTGCTCCACGTAAATATGCCTCAAAACCGCATCCAACTGACAGTCACATTGATACGCCACAACTAAAAAGCAACGTGAAAATCGCTTGTAAGCAATGAAACAATGAGTTATTCAATCAAAAAGATATGGAAGATTTTTTCAAATATGTGGAATGTGCGGTGACGGTCTGCGATACGGAGTGCGTGATCGTGTACCAGAATGAGAGGTCGGTGGCAGTGAACGGCGACATGCGGGGCAAGTGCATGCTCGGCTGCCACAATGACCGCTCGCGGGGCATCATCGCCCGCATCCTCTCCGAAGGCGTCACGAACTCTTACACCATCAGCAAGAAAGGCCAGCGCAAGCTCATCCACCAGACACCGTGGTACAAAGAGACCGGCGACACCGCCCGCGATGCACAGGACGGCCCCTCCGGCAGGACAATAGCCGGCATCATCGAGCTGTCCATCGTCATCCCCGAAGAGATGCCCCACTACGACCGCGGGTAGGCAGCGACACACCCGCACACGACCCTCGGGCATAGCTCCGACGGCTGTCATGAACGGCTCGCGGCCGCTAGGCGACCCGCTCATACCGTCTTTCGATTACCAACCGTAAGTACGGGAGCACCGCCTTACCATAAACTATTCACACACAAAGTCTTGCAAATACAACGAGTATCTTTGGGCCGCTCGGAAATCTCCCAAAAGCACTCGTTGTATTTTTATTTTACTGTATTTCAATTATTTACAATTCCACGCCGCGTCCCTACCTACCGTTACCAACCCAGCTTTACGTCGAATTTAAATTTGGAGAATGACTTTTAAATTTCCACCTTAGCATTATTATTTTTAATAATTACAAAACACTATCATTAACTAAAATTACCAAGGTATTATGAACGACAGATATGAGTTGAACAAGAACCTGGCCCAGATGCTCAAAGGCGGCGTCATCATGGACGTCACCACTCCCGAGCAGGCCAAAATCGCAGAACAGGCGGGTGCTGCCGCAGTAATGGCTCTCGAGCGGATCCCCGCGGACATCCGTGCCGCCGGCGGAGTATCCCGCATGAGCGACCCGAAGATGATCCGCGGCATCCAGAACGCAGTCAGCATCCCCGTCATGGCCAAGGTCCGCATC
>DVGV01000009.1 GCA_018712545.1 Candidatus Coprenecus merdigallinarum | reverse complement strand
ATGGCCCGACTGAAGCCCAGAACGCTATGCCCTACGCCGGTGGAGATATAACACTGGCGCCCGTAGATCATGTAAATGAAAATGCCGGAACTATCACTATTGGAGACGCAAAGGATAACGGAAGTTACGTTCACGCTGATATTCACCTCCGTCCTGCGATTTCACGCGTAGAGATAGAGAAAGTAGGAGTTAAGACTAAGGGAGAGAATTATTATAAATATGCGGACGGAAAGATCGAACAGGTAAATGCAAAACCGGGAACTATCAGTGATGGGGAGGCATACTATTCTGTTGCATGGGAAAACTTCAATGTCGAATTTGTTGGAGTCTATATGTCCGATGTGTACCGTGCAACGAATCTTTTCCCTGCTTCCAGCGTTATCCAGCAGTGGAACGCGGACGGCAATTTCTTTGCGACACCTGGCTTTGAGAATTCAACTGCACCTATACAGCAAGGAGCATGGGCCTCCCTTGCAAGTGAGGCAGACCTGAATAATATTCTTGCTTATTCAAATTTTAACAACGGATATCAGCCGTTCAATGAGCCTGGGTATGTCTCAGAAGAGGGGGATAATAGCTGGTTGTTCAATGGCGGTGCTGAAAATGGGACAAACACCAAGGTTCTACCTTTCCACTTCTTTGTCCCTTATAATGTTACTGACGGAGATGAAGTTTCTAAAGTGGGAACTCCTGGAGATGTTGATCCCAAGCTGCATTTCCAGTTTGATAAGGCAGTCGGGTATGATGATATGAACAGTGGTTTCACAATAACTGCAATAAAGAAGTATACGGCCGCTAATCAGGCTGGAGTGGTAATTCAGGAAGGTCAGGATATATACGATCAGTTAGATGTAATGTACGAGTGGCCTGTCGCAATAGGAGACGGTAAGGCCTACGCGAATGTGATAAAGTTCGTTGATGAGGGCGGTGTAGATGTTGTGATTAAGCCGGGCTATATCTATCGTCTGAAGGACGTGTTGATCGATCCCACTAACCTCAATCCAGCACCTTCGGACAACGATGTCAATAACATTTATGTCGAAGTTGAAGTTGTTCCTTTCAAAGTGCAGGACGTTTATCCCGTATTCGAATAATAACCAACCAATTAATAACGCAGACCATGTCCCACTTACCGGTGAATATATCCAGATTGGCGGTGATTCTCTGCCTGGCCGGTCTCCTGCTTGCGGGGGGCTGCATCAGGGAGAACATCGATGACTGTCCCGTGTCCGTAGAGCTGACTTTCCTCTACTACGGCAACGGTATCACGGATATATTCCCCGATAAGGTGGACAGCGTGTCGATGTGGGCCTACCGGGCCGACGGATCATTCTACTCAGGCAGCATGATTCCGGCCCGTGCCCTCGACACACTGCAGGGCGTAAGAGTCGCCCTGCCCCCCGGAGACTGGAAACTGGTCTTCTGGGGCAATGACGGAGAGGGCTCGCATGTCGACCCCGCCCTGCTCGAGCAGATGCTCTCCACTCCCGAGCACCGTTCCGGGGCCCAGCCGGAGACGATAGAGCGTCTCTTCCACGGGACTGTCGACCTTTCCCTGCCTCTCACCCTGAGGCTGCAGCGCGACACCGTGGAGTACACGTCGGCCCACACGGCCATGACCGTCGAGTTCATCGGATTTGACGGCCTGGGCGATCCGGAGATAGTACCTGCATCGGCAGCGGTCGACACCGGCGAGATATTCTTCCGTCACTCGGATATGCACGCCTCCGTAGGCTGGGACAACACCCCCTCGGACACCCGTACCACATACCGCCCCTCGCTAGAGCGCGTAGACAGCACCGGCTCGCTGATAACCACCTATCTCGTGCCCCGCTTCGCGGACAGCGACTGCGGCTCGCTGGACATCTACCGGATAGACACCGGCGAGAAGATGTGGTCCCGCAGCCTGGCATCCATCCTCTCCGAGCTGGAGATAGTCACCGAGGACGAGGAGGAGGCCCACGTCCGTCTCAAGATAGTACGTACCCCCGGCGGCGCAGGCGCATCCAGCATCAAGGTAGTCCCCTGGCATGCGCAGGATGTGTATCCTGTAATACCGTAAACGTAAACTGTTAAATGTAGTGCGCAACATGAGAAAAGACAGCAAGATACTTACCGACATCGGCGGGTTCCGGCTTTCAGTCCGCAGACCCGCGGCAGGACGCAGGCTCCCCGCATGCGCTCTCGTGCTGTGCATTGCCTCGTTTCTCCTTTCCACCTCCTGCCAGCGCAAGGAGATCCTCATGCCCGAATACAACGCCGTAGTGACCATCCTCGACGGCTCCTCCACCCGGGCCATCCCCGAAGACAGCGACCCGCAGATCAACGACATCGCCATCTTCGCCTTCTCAGGAAACGAGCTCGTCGGCTACATCTACGAGTCCGGCCTCGCCGCCTCAGGCAAGACCATCTTCCCCATGACCCTCACCAAGGGCGGCTCCATCGACTTCTATGTCATCGCCAATTCCGAGCCGGGGTTCTTCAAGGTGGTGGATCAGAACGACGGTGTCGTGAACTGGAGCGGCACCAGTACCGTCAATCCTCCTACAAATGTGACTCCTGCTGATCTGGAGGCTTGCAAGGTGAAGCTCGGAGACAGAAATGCATCAGGTTCAGGTCCCTGGTATGCCCCCATGACCAACCTCCCCGGTGCTGGCGGCGGAAACAGGACATTCGATGTCGACGGCATGACCCGCATCCCCATCGATCTCACGCGTGCGGTCTCGAAGGTGGAGGTGTGGTTCAGGACGCTGGGGGATACAGAGCCTGAGGACCAAACAACAGAAACAGGATGGATAGGAGATGACAATCCTTCATCCGATAATTATCGTCCAGCATCATTGTTTTTATATTATTCAATTGATGACTTGTCTTTAAAGATTCCTGTTGAGTCAGCCGGTATATATGAGGAGGTGGTAGACCATACCGCTGATAATAATAATTCGTGGCAGGAAAATAAATCAGGACCGTTTGATTATATCCATAGTTATAACGGTCAGATGTTTCCTCCGTATGAGCCGGATCAACTTCCCTCCAATTTTTACTCAGACGAGTATTTTGTCCACATATGGACCTGCTACATATTCCCCAATACCTTCGGGGGGAATATGGCCGGAGAGTCTCATGACCAGGAGGAGGTGGATAAATCGACACTGTTGTCAGTAGAGTATTCGCAGTGGCAGCATGATGGAGATTATCGAGGATTGGGAAGAGAAACAATTGGCAAGCAAGGGGTTTGGGATGTGCGATATAATTTTAGATTTTATTGGGAATGGGAAAGAAAAGGTGATCCAATACAGCAAGAACAAACCAAAACAGTAAAACAGATATACCTCCCCCCCATAGAACGCAACACCTCAGTCAGAGTGTGGTGCCCCCTCGGCGACGACACCGACCGTTCCTTTACCTACACTGTGGTGGACTGGGATGAGACCGTGACGGTCAACGTTCCTGACTTCAATTAATAAAAGCACGGACATGAAACGATACATACATCATATTATTCTGGGAGCGGCACTGCTGCTGATGAGTGCGGGATGTGCCCGCTATGATGAGGACAGACTGGCGATAGGGGGGGACCGGGTGCCTCTTTCGGACCTGTCCATGGACTTCATGGTCGACGGAGCCGATGTGTATACCAAGGCCGGCCAGTCCGTGCTGGCGGAGAACAGGGTGACAGGGCTGTATGTCCTGCTTTTTAACGAGGATGGTCGTCTGGTCCACAGTAAAAGCTATTATGTCGGAGGTGGAAAAAGACCTGACCGGTATGACGCTCAGATAATCAGCTATACAGAAAAAAATTCAGAAGATGGAGGGGCTTCTATGGGCATCATACCCGGATTCTTTGAGGGCTATAACGGTAATGCCCAAAGTCTGAAGGGTCAATTCACGTTTTATGCAGTCGCCAATTATAATGAGACTGTGGAAAAGCAGCTTGAAAACGTGACAGAGGAGAGTCAGCTGCAGGACATGACAGTTAAGTTCGTTACCAACGGGAATGTTTTCAGAAGCAACTTCCTGATGGTGGCCACCGAGAAGAATGTACGTTTCAGTGCAGTAGATAATGATAATGGAGGCGTGACAGTCGAACGCATCGGCGTGACCCTCCGCCTCAGAAGAGTCGACGCCAAGGTGTCTTTCCGCGTGACGGTGGATATCCCCGGGGCCAGGAACGTCGCATTCGAGGACATGATATACAGGGTCCATAATGTCCCTAATGTTACCTATCTGATTGAGAGACAGAAAGGAGAAGGAACCGATGCCTCGGCGTGGGATGCCTCGGTGGCAGATAATGATTACTCCTGTATGATGGACGAGACCTACGACACCTTTGACACGACGTATACCGACAGGGTAGGAGGCGAGTTCGCATTCTATCTCAGGGAGACCAGGCTGGATCCAAAGCAGGAGATTACGTCTGCGGATAAGGGAGACAAGTCTTCCCTGTATGCCCTGCGGGAGGCCTGGGACAATGAGAATGTGTCTGGCAAGACGCCTGTGCACGGCGGAGGCAGAACCTATACCTATGCTCCTGAGTACGGCACTTTCGTCGAGATCACCGGCAATCTGTCATACAGCCGGATAAATGAGAACGGCCAGGAGGAACAGGTGGACGGCGACGTGACCTATATCATCCATCTCGGGGAGACCGGCAATGACCCTGACGATGAAGATGCCGTGAACAACTACGATGTCCGGCGCAATGTCCGCTACATATACAACGTCAATATTAAGGGCATCAACGACATGGAGGTCGAGGTCACCGAGCAGGATGAGCTGAGGCCCGGCGTGGAGGGCGACCTCGTCATCTCTACCAACCGCAAGGTGGAGATGGATGCTCATTACGGACGTGTGCTTCTGACTCTGGACAAGAACAATCTGAAGGAAGCAGGCTGGAGCGCAGTCACACCCTTAGGCACCATAGAGTATAATCCCGAAACAGGACAGATTAATGCACCGTACGACTATAAGTGGGTGCTGTTTGCCATAAACAGGCACTTTGACCCGGATAACGACGGTAGTAGTATGGTTAAATTCCCGGGTATACAGGCTTATGACGGAGGAGTGAAATTCTATGAGAATGGAGTTCAGAGAAGTGAGGAGGAAATAAAGAACGATATCGCTGGAGATGACGGGAATAATTTTGAGAACGGGCTGACGTTTAAGAAATCACTCAGTGAGACGGACTGGACGAATTATTATGCAAGTCCAAGTCTAATTAATTATTTGGATGACGATGCGTGCCTCAGGGACATCAACCAGCTTATCCATTATCTAAAGCAAGAGTTGGAAGATCCTGAATCCACAATATTCGACGGGGACCATGTCTACATCACCGCCTTCGTGGATGAGTTCACCTATATCTACGACCCGCGTCAGGAAGACTATATCCATCCCGGAAAGTCTGTCCATGAAGTCGCTGGAAATAATCAAGATGCCGACAGAAGACTTTTGCTGTGGAAGGAGTACACCAATGTAGGAGACCGTACTCTCAACATCCTTCCCATGACCAACATCAGTTACAGTCTGGACAAGAATACTTCGATAACCAATGCCTACATAACCTTGTCCCAAAAGTCGATAAAGACGATTTACGACACCGGGGATACAGGACCGGCCGATGCCTGGGGGCTGGAAGTCGTCAATGAGACGGGGAGACTCGAGATTCCTGATCATATTACAATTCATGGCAGTCGGACAAATTCGAAATCCAACGGCCGTGGGAATTTCATGAATTTCTGGATTAACAATAGAGACCAATCCGAGTTGGAATGGACAAAAGTCATGACTATCGATCAGCGTATAGAAAACGCGGAAGGACTTGACGAGGACTATCGTGATGCGCTCCATGCGTGCATTACCCGCAACCGTGACCTCGATGGCAATAACCGGATAGATGAGGATGAGATATATTGGTATCTGGCCTCCGAGGCCCAGCTCAGCGGTCTGTTTATCGGCCAGCCGTCGCTGTCTCAGGATGCGTGGCTGTATCAGGGGGACGGTTCGGAGTACAGTCATGTCGTATCGAGTACAAGCAGTAATATGCGGGATAGGGGCAGTTATAGGATATTGTGGGCTGAGGAGGGAGCCTCTTGGGGTCCAGTCAGTGGTGACGGGAAAGTTACTGCGTATGATTATAGATGTGTCCGCAATCTTGGAATAGACATAGCTTACATGGATGAGTCTCCTGCTCACTATGCGAGCGTTACCGACGATGACGGGTTTTATACAGTAGATGTCGGCTATCTCAACGACCGAGCATTGCGTTCAGCCCCGGACGACGGAATCAATCTGCCCCTGGACCATGAGCGCAGCCAGAACAACCGTCCGTACGCCAAGTTTGATGTGCGGAAAGAAGTTGTTTATGATGGACCGGTGTGGCTTGAGATGCGGGACATGCTCATGCGGAACGAGAATCCCTGTCCCGAGGGATGGCGCGTGCCCAATCAGCGCGAGATGCTGATCATGATGAGTACGCTGACATCCGAGTTCAGTGCACCTGTAGATTGGACTGGAAATTACGGTATCGCTACGACATTCTCTTTCAACGGTACGGGACTGTACTCTCCTCAACCTGGCACTGTAAGGGATGAGCGTTGGGGATTTTTAACAGAAAATACCAATCTGGTATTGTACAATCCTAACAATCCTAATAATGGTCAGAAAGGAGATTCTGAAAAGCCGTTGAAGTTCCGTTGTGTAAGGGACAACCTCAGCAGATAAGCTGTCAGTGCCTTTTGAAAACCAGCAACCAAGCGGTAAGTCCGGTAACGAGGCAAATATGTAAGCCGTCTATAACCAGCAGTATAAGAATGTAACGAGAACTTTTCGGAAGTCTCGAAGTATTCGAAAAGCTCTCGTTGTATTTGAAACATCCAGATATTGAAGACATTGCATTTTGAGCCCGTACACCTGCTTACCGTTCAACAGCGTTCTAGCCAGCAATGATTTTATGCAGCCTTCTTAACCACCCTCAGGCCATTCTGCAGGTGTGCTTTTGCGGATAATGATAATTAATTACTGGCGGTGTCCCCGCTTGCCTGAGCGCAGGCGGGTGGATGCCATGACGAGGGCCTCGTCGCGGGCAACGTAGCGCATGGCGATGAATGTGAGGATGGCTGCGCAGATGGGGAAGATGCAGGGGATGGTGAAGATGGGACTCTCACCGAGGGTCTGCTGGAGGAGGCCGAGGGGCTTGTCGGGATTGTTCCGCTGGAAGAAGTAGATTGCGATGAGGATCTGGTAGCCGATGAGGATGAGGGTGTTGAGGTTGCACAGGCGGATCTGGCGGATGCGGTTCTTGAACGATACGAGGGTCACGACGCTCAGCACCGCGCACACTATCTGGAATATCGTAGTGAGGGTAAAGCCCTTGAAAGCGGCTATCGCTACGAAGGGTATGGTCGTGGCGTCTCCGACGAAGCGGATCATCGGGGTGAAGAACATGGAAATGAGGAGTCCGGCGGCAATGGCCAGGAAGAGAGTCTGTATTCTGAAAAACATCGTCTGTGAATTTCTAATGGTTTGCGGACGCAAAAATACTAAAAATCGGAAATCTTCAGTATCTTTGATAGCTGTTAACTCTACATTACACTGTCAAATATGGGAAAGATTGCAGATTCTGAACTGATTATCAACAGCGACGGCTCGGTGTTCCACCTTCATATCCGTCCAGAGGCCCTGGCCGACAAGGTGATTCTGGTCGGAGACCCCGGCCGTGTGGACCTTGTGGGCCCGTATCTGTCCGACATCGAAAGCTCGTCCTCATCGAGGGAGTTCCGGAGCGTGACCGGCTCCTACAGGGGCGTCCGCATGACCGTCCTCTCGACCGGTATAGGCTGTGACAACATAGACATAGTCATGAATGAGCTGGATGCCCTGGCCAACATAGACTTCGCCACCCGCGAGGTCAGGCCCGTAAAGCGCCGTCTTACCGTTCTGAGGATCGGGACGTGCGGTGTCATACAGCCAGACATTCCGCTCGGATCCTATATTTTCTCCAGGGTCTCCGCAGGTTTTGACGGCCTGCTCAACTGGTACGGCGGCCGCGACGAGGTCGTAATGAAGGATGTGGAGGAGGCTTTCCTGGCCCATGTGGACTGGAGCCCTTACCTGCCGACTCCCTATTTCGTGAAGGCCGGGGACGTGCTGACGGAGCTTTTCTCGGACTGCACGGTGCCTGGCATGACGGTATCGGCTTCCGGATTCTACGGTCCTCAGTGCCGTGTGGTGCGTCTTCCGCTCGCGATGCCCGACTTGCTGGAGAAGCTGGAGACTTTCAGCTTCAAAGGCCTGCGCTTCACCAACTTCGAGATGGAGGGTTCGGCCATCGCTTCCCTGGCCCGCAAGCTGGGGCATGAGGCCGCGACTGTCTGCCTCGGCATAGCGCAGCGCTCGGTAAAGCATGCCGACGCCGACTATAAGTCCCTCATGGGCTCCCTGGTGGAGCTGTGCCTGAACCGTCTGTCGGAACTGAGATGAGCCCGGACAAGAACAAGACGGATACCAGGCTGAGACACCGTGAGCTGAACAGCCTGCTGGAGCTGATGCAGGACAGGGACGAAGTGACCCAGGAGCTGGTGCGCAACCGCATCTTCACTCTGGGGTGGCCGGCTCTCGACTACTGTTTCAGGCATCAGAACCGGGTCGTGCCCCAGGAAGGCCGCCGGGATGTGGCTCTGTTCCTGAGGGACACGTCATCGATATACAGTGTCAGGCAGATTCTGGACCTGATGCTGACAGGAGATACGTTTTTCGTACCTGACGGGCTGTATTATCTTACCCGCATCCTCATGCCCTCCCTGACACCGGAGGAGTTCAGCAGCTGCTATGCCGGACCGGCCTGTGACCTGGTGTCCGAGCTGCGCGATACGATGACGGCGGTGGAGAAGGTGGAGATGCTCAACTACATAGTCTTCGACCGCTGCGGCTTCCGTCTCTCTTCCGGTTACAGGGACGGATATGAGGATGTCGTCCTGATACCCGATATCATGGAGAGGCGTCAGGCGGGAGTCGTAGGGCTGTCTGCGGTCTATTTTCTACTGGCTTCCTATGCCGGTCTTCCGGTCTATCCGGTCTTTCCGAGGGAGCCGGGCTATTATGTGGCTTATTTTGAGGACGGTAGGACGCTCTTCTCCATGGATATGGGGCAGAAAGGCCGCATATCGGATCCCATCCCTGCGGCATCGTGGCTGGACACAGGGATCATGGGCAAGGACCAGACCATACTCTATCTCTATGCCACCGCTCTCAGGCGTTTCGGCGACAGACCCTTGTCCAGGCTGCACAGACTGCTGCTGGACAGGGTCATAGATGTCCTCAAACTCTGACTTATTCCATCAGTTTCTTGTACTTGAACCGCTTGGGCTCGTCGGTGCCGAGGCGCTTGCGGCGGTTCTCCTCGTATTCCGAGTAGGACCCCTCGAAGAAATATACCTGGGAGTCGCCCTCGAAGGCCAGGATGTGGGTCGCGATGCGGTCCAGGAACCAGCGGTCGTGGGAGATGACCACGGCGCAGCCGGCGAAGTTCTCGATACCTTCCTCCAGGGCGCGGATGGTGTTGACGTCCACGTCGTTGGTGGGCTCGTCGAGCAGGAGCACGTTTCCCTCGTCCTTGAGGGTCAGGGCCAGGTGGAGGCGGTTGCGCTCACCTCCTGAGAGGATGCCGCAGAGTTTCTCCTGGTCGGCTCCCGAGAAGTTGAAGCGGGAGACGTAGGCGCGGGCGTTGATCTCGCGGTTGCCCAGGCGGATGAATTCGGAGTTCTCCGATATGGTCTGGTAGACGGTCTTGTCGGGGTCAATGCTCTTGTGCTGCTGGTCCACGTAAGCGAGTTTGACGGTCTCACCTACGGTTATCGAGCCGCTGTCGGGCTGCTCTATGCCCATGATAAGGCGGAAGAGGGTGGTCTTGCCCGCTCCGTTGGGGCCGATGACTCCGACGATGCCGGCGGGAGGCAGGGAGAAGGTCAGGTGCTCGAAGAGGAGCTTGTCACCGTAGGCCTTGGATACGTCGTTGAACTCTATGACCTTGTTGCCCAGACGGGGACCGTTGGGGATGTATATCTCGAGGGCCGCTTCTTTGGCCTTGCCGTCCTGGCTGGCCAGTTTCTCGTAGGCGCCTAGACGGGCCTTGGACTTGGCCTGACGGGCCTTCGGGGCCATGCGTACCCACTCCAGCTCGCGCTCGAGGGTCTTGCGGCGCTTGCTCTCCTGCTTCTCCTCCATCTCCAGGCGCTTGCTCTTCTGCTCCAGCCAGGAGGAATAGTTGCCTTTCCAGGGGATGCCCTCGCCGCGGTCCAGCTCGAGGATCCAGCCGGCCACATTGTCCAGGAAGTAGCGGTCGTGGGTGACGGCGATGACGGTGCCCTTGTACTGGCGCAGATGCTCCTCCAGCCACTGGATACTCTCGGTGTCCAGATGGTTGGTCGGCTCGTCGAGCAGCAGCACGTCCGGCTGGCGCAGCAGCAGGCGGCACAGAGCCACGCGGCGGCGCTCGCCTCCGCTGAGAGTGGCGACCTTAGCCTCTGAGGGAGGGCACTGGAGGGCATCCATCGCCCTCTCGAGCTTGGAGTCCAGCTCCCAGCCGTCGCAGTGCTCTATCTTCTCCGTCAGCTCGCCCTGACGCTCTATGAGTGCGTTCATCTCGTCGTCCGACATGGGCTCGGCGAACTTCATATTGATCTCCTCGTATTCCTTCAGCAGGTCGGCGACCTCCTGCACTCCTTCCCTTACCACCTCGATGACGGTCTTGTCCGGGTCCATCTGAGGCTCCTGCTCCAGATATCCCACAGTATAGCCGGGGGCCCATACCACCTCGCCCTGGTAGGATTTCTCCACCCCGGCGATGATCTTCATCAGGGTGGACTTACCCGAGCCGTTGAGACCGATGATGCCGATCTTGGCCCCGTAGAAGAAAGAAAGGTAGATGTCCTTGAGTATTACCTTGTTGTTGTGCGGGAGGACCTTGCCTACACCGTTCATTGAAAAGATGATTTTCTCGTCTGCCATATTGTTCTCTAAGTGAAAATGTGCGGCAAGATAGGAACTTTTTTCCTATTTTTGCGAAAATTTATGAGTAAGACTATGTTGAGGAAAATCCGTATCGTACTTGCGCTTATTTTCTTAGCAGGTATCACCCTCCTGTTCCTGGATTTCACCGGGACCATCCATGCCTGGCTGGGGTGGATGGCCAGGATCCAGTTCATGCCCGCTGTGCTGGCGCTCAATGTCGGGGTCATCATCGGCCTGGTGCTGCTGACGCTCATTTTCGGCAGGGTGTACTGCTCTGTCATCTGCCCGCTCGGAGTGATGCAGGACCTGCTGGCCTGGCTGGGGAAGAAACAGAAGAAGAACCGCTATACCTATTCTCCGGCCCATAACTGGCTGAGATACGCTATGCTGGCGCTTTTCGTAGTCGTCTTGATTCTCGGTGTGGGTTCCGTGGTGGCCCTGCTGGAGCCCTACAGCATCTTCGGACGCATCGCGTCGAATCTCTTCGCGCCGGTGTACGGATGGATCAACAACCTGTTTGCGCTCATAGCCGAGCGTGCGGACAGCTATGCTTTCTATGAGACGGACGTATGGCTCAGGAGCCTGCCTACCTTCATCATCGCAGCAGTGATGCTGGTGCTCATCGCTGTGCTGGCCTGGAGGAACGGACGTACATGGTGCAACAATATATGCCCCGTGGGCACGGTACTCGGCTTCCTGTCCCGTTTCTCGTGGCTCAAGCCGGTGATAGATACCGACAAGTGCGTCAGCTGCCGCAAGTGCGAGCGCAACTGCAAGGCTTCGTGCATAGACATCGCGCATCATAAGATAGACTACAGCCGCTGCGTGGCCTGCATGGACTGCATCGGCAACTGTCCCAAGGACGCCATCTCATACGTGCATCCCGGGAAGGCCGCATCCCCTGCGTCCGTACCTGCCGCTGCACCTGCCGCGAAGGCAGCTCCGAAGGCCGACAAGGCCGGGAGTGCGGAGACGGTCGACACTGCCCGCCGCGGCTTCCTGACCGCCTCCCTGATGACCGCCGCAGCTGTGACGGTAGGGGCTCAGGAGAAGAAGGTGGACGGTGGACTGGCCGTCATCGAAGATAAGGAGATACCTGACCGCGGTACTCCGCTGGTGCCTCCCGGAGCCGTGAGCCTGAAGCATTTCGCCCAGCACTGCACCGGCTGCCAGCTCTGTGTGTCCGTCTGCCCCAACGGGGTGCTGCGTCCCGCCACCGACCTGATGCGGCTGATGCAGCCCGAGATGTCCTATGAGCGGGGATACTGCCGTCCGGAGTGCACCAAGTGCTCGGATGTCTGCCCCGCCGGTGCCATCCGCCCGGTAGGCGTGGCGGAGAAGTCCTCGACCCAGATCGGTCATGCGGTGTGGTTCAAGAGGAACTGCATACCTTTCCGGGACGGCGAGGAGTGCGGCAACTGCGCCCGCCACTGCCCTTCGGGAGCCATCCAGATGGTACCTCTGAAAGGACACCGCCGTCATAGAGGTGGCCTTGAGGACGGCAATGACGGGAAGAACCTGATGGCGCCTGCGGTCAACACCGAGAGGTGCATCGGCTGCGGGGCCTGCGAGTACGTCTGCCCGGCCAGACCGTTCTCCGCGATATATGTCGTGGGACACGAGGTTCACAGGACCATCTGATGCCTCTGTGTCATGGACGAGTTCCGTCTGAGGGTCTTCGTGACCGCCGCGAGGACGTTGAGTTTTTCAAAATGCGCTGCAGTCCTGAACATCACCCAGCCTGCCGTCAGCCGTCATATCGGGGAGCTGGAGGCCCGGTACGGCATGCCTCTGTTCTCCCGCGGCACGTCGGGAGTGACTCTCACCAAGGCCGGTGAGCTGCTGCTGTCTCACGCAGAGAGGCTGCTTTCCGCTTATCAGAAAATGGATTACGACATGGATCTGCTTTCCCAGACTTCACAGGGCAGGCTGTCTATCGGGGCAAGTACCACCATCGCCATGTATCTGCTGCCTCAGGTACTGGCCTCTTTCATGGAACTTTCGGGCGGGGTGGAGGTGTCCATGCTCTCCGGCAACAGTGAGAATGTGGAACAATGGCTCCGCGACGGGACGGTGGACATCGGTTTCGTGGAGAATGCCTCGCGGCGGCCGTGGCTGCACTATGAGCCGCTGATGGCGGATGAGCTGGTGCTGGTGGCCGGGACTCAGGGAAGGTACGGGACGTTGGAGTCCGTGACGCCGCAGGAACTGAGGGGGCTGCCGCTGGTGCTGAGGGAGAAGGGCTCCGGTACGCGGGAGATCATCGAAAGGGTGCTGAACCGGCGCGGTATCCGCGTCGAGGACCTCAATGTGGTCATCGAGCTCAGCAGCACCGAGGCCATCAAGTCCTTCGTCCGCAGCAGCGACACCCTGGCCATCGTCTCGGTCATCGCCCTGCACCGCGAGCTGGCCGACGGCTCCCTCCGCATCGTGGACATCGACGGCGTAGACATGCCCCGCGAGTTCGCCACCGTCGTCCGTCCCGGCGAGTTCTCCGGGCTCAATGCCCGCTTCCATGATTTCGTCATCCGCGAGACTGGGGTATAACGGAAGGTTATAGCGTATAAGTAAGTGTGTTGTGGTGGGTTGCGGGGGATGGTGTAGTTTTGCGGCATGAAAACTACTACAGCAACAGCAACTGCATCAAGCACCGTCACAGTGCGTCAGTGGGTCGCCCGGATACTTTTCGTGACCCTGTTCATAGCGTCGTTCTTCCTGCCTACGGCCGTAGCCCTGCTGGCCGGCATAGCCCTCGCCGTCACCCTCGGCTCACCCTTCCCTGTGTTTACCAAGAAAGTATCGAAGTACCTGCTGCAGGCCTCCGTCGTAGGCCTCGGCTTCGGCATGAACCTCTATTCGGCCGTGGAGTCCGGCAAGGACGGCATGCTCTTTACCATAGTATCGGTGGTGGGCGTGATGGTCATCGGCACCCTGCTCGGACGGGTCTTCAAACTTTCTCGGAACAACTCCTACCTGATCTCCTCCGGCACCGCCATCTGCGGAGGCAGCGCGATAGCCGCCGTGGCCCCCGTCATAGACGCCGATGACAACGAGACCACCCTCTCGATGGTGACGGTCTTCGTTCTTAATGCCGTAGCCCTGCTGATTTTCCCCGCGATAGGCCACCTCACGGGACTCTCCCAGGAGCAGTTCGGAACGTGGGCTGCCATTGCCATACATGATACCAGCTCGGTGGTGGGTGCAGGAGCCGCCTACGGAGAGGAGGCGCTGAAAGTAGCCACTACCGTCAAACTGACCCGCGCCCTCTGGATTATTCCCCTGGCCATTGCCACCACCTTCATTTTCAAGAAGAAGGGCAAGAAGATCTCCATCCCTTGGTTCATTTTCCTCTTCATCGGTGCCATGCTGGCCAATACCTGCCTCGGCATCCCTGAAAAAGTCTCCGCCGGTATCGCCGGATTTGCCAAGAATGCCCTGGGTTCGACCCTCTTCCTGATAGGCTGCGGCCTCTCTGTGCAGAGTGTCAAGGAGGTGGGCTTCAGGCCCTTCCTGCTCGGTATCTCCCTGTGGGCGGTGATTTCGGTCTCCTCGCTGCTGGTGGTGACCATGCTGTAGCGGTGTCTGTACCGAAAGCGATTGTTGCGGATATTCCGGGTGTGATGACGGAATATCCGTTTTTTATTTTTAAATTTGGACTGCAAAAACTGTAATCTTTGGAAAAATGACAGCTCTAGGCAAATTCTTCTTGGCGGCGGCCGCTCTGCTTTTTACGGCGGTGCCTTCATCCGCCTGCTCCTCAGTGGTGATTTCCGGCAAGGTGACTCCGGACGGGAGGCCGCTGCTGTGGAAGCACAGGGACTCGGACTATTTGCAGAATTCGGTGAAGTTCTTCAAGGGGGAGAAGTACTCCTTCATAGCTATCGTCAACAGCGTGGAGGACGACCCGACGGATGTGTGGATGGGGGTCAATTCTGCCGGCTTCGCCATCATGAATACTCAGTCGTTCAACCTCGTGGACGTGGCTCCGGGGGAGGAACGCGGGGCTGCCAATGGGCGGATCATGCGCCGGGCCCTGGAGATATGCGCTACGGTGGAGGATTTCCATCATTTTCTGGATACGCTGGCGAAGCCTTCCATGATTGAGGCCAGTCTCGGAGTTATAGACGCTCAGGGCGGGGCCCAGATGCTGGAGGTGGACTACTACAAGTACGTGGTGTACGATGCCAATGACCCGGCGGTGGCGCCTCACGGCTATGTGGCCAGGACCAATTTCTCCTTCACCGGGGATGTGAACGAGGGGCTCGGACAGGTGCGCTACCTCATCGAGGAGGGGCTGCTGATGCCGGCCTCAGGTATGGGACTGTTCACTCCGCAGTGGATTCTGACTGACGTGGCCCGCTGCTTCGAGAATCCGATCATGGGCATCGACCTTCGCTCGGGGGATTTCAACAAGCCCAGGACCAACGGCTGGTTCATCGACTACGACTTTATCTCCCGCCGCGGTTCCACCAGCTCGGCGGTGGTGCAGGGCGTGCGTCCCGGGGAGAACCCGGAGCTGACGGTGATGTGGACCATCCTCGGCTATCCTCCGACAGGCGTGGCCATGCCGCTGTGGGTCAAGGGGGCGGACAAGTATCTGCCAGCGTTAGTGGCCCGGGACGAGGCGACGAAGCTCTCTCCCCTGTGCGATTTTTCCCAGACTCTGGCCGACAGGGTGTACTCCTATCATCAGGGCGACGGCACTGACCGCTATATGAACTGGGAGCTGCTGTGGCGGCCTTCCGGCGGAGGTTACATGCAGCATCTTCTGGAGGTCGAGGACCGGGTCTTCGATGTCTCGGAGCCGGTTATCGAGGGATGGAGAGAGGCAGGCAGGATTGATGTGGGACAGATGAGCGGGCTCTATCAGATGCTCGACGGTCTGATCCGCGAAGGCTACCGGCCGCTGCTAGGAACCCATCCATTACTCTAGTTATCAGCGAAATAAAATACATCAACGCCATGAAAACAGGACTTAGCATACTCATCCCAGCCGTCGCTACTGCTCTCATTCTCTCCTCCTGCGGGAGGACCGGTGTCGGCGATCTGGTCACATTCGATTACTCCAGGATGAAGAAAGGCCATGATACGCTGGCAGTCTCGGAACTGGCAGTGCAGCCGGAGTTCATCGCCCTGGACAGCGATACCGTAGATGCATTTGCCTACGGCTCCATAATAGTTACTGACAATTACATCGTAAGGAACGTGGAGGCCATTTCCATAATAAACAAAGCCCCGGTCAGGGTCTTTGACCGGCATACCGGCCGGTTTATCTGCAATGTGGGGCATCTCGGACGCGGGCCAGGGGAGTATCTCAGCTCCTATTGCACCTTTGTGGACGAGAAAGGAGGCAAGGTGTGGATAATGAACGCCGGGGACCACATCAAGACCTACGATCTCCTGAGCGGAAAATATATCGGGGACGTGCCTCTGGCACATGAGGTGAGGGAGGAATTCGGTGCGGCGTCGGCTACCTTCTCAGTCAATCCGGATGCGGGAACAGTTACGGTCGCGGCCATTCCGTATGAGTATGAGGAGGATTCCAATCCTTCTATAGCCTGGTGTCAGGACATGGAGGGCAATATCGTCTGGGATATCCCCAAGGACGGCCGGGAACGGTCGAGGAAGCAGACCAACAGTCTTATCCGCACAGCATACAATGTGGAAGGTCTCATGGATGTCAATATATATGGAGGACATGATATGCCGGATACGCTGTATGTGCTGTCTGACGGTGTCCTGAGCCCTGTGTTTACATACGATGAGAGGAGTCTCAAAAGCGGGATGTCCCTCAGCAGTACGCTGCTTCCTGGCAAGGTGCTGTCCCATCTTACGGAAGAGCAGGAGACGATACCCAATGTCAGGGTCTCTATGCCTACGGCAATGGTTATAACGGATCTCAAGTCCGGCGAGTCAGTGAGATACGGACTGGTTATGCGGAATGATTTTCTGGGAGTGGATGCAGGAGGGGGCTCTTTCCAGAACGGTTATATGATTCAGCAGTTCAGTGCTGAGGAGTTCAGGGAAACAGGACAGCAGGCATTGGATCAGGGACTGCTGTCCGGCTCTGCTGCCGATCAGGTGAGGGCTATCCTTGCAGATCTGAAGGATACTGACAATGATGTGATTATGCTTGCCCGCCTGAAGGACTGACAAGGTCCGTCAGCGGACCTTGCGTTCTTCGGCCAGCCGTTTCCGGTAGGCGTCCAGCTGCTTTTTCCAGGCGGCCCGCCTGGCTTTTTCGGATGCGGCCTTCCGTTCCAGGTATTCGTCGTACCTTTTTTCGAGATAATTGTCTGCCATAGTGCGGCAAAGGTACGAAATCCTGTGGACAATACCGAAATATTCGGAGTCGGTGGTTCTTGGAAACTTTCTTTGAGCGGAAAACGGGGTTCGAACCCGCGACCTTCGGCTTGGGAAGCCGACGCTCTACCAACTGAGCTATTTCCGCGAAAAATTTTTACCTTTGCAGGTCTTGCGACTGCAAATATATGAATTTAAATTTATTTATAGCCAAAAAAATCAAGGGCGGAGGGATGAGTTCCACCGGCAATGCAATCGCCTGCGCGTCGGTGGCCGTCAGTATAGGGGTGATATTGATGGCTGTAGCGATTTCAGAAGGTTTCAAGAGCGAGATAGGAAAGAGGGCTGCCGGATTTACCGGAGATATCCTGCTGACCGTCCCCGGCGCTGATTATATGAATGATGTCTATCCTCTGGACGCGGAGCTGTCCTATCTGCCGGAGATAGAAAGAATACCGGAAGTCCGTTCGGTCAGCGAGACCGCCTACAAGCCAGGTATGGTTAAGTCTGACAAGGACGTGCATGGAGTGATGTTCAAAGGAGTGGACTCGACCTATTCGCTGGATTTCTTCGCAGACTTCATGACCGAGGGTGCCCTTCCGGATTTCTCGGGCCGGAGGATGAGCGATGAGGTGTTGATATCAAAGCGCCTGGCGACGATGCTGGGCCTGAAAGTGGGGGAGAGGATGACGGTGTATTTCATAGGAGACCAGGTACGCGCCCGGCGCCTGACTGTCAGCGGTCTGTATGACATTCAGCTGGAGAATCTGGATGAGAGGACTGCAGTGGTGGATATCCGTCAGATACGCCGGCTCAACGGATGGGAGGACCATGAGTCTTCCTGTATGGAGATAGCCCTTGACGGGAACGGCGGGAGGACGTCTGCCAGGACCAGGATGCAGGTATATGACCGGATAGGCGACATCATCATGACGCAGGACATGGAGGGGGATGACCAGGTGGCGGTCAGGAGGGTGGACGAGATATATCCCGGGCTCTTCGACTGGCTGGCTCTGCTGGATCTCAATGTGTTGGTGGTGATGGTGCTGATGATGGCGGTCGCAGGTTTCAACATGATATCCGGCCTGCTGATTATCCTATTTGAGCGCATATCCATGATAGGCCTGCTTAAGGCTCTGGGCATGAGGACTGCGGATATCTGTAAGGTATTTATCTACCGCGGCGGCTCGATAGTCCTCAAGGGAATGCTGTGGGGCAATGCCGCGGCCATCCTGCTGCTGGCCGTGCAGAAATGGCTGAGGCCCATCACGCTCAATCCCGTGAATTATTTCGTCAATTTCGTGCCCGTGGAGCTCAACTTTCTGCATATTGTTACGGTGAACATGGCGGCCTTCGTCCTGATGCTGCTCATTATGGTCATTCCCTCACTCTTCATAGCCCGTGTGTCACCCGACCGAACCATCAAGGTAAGCTGAGTCCGGAAGCCCGTTCAGCGGAGCTGCGTGAGCTTGCCGATGTCGGTAATGGCGGCACCTGCCGGGGCTTTCACGCATCGGACCGTATGGGCGGAAGTGATGGAAAGATAGAAATCGATGATGGAAAATGTCTCCGGCCAGGGACGCAGCAGCTGCAGGGCGGCCGTGGATAGAATGTGGATGCCGCTGAAAGCGCACGGCTGCAGGGCGGCAGCGGCTTCGGGGGCAATGCCTTTGAACAGTCCCTTTTCGGGATATGTCCAGCCGCGGAGGATACCTTCGCTGTCAGTCAGCAGATATCGGGAGGAGGTACGGCCGCTTACGAGAAGCGATGCGGTGGCCGGAGCGGTCTCTGATCCTTGGAGAGCCTGCCGGCAGAAAGAGCGGAGGTCTATCCCTGAAGTGATGATGTCCACATTGTGTACCAGCACCGGTTCTTCCCCGAGCAGCCCTGACATGACGGCGTGACGGATGCCGCCGCCTGTGTCCCGCAGCAGGTCCCGCTCGTCTGAGAAAGCCACATCCAGCCCGAATCCGTCATGGGAGCGGACGAAGTCCTCCAGCATGTCCGCGAAGTGGTGTACGTTGATCACCGCGCGGACAAATCCGGCCTTCCGCAGCCCGGTCATCAGCCTCTGGATCATCGGTACTCCCTCATATGGTACCAGCGCCTTGGGCATGGTGTCGGTAAGCGGCTTGAGCCGGGTGCCCAGTCCTGCCGCGAGTATCATCGCCGTTACGGGTCTGTCAGCTGTCATAGTACCTGTCTTTCGAGGTTCTGCTCGCGGTGTACGAGGGTGATGCCGATCCGGTCGGAGGAGCTGCCGTATGTCTCTGCCAGGCAGTCTGCCAGCCGCTCCGCGAAGTACACGGACCTGTGCCTGCCTCCGGTGCATCCGAAATTGAACATCAGGTCCGTGAATCCCCGCTCCAGATAGTTGTCGATATGCTGTTTGGCCAGGGCCGCCGTGTGCTGTGCAAATGCCTCTGTCTCGGTGCAGGCCTGCAGATATTCTATTACCGGGCCGTCAAGTCCGGTCAGCCCGCGGTATTCGGGCAGCCTCCCCGGATTGGGCACTCCGCGGCAGTCGAATACGTAGCCTCCGCCGTTTCCGCCCTCGTCCTCCGGTATGCCCTTCCTGTACGAGAAGCTGAATATCCTCACGAGCAGCTTCCCGTCCGTCCTCGGCTTCCTGTGCCCGTAGATTGGAATCAGTTCCTCGAGCGTCCGGCAAAGGCATGGATATTCGGGGAATGTGCCGGAGGAGAAGAGCTCCTGCAGATTGTCCATCGCATAGGGTATGCTCTCAAGGAAGTGCGGCCTCCTCTCGAACATGCCCCGGAACCCGTAGGCGCCCAGCACCTGGAGGGTGCGGAAGAGTACGAACTGTCTCAGGTCTGTCAGGAAATCCTTCCGGCGCACGACGGCATAGTGGGATTGCGCTTCGAGGTAGGTCTCCGTCAGCTCAGCCTTGAGCTCAGGAGAATAGCGTGCCCTGGCCTGCCATACGAAGGAGGCCAGGTCGTAGTGTACGGGCCCCATCCGTCCTCCCTGGAAGTCGATGAACCGCATGTCTCCCGAAGGGGTGAGCATGATGTTGCGCCCCTGGAAGTCCCTGTACTGGAAATTTTCCGTGCAGCACGTCAGGAGCCGGTCGCACAGCTGCCCGAAGTCCTCCTCAAGGGCCATCTCGTCGAATTCCACGCCTGAGGGCTTGAGAAAGCAGTATTTGAAATAGTTGAGGTCGAACATCACGGAGGTGCGGTCGAAGCAGGAAACCGGTCTGCACTGGGAGAAATCCAGTCCCGAGGCTCC
The DNA here is from genome assembly GCA_018712545.1 of Candidatus Coprenecus merdigallinarum. Taxonomy (GTDB): domain Bacteria; phylum Bacteroidota; class Bacteroidia; order Bacteroidales; family UBA932; genus Coprenecus; species Coprenecus merdigallinarum. The sequence goes on along the minus strand of DVGV01000009.1, from coordinate 8,278 downwards.
GACGTATTGAAAAGCGGGCAGAGCCTCCACCGCCGCCCGTAGCAGTGCCTTCTCTTCGGGTGAATAGGAACCGCTTCTGCGTCCCTCGGACACCGCGTCGAAGAGGGTTGTGTCACCAAGGTCCTCCTGCAGATATACCATGCTGTCCTCGCTGACGGCCAGGACCTCGGGTACGGGCAGCCCGAGGCTGGAGAAATAACGGTCGAGGTAGAGGAATGCGTAGTTTTCCCGGAGACTGCTTCCGGCTGCGGCGATGCAGCTGCCTCCGTTCCAGGAGATTCTGAAGTACTGCCTGTTGCCTCCCGAGGCAGGAAGGGGGGTGATGCGGTATTCCGTGACTCCGGAATACCTCTCGAAGAGCGATTTTATCCTTTCCATAGCGCAGGCAAATTTAGGAAAATAATAGGATGGAAACAAAATTCCCCTATATTTGCACTCTTATGGACAAGAGAAAAAGCTTAAGGGATATTCTGTGCGCATGCTTCATCATCCTGATGCTGCCGTGCGGAGCGTCTATTATACGGGGCATGTCCAGACCTCACTCTCTGCAAGTTCCTGTCCTGCCGCAGGATACATCCGCTGTCCATAAAGATACGGCTGCGGCTGCACAGGACAGTATTCTGTCGCCTGAGGATACATCCTCCCTGACTGACACAGCCTTTTACAGTGCTGATACCCTCTTGCCCGCGGATACGTCTTTCTTGGCTGATACTCTTCCGGTTACGGATACTCTTTCTGTCCCGGACTCCCTCTCTGTCCCGGACTCCCTCTGTGCCGATACGTCCGAGGTACTTACAGAAAGGCAGCTCAGAAAGCTGCAGCGGGACAGCCTGAGAAAGGAAAAGATGGACTACAAGGACAGCGTCAGTCTGCTCAGGCAGCAGGAGCGGGACAGCATCCTGCATATACGTGACAGTCTCAAGGCCAGGCGGGACAGCATCCGCTGGTCCAAACCCAGGATTCTGGAGACGGCATTTGTGCCCGACAGCATGTATTACAAGCGTATCCTGTCATGGAATACCGGCCCGTATATCAACGAATACCGCCCTGCCCGCATGGACACCACGTTCAATGACTGGTATACCGAGTACCCCTTCTACAAGGAGGATGTCGGTGCGGTATACCTGGGAACGATAGGCTCGGCGGCTCAGAATGTCAATTTCTTCAAGCGCAGGGAGTTCGACCAGTTCAAGGCATACGCGCCTTATCTGACCTACTCGCATGTTCCCGAGAACGCCATGTTCTTCAATGTCAAGGCCCCTTACACCGAGCTGGCCTACTGGGGAACACTTTTCGCGTATAAGGAGAAGGAGGAGACCAACGTCCGTTTCCTCCATACTCAGAACATCACACCGGAGCTCAACGTGGCCGTTCTCTTCCAGGGCTGGAAGACAGGCGGTATGCTCAACAGGGAGGCTACGGCCAACAATTCCCTGGAGGTTACCTCCAACTACCTTGGACGTAACTATATCGCCAACATCGGGCTCATCCACCACAATATCTCCAGGGAGGAGAACGGAGGCATTCAGGATTCCTATATGGTCCGGGATACGACGGTGGACGGCAAGACCATAGCCATCAATCTCCAGGACGCGCACAACAAACTCTCCCGCAACACATTTTTCATAGATCACTCCTACAACATCCACCTGGAGTCAAAGTCCAGGCGCCTGCGCAAGGCCATGGAGGCAGACACATCCCTGGCGGCGGCTGTAGACTCTCTGGCGGCAGTCAGGATGGCGGCATACCGGGCGGCGGTCGATGCAGCGGTAGCAGCGGCAAGACAGCCGGTGCAGGCCGATTCCGCCGCGGCGGCCTCCGATTCGCTGCAGGCGGTGTCCGCAGACTCGCTTTCAGTCCCGGGTGCGTCTCCCGATTCAGCGTTGGCTGCGGTCTCCGACTCTGTCTCCGTTCCTGTAGTCCTTTCCCGCGAGGACTCGCTTGCAGCGGCTCTGCAGGATTCCCTCCTGAGAGCCTCCGTCATCGACACCATGCCGCCTCCGACCGAGGACGAGATATATGCGATGCTGGCCGACTCACTGCTGTTCGGCAGACTGGACGAAGGCCCTCTGCTGACTGTCGGCCATATGGGCGAGGTGTCCAGGTTCTACCGCTATTACACGGACAACATCACGAATGACGTCGGCCGTGAGTTCTACAACAACGCGTTCTATATCAACCCCACCTCGTCGGCGGATTCCACCCGTGTGCTGAGTGTCGACAACAAGCTCTTCTTCAAGCTGCAGCCCTGGGCCAGGGATGCTGTGGTCTCGGAGATCAGCGGAGGGCTGGGCTACCGTTGGAGCAGCATCTACTCCTTTACCCCTGATATGTTCCTTACCGGCAACCGCAACATCCACCATCATGACGCGTATGTCTATGCCGGAGCCGGAGGGCAGTTCCGTAAATATCTCAGCTGGAACGCCGAGGCCCAGTACAACTTCCTGGGATACCGTCAGAACGACTTCAGGGTGGATGCGGACGTGGATGTCTCGTTCTATCCCTTCAAGGACAAGAAGGAGCCTATAACCCTCACCGGACGTTTCCATACCTCGCTGAAAGAGCCGGACTGGTACTCCCAGCACTATTATTCCAACCACTATGTCTGGGACAATGACTTCGGGAAGACGTCCATGACCAGGGTGGAGGCACAGCTGGAAATCCCCAAGTGGAAGTTGGAGGCGTCCTTTACCTACGGCCTGACCGGCAATTACCTCTACCACGATACTCTGGGCATCATCCGTCAGCACAACAGCCTGATCAGCGTGATGAGCGGCTATCTCCGTAAGGATTTCAAGCTCTGGATCTTCCGGCTGGACAACAAGATACTCTTTCAGTATTCCTCGGACAAGAACGTGCTGCCCCTGCCGATGCTGACGTTCCATATGCGCTACTACATCGAGCTGGAGGCCGTGAAGAATGTACTTACGGTGCAGCTGGGCGCCGATGCCACGATGAACACACCCTATTACGTCCCCGCGTACAATCCGGCCCTGGGCACTTTCCAGCTTCAGACCCGGGAGCTCATAGGCTACAATCCGTACATAGACCTCTTCCTCAACATGCAGTGGAAGAAGGTCAATATCTTCCTCAAGGTCACGAATATAGGACAAGGATGGCCTGACGGCGGCAGTATGTTCTCGGCCTATCACTACATCAAGCCTTACATGGGCTTCAAATTCGGTATACACTGGCCTTTCTACATCGAATAGAGGGAAGATGGGACGTTTTCTACGAACTGCATCGGCTCTCGCGGTGATATTCCTCCTGGAAAGTATCCTCAGGACAGGGACCGTTCCCTGTCAGCCGGCATCGCTCACGGAGCTTGTGCCGGGAAGGGATTCGCTCACGGCCAGTATCAATATCCGCAGCGGGATGTACACGGGCAGGGGATTCCCGACAGGCTTCCAATATTCCATGCTTACCGGTCTTGCGGACACCCTGGATCTGGGAATAGGTTTCAGCGGGGTCTATGAGCACCGGGACTGCTGGCAGATGCTTTCTGACAGTCTGGTGGATATAGTGGCTGTCAATCTGACTGATACGGTTCCGGCTCAGTATTCCGGATGTGTCAGCCGCACCATGCCGTTCGAGGATTATGCCTGGGTGGTGAGGTCCGGAGACCGCGGCCTGCTCTACCAGCTGAACCTGTGGCTGGGCCTTACGGTGCATACCTCTGAATATGAGGCTATGGTCGGAAGATTTTTCCCAGGTAGAGTCTCCGGCCGTCTCTCTCCCTACGATGAGATCATCCGCAGGGAGAGCAGCCTGCTGGGCTGGGACTGGAGGCTGCTGGCGGCAGTGGTCTACAAGGAATCCCGTTTCTCGGTAGGAGCCCGCTCGAAGAGAGGTGCGGTGGGCCTCATGCAGGTGAGGCAGTCCACGGCAGCGGCGTACGGTATAACCGACTTGTTCAATCCGGAGGAGAATGTCCGGGCCGGAGCACTGTATCTCAGGCAGATCCAGCAACGTTACCGCAGGATGGGGCTGGACTCAGTCAATGTCGTCAAGTTTACCCTCGCGGCGTACAATGCCGGAGAGAGCAGGGTGGAGGACTGTATCAATTTTACCCTCGCCCGGGGCCGGGATTTTACGGATTGGGAGACAGTGGCGGCGACCATCCCGCTTATGGCGGAGCAGGAGCATGTGGAAGGGGCGGATTATCTCAGGCACGGGACATTCCGCGGTCGGGAGACGATACAGTATGTCAGGGACGTTCTGTCCAAATATGAGGAATACAGGGCCGCAGTGGCGGAATGACGGCTACATATCCTCCATGGGTGTGGGAGCGGTGACGGTCACAGGCTCTTTCCGGGTGGGATGGATGAATGTAATCTGACGGGCGTGCAGGCTGATGCTGCCGTCCGGATTGGAGCGGCGGGCACCGTATTTGAGGTCTCCTTTTATCGGGCATCCGATGGATGCCAGCTGGCAGCGGATCTGGTGGTGGCGGCCGGTCAGAAGCTCTATCTCCACTAGGAAATAGCTTTTCGTGGGGCGCAGGAGGCGGTAGCGCAGCAGTGCCTCCTTGGCTCCAGGGCAGGGTACGGGCGAGGAGTAGGACTTGTTCTGCTTCTCGTTGCGGGTGAGCCAGCTGTGGATTTCCCCTTCCTGGGGACAGGGGCTTTTTTCAGTCAATGCCCAGTATATTTTCCCCGCACCGCCTTCCCTGAATGTCCTGGAGAGTCTCTCCAGCGCCTTGGATGTCTTGGCGAGGATGACAGCTCCGCTGACCGGACGGTCGAGCCGGTGTGGCACTCCCATGAATACCTGGCCGGGCTTGCCGTCGCGGAGGGCGATGAATGCCTTTAGCTTCTCGGCCAGGGGCTCATCGCCGGTTTTGTCTCCCTGGACTATTTCTCCCGGACGCTTGTTGAGGACCAGAACGTGGTTGTCCTCGTAGAGGATACGGGAGGCGATGTCCTCCATTTCCTCCTGGGACGGCGTTCTGTAGACGGGCCGGTGCGGACTGCCGGCTCTAGTACTGCTCGCTGTCATTGGGGAAGTCGCAGGATTTGACATCTTCGATGTACTGGCGGAAGGCCTTGAGGCTGATGTCGTGCAGGTCCGCGTAGCGGCGCAGGAATCTGGGGGAGAACTTGGTCGTCAGTCCCAGCATGTCGTGCATCACGAGGACCTGGCCGTCGACGTATTTGCCCGCGCCTATTCCTATTACCGGTATTTTGAGAGTCTCGGCGACCTTCTTGCCGAGCATTGCCGGTATCTTCTCGAGCACCAGGGCGAAGCATCCGGCATTTTCCAGAGCCACGGCATCCTGCAGCAGCCGTTCGGCCTCCTCATCCTCCTTGGCCCGGACGGCGTAGGTGCCGAACTTGTGGATGGACTGTGGGGTGAGGCCCAGATGGCCCATGACGGGGATGCCCGCCGAGAGGATGCGCTCGACTGACTCGAGGATCTCCATTCCGCCCTCTATCTTCACTGCGTCTGCCTCCGATTCCTTCATGATGCGGATGGCGTTGCTGACTGCCATCTTCGAATTGCCCTGATAGGAGCCGAAGGGCATGTCGACCACTACCAGAGGGTTCTTGGCGGCGCGGGTCACGCTCTGGGCGTGGTAGATCATCTGGTCGACGGTGATGGGGATGGTGGTCTCGTGTCCGGCCATCACGTTGGCGGCCGAGTCTCCGACCAGGACCACGTCTATCCCTGCCTCGTCTACGATACGGGCTGCGGTGTAGTCGTATGCTGTGAGCATGGCGATTTTCTCGCCTTTCTGCTTCATTTCCAGTAGTCTGTGGGTGGTCATCACCCTTACGTTGCCTTCAGTTGACATGTCTTTGCCTGTTTTATCTTGGATTTGGACCTGCAAAGGAAGATAATAATTACCACAATTCCAATATGACATGTTGTCAGTTTTCAGCATTTGGCATAATCTTGGAGTAAGAGAGTTTCGACCGCTTGAAAATCAGGCGGCGGCAATTGTAGAAAAAAATTAGAAAATATAAGAATTATGGGAAAGATTATCGGTATAGACCTTGGAACCACCAACTCCTGCGTAGCAGTGATGGAAGGTAACGAGCCCGCAGTGATTATCAACAGCGAGGGCAAGAGGACCACTCCTTCGGTAGTGGCATTTACGGACAACGGGGAAAGGAAGATCGGCGACCCCGCCAAGAGGCAGGCGATCACCAACCCCAACAAGACCATATTCTCCATCAAGAGATTCATGGGTGAGCCTTATGACAGGGTTCAGAACGAGATATCCCGCGTACCCTACAAGGTAGTGCGCGGCGACAACGGCACCGCACGTGTAGACATCGACGGCCGTCTCTACTCTCCTCAGGAGATTTCGGCCATGATACTTCAGAAGATGAAGAAGACTGCCGAGGACTATCTCGGACAGGAGGTGACCGAGGCTGTCATCACGGTGCCCGCCTACTTCAGCGACTCGCAGAGGCAGGCCACCAAGGAGGCCGGTGAGATCGCAGGCCTGAAGGTAAAGCGTATCATCAACGAGCCTACCGCAGCCGCACTGGCATACGGTATGGACAAGAAGAAGAACGATATGAAGGTGGCTGTCTACGACCTCGGCGGCGGTACATTCGATATCTCCATCCTCGAGCTCGGTGACGGTGTGTTCGAGGTTAAGTCCACCAACGGTGATACCCACCTCGGCGGCGATGACTTCGACCACAGGATCATCGACTGGATGGCCACTGAGTTCATGAACGACAATCCCGGCGTGGACCTGAGGAAGGACCCCATGGCCCTGCAGAGACTGAAAGAGGCAGCCGAAAAGGCCAAGATCGAGCTTTCCAGCCAGACCTCCACAGAGATCAACCTGCCTTACATCATGCCCGTGGACGGTGTGCCCAAACACCTTGTGAAGACCCTCACCAGGGCTAAGTTCGAGCAGATATGCGACGACCTGATCCAGAGGACCATCGAGCCTTGCCGCAAGGCAGTCTCCGACGCCGGTCTGAAGGTGTCCGATATAGACGAGGTGCTGCTCGTCGGCGGTTCGACCCGTATCCCCGCCATCCAGCAGATCGTAGAGAAGTTCTTCGGAAAGGCTCCTAACAAGGGGGTCAATCCCGATGAGGTAGTGGCAGTCGGCGCTGCCATCCAGGGCGGTGTCCTCGCCGGTGACGTGAAGGATGTCCTCCTGCTGGATGTGACCCCTCTGTCCCTGGGTATCGAGACCCTCGGCGGTGTGATGACCAAGCTGATCGAGGCCAACACCACCATACCTACCCGCAAGTCTGAGGTATTCTCCACCGCATCGGACAACCAGCCTTCAGTGGAGATTCACGTCCTCCAGGGCGAGCGCTCCATGGCCCGTGACAACAAGACCATCGGCCGCTTCCACCTCGACGGCATCACCCCCGCACCCCGCGGTATCCCTCAGATCGAGGTTACCTTCGATATCGATGCCAACGGTATCCTGAACGTATCCGCAAAGGACAAGGCTACCGGCAAGGAGCAGAAGATCCGTATCGAGGCCTCTTCCGGACTGAGCGAGGACGAGATCAAGAGGATGCGTGACGAGGCCAAGGCCAACGAGGCCGCCGACAAGGCCGAGCGCGAGAAGATCGACAAGATCAACGCCGCAGACGCCCTCATCTTCCAGAGCGAGAAGAACCTCAAGGCGTACGGCGACAAGATACCCGCTGACAAGAAGGGCGCCATCGAGAATGCTCTCGGTCAGCTCCGCGAGGCCCACAAGTCGCAGAATATCTCCGACATCGACCGCGCTACCGAGGCCCTGAACAACGCATGGCACGCAGCCTCCGAGGATATGGCCCGCGCCGCTCAGGCAGGTCCTTCAGCAGGTGCTTCCGGCGCCGGCAGCCAGGCAGGCGGCAGCTCATCCAACAGCGGCTCCAACTCTGGTTCAGGAGACGACAACGTCAAGGACGTAGACTACGAGGAAGTCAAATAGAGTATTAGTTATTAATTAGTGTTGAAGCCGCTCCGGGCAATGGGTCCGGGGCGGCTTTTGTGTTTACGGCATCCTAACCTGAGCCTGACAGCCCTTGGGAAAAGTGATTGATAAACAGGAGGTTAGTATTTCGAAGCTGCGCCGTAAGCCATTTGAAACGCTTTACGGCAGAGGTGTTTAAGTTCAATGTATTGCAGCCCAGTCGGTTAACAAGAATGTTGTGTGCCCGACATTATGGCGCCCCGCCTGGGCACAAAAAAAGTCTGAATCAGCTGATTCATCCGGAGCGCCGCGACTAACTCCCCTTCCTGAGGAAGGGGTCGGGGGATGGGTAGACAAAAGGCGCCCCGCCTGGGCACAAAAAAAGTCTGAATC
>DVGV01000008.1 GCA_018712545.1 Candidatus Coprenecus merdigallinarum | reverse complement strand
GGCGACGATGTTTACTCGAGACCGGTACGTGCGGGAAAAAGGACATACTTTTTCGATGTGAAAGCAACAAAGGGCAATGACTACTATCTTACCATCACAGAGAGTAAGAGGAGAATAGAGAAAGACGGCCGTTTTGCCTATGACAAGCATAAGATTTTTCTCTACAAGGAAGACTTCGAGAAGTTCTCCCAGGGACTTGAGGAGGTCATCGCCTTCATCAAGGAAAAATGTCCTATTCCCGTAGTAGAAAGGACTATGGACGAGGAGCACGCAAGCCGCCTTCCCAGAAGGGACGATGACGGCGACTCCCAGTTCTCAAACATCAACTTCGAAGAGCTCTAGGTGGTGAAACCTGAGCGGCAGTATATGTTCTAGGCTCCTCCGGGACCTAGAACATATCTGTATATGGCCGGAAGAAACGGCCGCCCCATCTCCACAGCGGATAAGGCAGCAGACGCATCAGCACTCCCAGCGCAGCCCAGCGCCTGTCGATGACCGCTGTTTTTTTATGCCTGTCCACAGCCTTGACTATCATCCTGGCGGCCTTCTCACGGCGGATTGTCATGGGAAAGTGGCGGCCATGGATGAAATCGGTATCGACAAAGCCGGGCTTTATGGCCGTGAAACGGATGCCGGTTCCTCGGATTACTGCCAGCTGGCGCAGGGATTCGAGGTAAAAGGCCTCGAATTTCTTGGTTGCCGAATACGAAGGGCATACGCCCAGCGGCAGGATGGATGCGACGGAGGACAGCACGGCCAGATGGCCTTTCTGCCCCCTGTCCGCCCAGTAGTTGAACAGCCAGACGGCGCAGCGCACGAATCCCTTGGCATTGACGTCTATCTGTCCCAGTTCCAAAGACGGTTCCAGAGCAGTGTTGGTGTGGCCGTATCCTGACGAGTAGAGGCAAAGATCGACTCCTCCCATTTCCCCGACCAGCTCCGCCAGAGAATCCGATGCCGCGTCCGACGTGACATCGAATGCCTTGGTAAAGACAGCGCCCTCAGGCGATTCGGCGGCAATCTCGTCCAGCAGTCCCGCCCGGCGTCCGGTAATGCCGACCCTGCAGCCGCGCCTGATGTATATCTCCGCCACGGCCCGGCCCATACCGGAAGTGGCTCCTATGACTATTATCCTCTGCATATCTATGTTGATTTAATGGTTTTCATACAGTGCGCAGGCGCATGGACGGCGGTAAGAGGCTGTTGCAGCGGACACCCAGGTTCTTGACCAGGCCGAAGGGTATCCCGCCGTAAGTCAGGGTCACATAACCGGAAGGTGCCCCGGACAACCGGATACTGTCCCTGCGCAGGTAAGCCAGAGCCGTTTCAAGGGAGACCTCGACCTCCGTCAGGCTGCCTCTGCGATAGACGGCGCTCTGTATCAACGAATACTGCGGCAGCAGCACTGGCTTGACACCGGACCCGGCACCGCGTCCACCGATTACCTCCGCCACCGCCGTTCCTGACATCTGCACCCTCAGTCCCCGGACTGTCTCCAGCGCCTGCATCTGCACCGCCGCATCTGCCGGAAACGCTTTGAGCCGGTCCCCGCGGCGGTAGAGGGCAATACCGTCATCCACCCACGGCACCTTCTCCTTGAACGGCATATACTGTCCGGTCTTCAATTTTTCCCTTTTCCGGATTTCCGATGATTTTCCGCCATCTCCGGGAAAGCGCAGGACGGACATGTAGAAACCCTCCCCCGCCATCGGGTCTCCCGGATAAAAATGCCTCATATCGGCAACCTCCAGACCGTAGGATGCGGCCAACCACCGCGTATTATCCTCATCCTCCGCCGGATTGAAGGTACAGGTTGAGTAAACGAGCAGCCCCCCGGGGCGCAGGCAGGGCATGATATCGGCGAGGATTCTCCGCTGGCGGGCCGCACAAAGGCGGACATTGTCCTCCGACCACTGGGCCACCGCCTCCGGATCCTTACGGAACATGCCCTCGCCGGAGCACGGAGCGTCCACGACTATCACGTCGAAGTATTTGCCCAGCTGCTGGAAATCAGCCGGGTCGTTGTTGGTTACCGCCACGTTCACAGCTCCCCACCTGGAGATATTGCCGCAGAGCACGGAGGCACGCTGTCGTATGACCTCGTTGCTCACCAGGAAGGAACCGGGAATCTCACGGAGCATGGAGAGCAGATGGGTACTCTTGCCTCCGGGAGCGGCACACAGGTCCAGCACCGCGAATGCTCCTTCGGGAGAGGCGGAGCGCATGCGCCTCATCTCTGGCAGAATGCTCTCCAGATACATAGAAGAGGCATCCTGAACGTAGTAGGCACCGGCGTGGAAGAGGGGATCGAGGGAAAATTCGGGACGCTCGGGGAGCAGCCTGCCCCAGCGGGAACAAGTCTCTGTTCCCGAGGCGAACTGCACAGGGAAGTCCTCTGTCTTGAATGGATTGACGCGCACCGCCGTGGACGGCGGGGTGCCGGTTATAAAAGAAACCACCTCCCCCGCCCTTTCAGGACCGAGGGAGATGGTCAGTTGCTGCACGAAAGCCTCCGGAAGCATGGCACCGGACTAGCTGAAGCTGACAGGGGGCTTGATATCGGAGAAATCTACAGGATGACCCTCCGCATAGCTGTTGACGGCTTTCTCCACCTGGTCAGTGATATTGTCCACCATCTCCTGGAGCTTGTTGCCCACCATCATCTTCATCATGAAGTTCAGCTCGGTGTTCAGTTCGATGTGGAAGAGTGTCGAGTCCAGACCGACCGGATCCATATGGAACTCCACGGAGAATGTCAGGAAGGACTTACCGTCATCCTGAAGCACCACCAGCGAGAACGGCTCGCGGCGGGCCACTACAAAACCGAGGCTGATGCCCTTGTACTCGATATGGACGCTGTCCCGGTCGGCGGTAATCTTGCCGCCGTACTCCTCGGGCACGTTCTGCACGAGGGCGCTCAGATCCGAAAAAAGACCGAACAGCACCATAGGAGGTCTCTTGAGAAGGACCTCACGTCCGGAAATATGGGTGGTATCACTCATGGTCCTTGCTCCATTTGTCCGGATCGTACCTCCAGTCCCTGAGCATCTGCACGTCGCTGTCCTTGATATAGCCCGAGTCGAGGGCCACGTCCACGAGTGTATCGTAGTTGGAAAGAGTATGCAGCTCCACGTCAGCGTTCTCGAAGGCACGGCGCGAGCGGTCGAAGTTGTAGGAGAAGATGGCCACCATTCCGACTACATGCACGCTGCACTTGAGAAGAGCGTCCACTGCGGCCAGGCTGCTCTTGCCGGTGGAGATCAGATCCTCGATGACCAGTACTCTCTCTCCGCCTCGGAGCACTCCCTCGACCTGGTTGCCCATGCCGTGGTCCTTGGCCTTGGAGCGGATGTACACGAAGGGCTTGCCCATCATCTCGGCCACGATGGCTCCGTAGGCGATGGCGCCCGTAGCCACTCCGGCTATCACGTCGATATCCTTGAAGTCAGCGTTGATGACCTCGATCATTGCCTCGCAGATAGTCTTGCGGAAGTCAGGATATGAGAGAGCCTTGCGGTTGTCACAGTAGATCGGGGAATGAAGTCCGGAAGCCCAGAGGAAGGGCTTGTCGGGGCTGAGCTTTACGGCCTGTATGTCCAGGAGCCCCTTTGCAATTTTATATTCCAATTTTTCCATATTATGCATGACTGCCAAAAATCCGGCACCAAAGTTAGTAAAAATTTCAATGCCCGCTACAGGGAACAGAAGAATGTAACCAGAAACGGCACAGTAAAGTCCACCACAAAGCCATGATACATTGACAGCACGGCGTATTTTTCCCCTGTTGCGCGGACTATGGCCGGCAGGGTGACGTCCATGGTCGTCGCCCCGCCGGATGCTATTGCCGCCAAAGTACCGAACCAACGGACGAGGAGAGGGGCAGCCACCAGGGTTATGAACTCCCTGACGATATTGGAGATAAGCGCTACCGTACCCAGTTCAGGTCCGATATATTCTGTTATAAGCACGCTGGACAGCGAATAGTAGGCGAAGCCTGAAGCCACCGCCATTGTCTCGGACACCGTCCTGTGCGGAAGGAGCAGTCCGAGCAGAGATGAGGCCGCCAGTGTGCCGAGGACCGTCATTACCGGCAGCAAGGCCAGTCTGGGATTGAGCCTCCTGAAGCTGCGGAGGATGTCAGGATTGTTGCCTACACTGAAACCCACACTGAAAATCAGGGCATACAGGGCATACATGGCTATGTCTGAACCGGCCTTGTCAAAAGGCAGGAAGCCGGTCACCCCAAGGATGATGCCTGCTATGAAAAAGGCGATTATGATAAGACTGTCCCTCATTGGCCGGGGCCCTCCTTCCGCCTTTCCCTGCGGTTTATACACTTCCACAGCAGCATAGCCATGAGACAGCTGCCGAAGAGAGAGACCACCGCGACCGCCGCCGCCTCAAGCCCCAGCGTAGGCAGACTCTCTATGAGCTGCCTGTTGGAGCCTACCTCGACTCCCAGAAGCAGCAGCAGTATCCAGATAAGCACCATAGTCACCTTCCCTATCCACTTGACCCGGAACCTCCGCAGCAGATACCCGGCCAGTACGCCGGCCAGCAGAAAACCGAAAACTATCAGCATAACTAACTACAATTTTCATCTACAAATCAACCTGCAAACTTAATACAAGCTGTCAATCTTTACAAACATCGGAACGAAGCGGCCAGCCCCCTTTCACTCACAAAAAAAGGCCGCTTCGGCGACCTTTTTTGTGGAGATGGGCGGACTCGAACCGCCGTCCAAACACAGCACCCGAGTGCTTTCTACATACTTATTCTGCCATTGGTTTTCGGGAAGCAGCTGCGGACAGACGCGCCACTGAATCCTTATCCCCTGAGTCTTAAGCTGCCTTAAGGGAGTCAGCAGCCGCATCCTGCTTGGATGATACCCCGTATGCCGGACATAGCAGGCGGAAAGCCCGGCGGGATACTCGTCGCTATCGCCCTCGGCGACCGCGATTAAGGTAGTAAACCTGGTTTACTTACGCAGCGAGTGCATAGTTGTTGTTGCCAGTTATGGCTTTGTAACCTTGATGACGGGGTGGGTCACCTGCCCCGGTATGCTTACAGTCCGATGTCTTGTGCTGTCAAAACCAAAACATCCCCGTTTACGGCTGCAAAGATACGCAAAATTTGTGCCCTGTCAAGACTTTTTTATCGTAGGATAGGCAATCCTCTCATGATAGACCTGTTCGAGACGCTCCTTGAACATCCTCTTGACAGTCTCGATTTCCTTGATGGAGATATCCGCCTCGACGAGCTGGGAGTCGGACAGGCGCTTGCTTATAATGGAATCGACAAGTGCCGATATGCTCTCCTTCGTGTAGTCCTTGAGCGAGCGGGAAGCAGCCTCCACTGCATCAGCCATGAGGACGATGACCTGCTCCTTGGTCGTAGGCAGCTCTCCGTGATACATGAAAGGCTCCATATTGGCCGGGTCGCCTCCCGCATTGCAGTACTGGGCATAGAAATAGAAGGTCACCGTCTTCGCATGATGGGTCCTGATAAAATCTATGACCACCTCCGGCAGCTTATGCCTGCGCGCGATGTCGACACCGTCGTCCACATGGCGTATAATCTGCTGGGCACTCTCCTCCGGCGACAGTCCCTTGTGATAGTTGACTCCGGCCGGAGCATTCTCCACGAAGCACTGCGGATTTTTCATCTTGCCTATATCGTGGTAAAGCGCCCCTACCCTGGTAAGAATCATGTCGGCTCCTATCTCACGCGCCGCCTCGAAAGCCAGGTTGGACACCTGCAGCGAATGCTGGAATGTACCGGGTGCCTTCTGCGCCAGCTCCCTCAGCAGCTTGTTGTTGGTATCGGAGAGATCCACCAGGCGGAAATGCGAGACCAGCGAGAACATCCTCTCGAAGATGAATGCCACCGGATAGGCGGCCACCACCAGCAGGGAATTGACTGCCAGGCGGAAAATATCTCTGGGATTGAAAAGGGACAGTGTCCCGTCCTCCGAGAGAAGGAAGCCCATGTAGGTAAGGGTAAGGCCGATGAATATGAAAAGGGAGTTGAGGAACTGCACCCATCCGCTGTTGAAATACTTGAAAGTCACTATGGCGATGATGCCGCCCGTAAGATTCATCATATACAGCTCCACACCGTGCTCGCTCTGGAAAAGCAGGGGCAGCAGCATGATGGTATACACCGGAAAGACATACTTCCTCTTGAAAAATATCATCAGGTAGATGGCGAACACCGAATACGGCACCAGATAGAGGTAATCGACGCTGATGCTGCGGATGAGTACCGTCAGCACGAACAGCAGTACATAGAGGGTAAGGATGAAGTAGAATGACTTACGCCGGCTGATTATCTCCTTGCTGGTAAAATATATGACAGCGAAGAGCGAGGCCACGATGATCAGGCAGAGAATAAAATGTCCCACCCCGAGTCCCAGCGGAGACTCAGCATAGCCGTAGGTGAGCTGATATTCCCTCTTGAAGGAATCCAGCAGCTGCTCGACTTCCCTGGTGACGATCTCGCCCTCGGAAACAATAAGCTGCCCGGCATAGACCATGCCCTTAGTCGGCGAGATATAGTCCACCGCCTCTTTATGGAAAAGGTCCGTCCTGTTCTGATCAAATACGAGGTTCGGCGCAATGTAGTCGCCGATCCTGTACGCGCTGTAGACCGAATCCGGATCGTAGTCCGGAAAACTTATCGAAAGGTAATATTTTATGTAGCCCTCTGCTTTCTTAGGCGTATACACCTCGGAGACAGGCACCTCCTGTGCTCTTTTATCCTTCTGTACAACTATGGTGCCGCCCGAGGGGACGTTCTCCGTCGCCGGCAGGATTCCGACAGAGTACATCTTGTAAAGAGACTCTACAATGAAATACAGGAGGTGGTCATTGACATTCTCACCGCCCTGCATGCTGCGCATACGCTGAATCTGGACATTCGCCACAGCATTGTCATACTCGAAATACGGTATTACCTGGGCGGCTTTCTCCTCTTTCTCCGCGAGCAGCTCCTGCTCGGTCTTTAGAATAGGGAAGTCTATCGGAGACAGCAGGGTCTCGTAGACCCACGGCCGTCCCGACTGGTAGCTGTACTTGAATTTGCCCTCCTCAGGGAAGAGCAGTACGGTGACCGCCAGTACCACGAGGAGGGACAAATAAATCTTGGAATCCTTCAGAAACTGCTTGTCGTCCTTCATAGCGCCTTAGACAAGTGCCCTGTCCTGAATGTCTTCACCGTCGTATTCTCCGGCATCGAGTTTCTTCTTGGCTTCGGAGAATGCATTGAGGGTATACTCCACGTCCTCCAGCGAATGGGCTGCGGTGGGAATGATCCTGAACATGATTACGCCCTTGGGCACCACAGGGTAGACGACTACGGAGCAGAACAGATTGTAGTTCTCCCTGAGGTCTACGAGCATATTGGTGGCCTGAGGCACGGTGCCGTGGATAAAGACGGGCGTTACGCAGGCCTCTGCAAGTCCGATATCGAAGCCTCTCTCCCTGAAACCGTTCTGCAGCGCACGGGTAACGGTCCACAGCTTCTTGCGGAGCTCGTCTCCCTCGGGACCGCGGATAATCTCCAGTCTCTTGAGACAGCCTTCCACGATGGGCATGGGAAGGGACTTGGCGTAGATCTGCGAGCGCATGTTGTAGCGCAGGTAGTTGATGATGGCTTTGGGACCTGCCACGAAACCGCCGATGATGGCCATGGACTTGGCATAGGCTCCGATATAAAGGTCGATGCCGTCCATAACTCCGAAATGCTCGGATGTTCCGCGGCCGTGAGGGCCCATAACGCCGAAGCCATGAGCATCATCAATGAGGATGCGGAACTGATATTTCTTCTTGAGAGCCACGATCTTGTCCAGGATGCCGAGAGCTCCTGTCATGCCGTACACACCCTCCGTGATCAGCAGGACTCCGCCACCGGTCTCCTCGCACACCTTGAGGGCGCGCTGGATGGTCTTCTCGCATTTCTCAATATCATTGTGGGGATATACCATTCTCTTGCCCATATGCAGCCTGCAGCCGTCGATCAGGCAGGCATGGGCCTCGGAATCGTATACGATTACGTCATGACGGTTCACCAGAGAGTCTATCGTGGAGATAATGCCCTGGTATCCGAAATTGAACAGGAAGGCATCCTCCTTCTGCTCAAATTCGGCCAGTTCCCTCTCGAGTCTCTCATGAAGAGCTGTCTGTCCGGACATCATACGGGAGCCCATGGGATAGGCAAGCCCCCAGCGGGCTGCGGCCTCGGCGTCTACCTTGCGGATCTCGGGATGGTTGGCCAGTCCGAGGTAGTTGTTGAGGCTCCAGCAGAGCACCTCGTGTCCGTTGAACCTCATCCTCGGAGCTATCTCGCCCTCGAGCTTGGGGAATGTGAAATATCCGTGACCTCTTGCGCGGTACTGTCCAAGGGGACCTCCCTCGTCTTTGCTTATTCTTTCAAAAATATCCATAGCTGGTGATTTTAAATGATTTATGCGTCGATTTTAGCGTATTTGGCGTTCATTTCTATGAACTCTCTGCGGGGAGGCACCTCGTCCCCCATGAGCATGGAGAAGATGCGGTCGGCCTCAGCGGCATTGTCGATGGTCACCTGGCGCAGGAGCCTGGTCGCAGGGTCCATGGTGGTCTCCTTGAGCTGCTCGGCGTTCATCTCGCCGAGACCTTTGTAGCGCTGGACATAGATGCTGCCCTCATTCCCCTTTCCGATCTCGGCGATGGCGGCGATGCGCTCCTCCTCAGTCCAGCAGTATTTCTCCTCCTTGCCCTTCTTGCTCTTGACCTTGTAAAGAGGAGGCGCGGCGATATAGACATAACCGTTCTTTATCATGTCGGGCATATAACGGAAGAAGAATGTCAGGATAAGAGTGGCGATGTGGGCTCCGTCGACATCGGCATCGGTCATGATGATGACCTTGTGGTAGCGGAGCTTGTCGAGGTTGGCCGCCTTCGAGTCGTCCTCAGTGCCTATGGTCACTCCGAGGGCGGTGTAGATGTTGCGGATGGTCTCGCTCTCCAGGACCTTGTGTTCCATGGCCTTCTCCACGTTGAGAATCTTGCCGCGGAGAGGCAGGATGGCCTGATAGGTACGGTCACGGCCGGTCTTGGCCGTTCCGCCGGCGGAGTCTCCCTCGACCAGGAAGAGCTCGCATTTCTCGGGATCACGGTTGGAACAGTCGGCCAGCTTGCCGGGAAGCCCGGCACCTGACATGACGGTCTTGCGCTGCACCAGCTCGCGGGCCTTACGGGCCGCATGTCTCGCGGTAGCTGCCAGTATCACCTTGTCTATGATGCTCTTGGCATCCTTGGGATTCTCCTCCAGGTAGGTCTCCAAGGCAGCCTTTGTCGCCTGGGACACTGCGGCGTCCACCTCGCTGTTGCCCAGCTTGGTCTTGGTCTGCCCCTCGAACTGGGGCTCGGCTACCTTGACGGATATGACGGCTGTCAGACCCTCACGGAAGTCCGAGGCGTCAAGATCGAACTTGAGCTTGGACAGGTAGCCGTTCTTCTCGGCGTAAGCCTTGAGGGTGGAGGTCAGCCCCCGGCGGAAACCGGTGAGGTGGGTACCGCCCTCTATGGTGTTGATGTTGTTGACGTACGAATGGATATTCTCGGAAAATCCAGTATTGTACTGCATCGCTATCTCGATCGGAATGCCAGTCCTGTCGGTTTCCAGGGAGATGGGCTTCTCGGTGAGCTTCTCACGGGTACCGTCCAGGTACTGCACGAACTCCACCAGACCGTGCTCGGAGTAGAACTCCTGACGCGCGGGCGTCTGCTCGGCCTCGTCCATTGTCTCCATGCCCTCCTCGGCGAGAGGCGTCCTCTCATCGATAAGGGAAAGGCGGATGCCTTTGTTCAGATATGCAAGCTCCCGAAGCCGGGTAGCCAGCACGGAAGCATCGTAGACCGTAGTCATCCTGAATATCTCGCTGTCAGGCGTAAAGGTGATGATGGTACCTGTGTCGCTGCACTCTCCGGTCACCTTTACCGGATACCTTGGCACTCCCCTGCTGTACTCCTGTACGAAGATTTTGCCCTCACGGTGCACCTCGGCCTTGAGATACACCGACAGAGCGTTGACGCAGGAAACACCCACACCGTGCAGACCTCCGGACACCTTGTAGCTGTCCTTGCTGAACTTGCCGCCGGCGTGCAGCACCGTGAGCACGACCTCGAGGGCCGAGCGTCCTTCTTTCTCATGAATACCGGTAGGGATACCGCGTCCGTCGTCCTTGACGCGTATGGAATTGTCAGGCAGAATGGTTACTTCGATATTTCTGCAGAACCCTGCGAGGGCCTCGTCGATGGAGTTGTCCACCACCTCATAGACCAGATGGTGCAGACCTCTGGGTCCGATGTCCCCGATATACATCGAGGGACGCTTCCGGACTGCCTCCAGCCCCTCCAAAACTTGAATACTGTCCGCAGAATACTCTCTTTCCGCTTCAATCATTTCTTTATCTGTCATCGTGGTTCAAAATTATATAACGGACAAAGATACAAAAAATCTTAAAATCTCAGACAAATGCCTGCACCAATATTGATTCCAGGCTCCAGATAATTGAGAAAATATTGTATCTTATTGTTTGCCAGATTATTACCTTCAACAAACGCCGTCACATGCATATTGAACGCATAGGATATCCGCAATCCCAGGTCCACAAAGGCGGGCACATCGTACCTTACAGGGACCGAGGCTCCTGCTCCAAAGTACTCCCCGACGGCGGAAGTACGGAAATAACAGTCCGCCCTGATGAAAAGACGTTGCCTGAGATTGTACTCCAGGACGGCATTGAGGTCGAACGCAGGCATCATCAGAGCGGCATCAGGATCCGAGAAGGCACGGTAACTGAACTCTGCTGAAGCAAGGAAATCCCGCGACTTCCACCGGAGTGCACCCGATGCCGTGAACACATGCGACACTCCTCCTGCAGGGCTCTGGTACACGCTCTGTCCCTGCTGCATGGACATGAATGCAAGCATGTTGCGGACATAGGAATAATTTGCCCCCACACTGTAGGAGAAACGGTCCCTCACCTGCCCCCTAAGTCCCAGCTCAGCCGCAATCGGCGTGGATGACAGATGCGGAATATCAGAATGGTCCATCCATGGATTGATGGAGAAAAGTTCGTAGAGAGTGTACAGTCTGTTGTCGCCGTACGCCTTCATGTAGAGCCACAGGGCATTGCGCGCCGCCTCGAAGGTCACTGACGCATCCGGATGTATGAGAAAACGGTTGCTGCTGCTGATTATACCCTGGTTCCCGTCACTTATCCTGCCTCCGTATGCGGACGAGAATGTCACTCCGGCCTTGATCCGCCAGCGGTCTCCCGCCCAACGGTACATGGGGGAAATCTTCCAGACGCCGTAATCGGAGAAAGTGCCGGCGAATCTAAGGTAGATCTTGTGCTCTCTCCTGACGGTGGCACCAAGGGAGACTTCCGCATCGGCAAGATGCTCCGCGATGTACTGACGGTCGTTGAAATACCGGTAGTCTACATTGAGGTCATAATAAAATGCATCGGAATCCGGATTGGCCGAGCGAACAGAAAGTCCGGCCCGGAGATGATCGAAGGTGTTCAGCGCCCTGTAGGAAGAGAAGTCTTCCACTGGCGCCAGAGCATACATGGAGCCGGAATAGGACGCACCGAGCTTCAGCTCACCTTTCCTCCAACGATAGCCGAATGCGGCCCCTGCCCTGTTCTTCATCCGGTCTCCGGATACCGTCTCTCCGGTAAGGACGGGCCTCCCGCCTGCACCGGCCGTCCCGACCTGCGGGACATTGCCCCAGAATGAATCATGAGCGGCATAGAATCCGAGAGAGAACCTGTCCCCGAGACGGGGGGTTACGGCCAGTTCTGCCGAAGGGGTCAACGGCCATGCCGCCGCCAGTACGGCATACAGCCAGGGGTACACGGTCCGTCCCTCAGAGGCAGGTCCCAGCGTCATCATCGGCGCGAACTCGTACAGGTCCTTGTATGGGCTGTAGAATGTAGTATAGTCGAAATCAAGCTTGAAATTGAGCAGAGAGTCCTCCACCGGAGCATCCACCGGATACTTCACGGCGCGGGCGATACTGCCCTCATAGTCCCGCTCTACCTCCACGGTGGAGTTGATACCTGTCTGCGCATGGGCACGGGGTGCCGCCGCGAACAGCAGCGGAACCAGTACCGATGCTATAATTGTTGTCCTGTGCATTTTCATCATTGTTCATTCATTTTATCCAGCCTTTCAAGTCTCATGGCTACCTGCTCCAGCACATCGTCCTTGGGGCCGGAGGGTTCATAACCGTCCCGGACACTCTCGAAGGTCGCCCTGGCCTGGTTCCAGACCTCCCTCTCCGCGAAGGAATCCCCGAGAACTATAAAGCTTTTCGCCAGCCAATAAAGCTGATTGGTCTGGGAATCCGAGAAGGCGTAGACGAGATTCTCCACCTCCTCGAAATTTCCTGAGTCATAAGTGTCCTGTATCAGCAGATAAGCCGCTTCGGCGCCTCTGTCGGAGAATGTGTCGGATGAGAGCCGCCGCAGCAGCGGAAGGGCCTCTTCCCTGCGGCCAAGGGCGAGAAGGGACTTTGCCGTGACATATTCCGACTCCTGACGGTCCTCGTCCGTAACTCCCGCCGCCGCCTCCACACCGGCGGCGGCGTCGATGGCCGCCTGGTATCTTTCTCCCATGAAATACGAGCGCATCGTGCCGCACAGAGCCTCGTAACGGTTGTTGTCAAGACGGGCCACCGCATAAAGAGACGCATAGGCCGCTGCGGCCTTGTCATACCTTTCCAGCTCGTAGCATATCCTGGCATAATGCAGGGTGGACAGTTCCACGAACGCTCCCTCACCCTTGTCCATAACCTCCGCATAGGCCTCCGCGGCCGCTTCCTTGTTACCGAGGGCGGAAAGGGACTCACCGAGGTAGAAATAGGCCAGGGTAGTCTTCTGCCCCTCGGGATACCTCGATATGAATGAACGAAGCGATTTTTCCGCAGAGGCGTAGTCTCCGGAGAGATACTGCTGCTCAGCCGCATTGAATATCATCAGCTCCTTCTCGTCCTGTGTCTTCGTTCCCGACAGACCGGTCTTGTCGAGATATGCGAAATAATCGTCAGGCCTGTTGAGAGTCATGTAGATGCTCTCTATCGCAGCAAGCGCGTTGTCCGTATCCTCCGACAGCGGCATCTCCTCCACTATGCGGGTCAGGCATCCGAGCGCCCTGTCATATTCTCCGGCATTGGAATAAAGCATACCGAGCTCCAGCATGGCCTTGGCATTGTATACAGGATCCGAGACCTCCTCGTAGAGATACGTGAAACAGCGGCCGGCCTTATCTGCCATGCCTCTCTGCACATATGTACGCCCTAGCTCATACACCGCCCTGGAATAGACAGGCGCGCTGCTGCTGCGGTCCATCACATCCTCCAGTATCTCCGTTTTCTTCTCCAGGTCGGACATAAGTCCATAGGACACGGCGCACTGATATGCAGCGTACACGGCCTGCGCGTCCTGATATCCGGTTCTGGCCACTTCCTCGTAGACGGAGGCGGCACGGGGATAGTCCCGCAGCATGAAATAGGAGTCACCCAGTCTCAGCCTGGCATCGACGACCAGGTCCATCTTTACTGTACGGAATTCCAGGAACCTGGTCATCCACAGGACTGTCTGCTCATAATCCTCCTTCACGAAATAATTGTAGCCCTGACCGTACAGCATCAGCGGGTATTCCTTGAAGGAGCGGAAAGCCTGGCTTCGGTAAAGGTTGTCATTGAGCCTTATCGCCTCATCGGTCTGCCCGGAGCGCGAATATGCCTCCGCGAGCCAGAAACGGGTGAGCAGGGCGAGTGTCTGGTTATAGGACGAATGCTGCAGGGATGTCCGGAACCCGTTGACAGCCCCCTCGAACGACCCCATGTCGAACAGCTCCTTGCCCCTTAGAAACGCCGCTTTCTGCAGATTCAGAGACATCCCTGGCGTCAGGCGGCGGATCCTTCCCAGGGCGCTGACGGCTGACTTGTACTGCTTGGACAGCAGATAGGATGTGGCTATGTAGGAATAGATCTCGTCCGAACGTCCGGACCCGGGATATGCCTCCAGATAATCCTGGAAAGGGACTATGTCCGAGTTCACATCGAATGCCAGCTTGGCGTAATTGAAGAAGCTCTCCTCCATGATGCTGCTGTCGAAATCCATATCGGCTGCCTTCTTGTAGTAGAGCATGGCCTCGTGCTTGTTCTTCAGCTCGAGGCAGGAATTGGCCATATTGAGGCACGCGCTCTGCGCCAGGGAGTCCACCGAGCCGTCTATCACCTTCGAGAATGCCTCGGCCGCAGCGCGGTAGGAACCCAGCGAATAAGAAATGATACCGAGATAATAATTGTCCTTGCGGGACATGTCTGCTCCAGAGGAGGAATAGCTTTCGAACCATTTGCGGGCATCTTCAGGACGGTCCAGCCTGTAGTAGGCCTGAGACACCATTCTTGCCACCTTCGCCCTCATATCTCCCGTCACCATGGCGGAGACCGCGTCTGCGTTTTCCACAACATATCCGTAATCTTCCAGCATCAGCTTGGATTCCAGGATATAATACTCGCAATATGCCCTGTAGTGCCCGTCATTGCGGATAGACGACAGGAGACGGACGGCCTTCCTGAAATCATTCTCTGTATAGGCGATATAGCCCCTGTAGTATGTGGACGCCACGGTGTAGCGGTTGTGCCGGCCCTCCAGCAGACGGTCGAAGCCGTTGCGCGCGAGGTCGGCCCTGCCCGTCCGGAGCTGACAGAATGAGCGCTGGAAAAGATATGTTGCCTTATCCTCCTTGTCCAGAAGAGAATATCCGACCTCCTCAAGTATCCCGAGCGCCCGTCCGTAATCCTTTTTGTCAAAATAATATCCGGCATACATCAGGCGGACCTTCATAAATTCCGGAGCATAGCGGTAATTCTCCTCATACTCATCCATAAGGGCATCTATGTCGGGACTGCACAGACGGATATCGCAGATTATGCCGACCGAGGCGAGTCCGGCCTCCACGGAAGACGAAACCTCACATTCCCTGAGAATGTCGGCGGCCTCGTCCCTGGCCGCTGAATACATATCGTTGTCAAACAATTCCTTGACGCGGTCCAAACGGTGCTTCAGGTCCCGGTCCTGCCAGGGATACTGCTGACCGCCGGCGCTGAGACTAAAGGATATGGCTATGACCGATACGGTGATAAATCTTTTCCAGACCATTTTATTCTATTTGGGGCAAATGTAAGAATTATTTGCCTATCTTTGTAAGATAAATGCACTGTTTCATGGAAGAAAACAAAGACCGTCCCATCATATTTTTCGAGCACACCGACATCCGCAACAACGGCACCCTCGTCATATCCGACCTCAACATGAGCATCCACAGCGGCGAATTTGTCTATATCATCGGGAAAGTCGGCAGCGGCAAGACTTCCATCATCCGCACAATCGTAGGAGAGCTGCCCGTCACCAACGGCACGGCGATAGTTGGGGAATTCAATCTGCGCAAGCTGAAAGACAGACAGATACCCTATCTCAGACGACAGCTTGGCGTGGTATTCCAGGACTTTCAGCTGCTCATGGACAGATCCGTCTACGAGAACCTGCGCTTCGTGCTGCGGGCTACGGGATGGAAGGACAGCGTCAGCATCGACAGACGCATACGCAGCGTGCTCTCCGCCGTAGGGATGGAGCACAAGGCCGGCAACATGCCCCACCAGCTCTCTGGCGGCGAACAGCAGCGCACTGCCATCGCCAGGGCCCTGCTCAACAGTCCCGGCATCATCCTGGCCGACGAGCCCACCGGCAATCTGGACGGAGAGACTGCCCGCGAAATCATGGACCTGCTGGTCAGAATCAACCGTGAGAACGGACCGGTAGTCATCATGGTCACTCACAACCACAGCCTATTCGAGCAGTATCCTGCCCGCACATTTCTCTGCGAGAACCTCACCTGCACTGAAGTCCCGGAGGAGTCCAGCATGGAGCTGGACCTCTCAGAATTCATATAACGCACGGCCATGCCTTCAGTACTCCCATTGAAAAAAAGATACGGGGCAATACTCGGATGGTTTGCCTCAAACCGCCCCGCAGCACAGTCAGAGCTGCATTTCAAGAACGGATATGAGCTGATCGTGTCCGTGATACTCTCGGCCCAGTGCACCGACAAGCGGGTCAATACAGTAACTCCGGCCCTCTTCGAACGCTTCCCGACCCCGGAAGACCTGGCCGCCGCGTCCTTCGACGACGTGCTGTCCCTGATCCGCTCCGTTTCCTATCCCAACAGCAAGGCCCGCCACCTGACAGACATGGCCCGGATGCTGGTGGAAGACTTCCATTCCGTGATACCCTCTGACATAGACAGCCTCATGACCCTGCCCGGAGTAGGCCGCAAGACAGCCAACGTAGTCGCCTCCATCCTCTACGACAAACCTGTCATAGCTGTCGACACCCACGTGCTCAGGGTTTCCAACCGGCTGGGACTCTCCCGCGGAAAAACTCCTGAGAAAGTCGAGGCCGACCTGGAGAGCCACATACCCGTAGAGCAACGGGCCATCGCCCACCACTGGCTCATCCTCCACGGCCGCTATACCTGCACCGCACGCAATCCCAAATGCGGAGAATGCCCCCTCACTGAGTGGTGCGCGTCCTATCCGGCATTGTCCCAAAAGCCAAGACAATGACAGACTGGCCCGACATACTCTCCGACTACCGCTCATACCTGCGTATCGAGAGGTCCCTGTCCGCGAACACAGTGGCCTCCTATATGAGCGACATAGCCAAGCTCAGGGGTGCTTACCCCGGGCAGAGAGCTGAAGAACTGACCACGGATGACCTCAGCTCCTTTCTGGCCTCGGAGGTGGAACACGGCATATCAAAGCGGAGCCAGTCCAGACTGGTCAGCTCCCTCAAGAGTTTCTACGGATTTTTGGAAATAGAGGGCAGGATCCAGGACAATCCGGCCGAGAAAATTGACTCCCCTAAAATATCCCGCCACATCCCCACCGTGCTCTCCGTCGGGGAAGTGGACCGCCTTATCTCCTCCGTAGACCTGTCAACTCCCGAGGGCCACCGCAACAGGGCCATCCTCGAGGTGCTGTACTCCTGCGGCCTGCGGGTCAGCGAGCTGGTTTCGCTGCGCATTTCCGACCTGTTCCTCGAAGATTCGTTCATCAGGGTCATTGGAAAAGGTAACAAACAGAGGCTCGTTCCGATAGGTGAGCCTGCTGTACGCGCCGTACGGCTGTACATCTCGCAGACCCGTCGCAGCTTCGCCTCGAAGAAAGACGAGGATGTCCTTTTTCTCAACCGGCGCGGCGGACAGATGAGCCGCCAGATGGTTTTTCTGATCATCAGGAGACAGTGCCAGGCTGCCGGCATCACAAAGGAGGTCTCGCCCCACACCCTCCGTCATTCCTTCGCCACCCATCTCGTCGAAAACGGGGCCGACCTGCGGTCCGTCCAGCAGATGCTCGGCCACGAGAGTATTCTCACCACCGAGATCTACACCCACATCGACTCAGGCAAATGGCAGCGCACCATCCTCGACCACCATCCCAGAGGATAAGATAAAAGGCCGTAACCTGCACGGTTACAGCCTTAAGAGTAGCCCCAACAGGACTCGAACCTGTATCTAAAGTTTAGGAAACTTCCATTCTATCCCTTGAACTATGGGGCCATCCGCTGATTTCAGCGTAAGTTTTATTCAACGTTCTTCTCCACCATCAGACGTCCGCGATAGTAGCCGCACTCGGGGCATACGCGGTGATACAGTACTGTGGCTCCGCAGTTGGAGCATGTGGAAAGTGCGGGGAGGGTCAGTTTGTCATGAGTTCTGCGTTTGTCCCTGCGCTGCTTTGAAAGTTTGTGTTTGGGATGTGCCATCTTTATTCTAAATTTTAATTATTTCTATTTTAAAATGTCCTTCAGTTTTTCCATCATCACGGGGTCGCAGCCGCCGTCCGGATGGACCTTCTTAATCGGGAGGCTGAGATTGACATAGTCGTAAATAATCTGACTCAGGTCTATCTCGGATGAACTGCCGTCCAGAAGAATCACCTCGTCCGAAATCCCCTCCTCCGCATCCTCTGCGTATGAGGAGAACATCACCGAGAAAGGCACCTGAATATCCACCGGAATCTTCAGGTCCGCGAGGCATCTGTCGCACTTCACCGTCACGTCCCCTGTAATTCCAAGGTCCAGGCTCATGCGGCCTGATTCCTTGGTTACCAGAACGTTGACATCCAGTTCAGCATCCGAGACTGTATCGCTCTCGTATGCCTCGAAGAAACTCCCGTCTACCTTGAAGTGGAACGGATGTTCTCCGTTTGAAAGCCCGCGTATCCCTATCTTGCAATTCATTTCCCGACAATTAAGGGCGGCAAAGATATAAAATTTTTCAATAATCTGAAATCTTTTGCACTTTTTTATTGCATTCTCCTGCGCTTTCTCTCGTTCTCGTCCAGAATAATCTTCCTCAGACGCATGAAATGAGGTGTCACCTCCACCAGCTCGTCCTCCTGGATATACTCCAGAGCCTCCTCGAGGGAAAACTTGATGGGAGGCGGCAGCATCACCTTCTCGTCGGAGCCGGATGCCCTCATATTGGTCAGTTTCTTGGTCTTGCAGATATTGATGGCCAGGTCGCTCGCCCTGGTGTGCTCGCCGACCACCTGACCGGCGTAGATCTCCTCGCCCGGATCGATGAAGAACCGGCCGCGGTCCTGGAGCTTGTCCATGGCGTATGCCACAGAGAGACCGGTCTCGAGGGAGACTAGGGAGCCGTTGTTGCGCTTCTCTATCTCGCCCTTGTACGGCTCGTAGCCCTTGAAGCGGTGGGCCACCACGGCCTCGCCCTGGGTGGCGGTCATCAGGTTGCTTCTCAGACCGATAAGTCCCCTCGAGGGGATGTCGAACTCCAGATGGGCCCTGTCTCCGCGGGTCTCCATGTGGGTCAGGGAAGCCTTGCGGCGGGTGGATATCTCTATGGCCTTGCCGACCATGTCCTCGGGCAGGTCGATGGTCAGCAGCTCGACGGGCTCGCAGCGTACCCCGTTGATATTCTTGTCGATGACCTTGGGCTGGCCGACCTGCAGCTCGAAGCCCTCGCGGCGCATCGTCTCGATAAGGATCGACAGATGCAGCACGCCGCGCCCGTACACTATAAAGGAATCGGCACCCAGACCGGGCTTTACCCTCAGCGCCAGGTTCTTCTCCAGCTCCTTCTCCAGACGCTCCTTCAGATGCCTCGAGGTCACGTACTTGCCGTCGCGGCCGAAGAAAGGGGAATCGTTGATGGTAAACAGCATGCTCATCGTAGGCTCGTCCACGGTGATGGGCGGCAGAGCCTCCGGATTCTCGAAATCGGCCACCGTATCGCCTATCTCGAAGTCCTCCAGGCCGACTACAGCGCATATATCCCCGCACTCCACCTTCCCGGCGCTCTTCTTCTCGAGTCCCTGGAATACCATCAGGTCCTTGATCTTCTGTTTCTCCACCGTGCCGTCCTTCTTGCAGAGGGAGATCTGCATGCCGGCCGTCAGGGCTCCGCGGCTGACCCTGCCCACCGCGATACGTCCCACGTAGGGCGAATATTCGAGGGAGGAAATCAGCATCTGGGGAGTGCCCTCCACATACTTGGGCGCCGGTATCTCAGCCACGATAGTGTCCAGCAGAGGGATGATGTCACCCGTGGGCTTGCGCCAGTCCAGGGACATCCAGCCCTGCTTGGCACTGCCGTAGACAGTCTTGAAGTCCAGCTGCTCCTCAGTGGCGTTGAGCGAGAACATCAGGTCGAAGACCTGCTCGTTGACCTCGTCGGGACGGCAGTTGGGCTTGTCCACCTTGTTGATCACCACGATAGGCTTCTTGCCCATCTCTATGGCCTTCTGCAGCACGAATCGGGTCTGCGGCATGGTGCCCTCGAAGGCATCCACCAGCAGCAGCACTCCGTCCGTCATGTTGAGCACCCTCTCGACCTCGCCTCCGAAATCGGCGTGGCCCGGAGTGTCTATAATATTGATCTTGATGCCCTTGTAGGGCACAGATACGTTCTTGGCGAGGATAGTGATGCCTCTCTCACGCTCCAGATCGTTGTTGTCCAGAATCAGGTCGCCCCCGTGCTTTCCGTCCTCCCGGACGAGCTTCGCCTGATATATCATTCTGTCCACCAGAGTGGTCTTACCGTGGTCGACATGGGCGATGATGGCTATATTTCTTACGTTTTGCATATTCGGGGCGCAAAATTAATTGAAATTTATATACATTTGCACCCTGACATTAAATTTTAACAGTAACCCACCACACACCATGACGGAGAAGATCATAATCCTCGATTTCGGCTCACAGGTCACCCAGCTTATCGGCCGCAGACTCAGGGAGCTGAACGTTTATTGCGAAATCCATCCATTCAACAGGATACCCGCCCTCGACGACAGCGTCCGCGGCGTGGTCCTCTCGGGCAGCCCCTGGTCCGTCCGCGACCCGAAGGCCCCCTCCCCCGATCTCTCCGGCATCAAGGGCCGCTTTCCCATGCTCTGCATCTGCTACGGTGCCCAGTACATCGCCCACCGCTACGGCGGGGAGGTCAATCCCTCCATCGCCCGGGAGTACGGCCGCGCCATCATGCATATCAAGGAACAATGCCCCCTGTTCGAGGGCATTCCCTCCGACTCGCAGGTCTGGATGTCTCACGGCGACACCATCGCCCGTCTCCCCGAAGGCGCGGAGGTCATAGCCTCCACCGACGATGTGGTCAACGCCGCCTATCATATAAAAGGTGAGCAGACCTGGTGCGTCCAGTTCCACCCGGAGGTCTATCATTCGGCCTACGGACCTCAGATTCTGGAGAACTTCGCCATGCGCATCTGCGGCTGCAAGGGCGACTGGACTCCCGCCTCCTTCATCGAAAGCTCCATCGAGTCCCTCAGGGAGAAAATAGGTCAGGACAATGTCATCCTCGGCCTCTCCGGCGGAGTCGACTCCTCCGTGGCGGCTGTCCTGCTGCACAGGGCCATCGGACGGCAGCTGCACTGCATCTTCGTCAACAACGGGCTGCTGCGCAAGGACGAGTACGAGTCCGTGCTGGCCTCCTACCAGGACATGGGCCTCAACGTCCGCGGAGTGGACGCCACCGAGCTCTTCCTCAAGGCCCTCGAGGGCATCTCCGATCCCGAGGCCAAGCGCAAGGCCATCGGCCGCACCTTCATCGAGGTTTTCGACGCGGAGGCACATAAGATAGAGAACGCATCCTGGCTTGCCCAGGGCACCATTTATCCGGACGTGATAGAGTCCACCTCCGTCAACGGTCCCTCGCAGACCATCAAGTCCCACCACAACGTAGGCGGTCTGCCCGAGGAGATGAACCTTAAGATAGTCGAGCCCCTGCGCTCCCTCTTCAAGGACGAGGTCCGCCGCGTAGGCCGCGCCCTCGGCATCAAGAACTCCCTCATCTCCCGCCATCCCTTCCCCGGCCCCGGCCTCGGCATCAGGGTGCTCGGCGAGGTAACCCGCGAGAAACTGGAGATACTGCGCAACGCCGACGCCATCTACATCGACGCCCTCCGCTCCACCCCCGCTCCCGAAGGCTGGCAGCCCGCATCCGGAGCAGCGGCCACAGGCGGCACCGAGACCGGCGAGGGCTTCCTGACCCTCTACGACTGCATCTGGCAGGCCGGAACAATCCTCCCTCCCGTACGCAGTGTGGGAGTCATGGGCGACGAGCGCACCTACGAGTACACCATCGCCCTCAGGGCAGTGGTCTCCACCGACGGCATGACCGCCGACTGGGTACACCTCCCCTACGACTTCCTGGCGAAAGTCTCCAACGACATCATAAACAAAGTGCGGGGAGTGAACCGCGTCGTCTACGACATCTCGTCCAAACCCCCCGCAACTATCGAGTGGGAGTAAATTCCTACTTGCCGCTCTCCAGGAAGGTGCGGATATTCTCCTCGAGGACTTCCACTAAGCGGATACGGGCCTCGATGCTGGTCCAGCCGATGTGAGGTGAGAGAATCAGCCTCGAAGGGTCCTTGACTCCGGCTATGTAAGGATGGTCTATGGGCAGGGGCTCGGTTTCGAATGTATCGACCGCTGCTCCGGCTATCAGGCCGTCGTTGAGGGCGCGTACCAGGTCGCTCTCGTTGATGATGCCTCCGCGGGAGCAGTTGACGATGTAGGCTCCGGGCTTCATCCGGCCCAGCTCCGTGTATGTGATAAGGTCTTTTGTCTTAGGATTCAGAGGACAGTTGACCGATACGATATCACTTCCGCCCAGCAGTTCCTCAAGACTCACGCAGGGATAGGCCCTGCAGTGTCCTGTACCGGAAGTCGAGTAGTAGGACACCTCCATTCCGAAGGCCGTCGCCAGCTCAGCCACACGCAAGCCGATATTGCCCATGCCGATGATACCCATTTTCTTGCCTTTCAGTTCCCAGAAAGGGTTGAGCACATCGGAGAACATCCCGCTGCGGGAGTAGTGTCCGTCGTGGCAGATCTCATTGAAATACATCCCGTGCCCCACCATGTTGAGGATGTGCATGAAGCACACCTGTGCGACGCTCTCGGTCGAGTACGCCGGCACGTTCTTGACCGGTATGCCCTTAGAGGCAGCGTAGTCCACGTCCACGCAGTTGACTCCGGTGGCCGCCACGCAGATAAGTTTCAGGTTGCGGGCCGCGTCTATCTCGTCCCGGTAAACCTTCACCTTGTTGGTTATCACGATATCGCAGTCAGCCACCCTCGAAGCGGCCTCGCCCGGCTTGGTAGCATCATAAAACACCGTCTCTCCGAACTGCCTGAGTCCGTCCAAAGAGACATCCTTGCCGACAGTAGCGGCATCCAGAAAAACTATCTTCATACAGCTGGTCAAATTAAAATTCTGTAGCAAATTTAGAAACTGTTTCTGAAAAAATATCCTACTTTTGTTGAAAAATACTACGTACATGAAGACCCTGATACTCTCATGCGACATGGGCGGCGGGCACAACTCCGCGGCCAAGGCTCTCGCCCAATGGGGAGAACACAACGGCATACCGTGCGAGATAGCCGACACCCTCTCATTCATCAGCACCGACTTCTCCAGAACGATGTCTGACCTGTACATCTTCACCACCAAGAGCAATCTGATAAAGGTCATCTACAGGACAGGCGAGATCGTACCCCGCTCGCGCAGAGTCAAGTCTCCCGTCTACATAGCCAACAAGATCTACTGCAAGCGCCTCTGCGACCACATCCTCGAGGGCGGTTTCACCTCCGTCATCTGCACCCACGTCTTCCCGGCAGAGGCCATGACAGCCCTGCGCCGTGCCGGTCTGCTGTCCTCCGGCCTCAGGACCGTTTTCGTACAGACCGACTACGATGCGCTGACACTGATGAAGGACCTCGAGGTGGACGGCATCGTCATCCCCCACCCTCACCTTATAGAAGAATGTGTCGCCATCGGAGCCCGCCGGGATCTGCTGCATCCATTCGGAATCCCCGTCAGCGGGGAATGCTGGAAGCACGTTGAAAAGAGCGCAGCGAGAGAGGAATGCGCCGCCCTATTCTCCGGCAGCGGCCACATCGGCATCAGCGCCGGCTGGTATCTGATAATGTCCGGCAGCATGGGCTTCGGCAAGACCGGGGAGCTCATCAGGACAATTCTGGATGCCGAGGGCCGCGGAGTGGAAATCCTGGCCGTCTGCGGCAGCAACACCAAACTCCGCAACCGCCTCTGCAAGGATTTCGGCGAAAATGCCAATGTCCACCCCATCGGCTTCACCGACCGCGTTCCCCTGCTCATGGACGCCTGCGACGTGCTCTTCACCAAGCCCGGCGGCCTGTCCAGCACCGAAGCAGCAGCCAAGCGCATTCCCCTGATCCACACGGCACCCATACCTGGCTGCGAGACCGACAACGCCCGCTTCTTCCACTACCACGGCATGTCCTACAGCACCACTGACACCGCACAGCAGGTCGCCGTCGCCCGCCGCCTCTGCACCGACACCGCTTTCCGCGACAGCATGACCGCTGCACAGGCCTCCAATACATTTCCCGATACCTGCGGACAGATATTCACCCTTCTGGCATCCGGAAAGGCCGATTCTACAATTTGTTCTGTGAAAAATGATTAGACGCTGAGATAATTCAGCGGAGAGAGGGGGATTCGAACCCCCGGAACCCACAAGGAGTTCAACAGTTTTCGAGACTGCCCCGTTCGACCACTCCGGCATCTCTCCTGATCAGGGCTGCAAATATACTAGCAATTTTCCAATTACGTAAAAAACTTTCACACATTATTTTGATAAACCGGAATAAAGTCCCAACTTTGTTGACATAAGTTCCGGCCGTAACGTCCCGCGGCGAGAGACAAGACACTTAATTCCATACATTATGATACAGATAGATGAACTGAGGTTCAGCTACGGGGGTCGTCGTGTATATGACGGTCTGGACCTGGAGCTGAAGGAAGGAGCCGTATACGGGCTCCTGGGAAGGAACGGAGCTGGCAAGACTACGTTGATGAAGCTGATTGCCGGTCTTCTCAGATGCGGAGGCGGGAGGATCATGGTCGACGGAAAAGTCCCGTTTGACCGGAGACCTGAGTTTCTGGACAATGTCTATTTCGTACCGGAGAGCTTCAATGCTCCCGGCATGCCGGTCATCGAATTCGCCGGCAGCTACGGTATGTTCTACTCTAACTATGACGGGGATGCCATGCTGGATTACCTCAAGGCTTTCGAGGTGGAGCCGGACGCAGTCTTCAGGAGACTGTCCGCGGGTCAGAAGAAAAAAGCCATGCTGTCATTTGCACTGTCGCTGAACACCCGCCTTCTGCTGCTGGACGAGCCAGGCAACGGTCTGGACATCCCGTCCAAGCTGTGTTTCCGGAGGTTGCTGTCCGAATACATCCGGCCTGACAGGACAGTCGTGCTCTCGACCCATCAGGTCCGCGATGTGGAGGACATTGTCAGCCATATAACCGTCATAGACTCAGGCAGACTGATGCTGAACTGCTCACTCGGGGAACTCGGAGCCAGGATCAGCTTCATCACGGCCGGCAGCGTCCTGCCGGAAGCCCTGTTCAGCGAGCGCACGGCCGCCGGAGTCATCAACATCGTACCTGGAGCCGGGCACAACTGGGATAACTCCGTACCAGACCTGGAAGTGCTGTTCGACGCATGCATATCGGGAAACGGACGTCTTACAGATTATATGAACAGACAACAATCACGTTAAAAAAGGAGGTAAAAATGAAAACTGCAGAATACACACGACAAAAACTGTCAAATAATGACACTGGCGGAAATAAAGCCAGTTCAAGGGCGGAGAGACTGGCAAAATGCTGGCTGCTGATACTTTCCGACATCAAAAAAAGTGCCGGCAGAGTCTGGCCTGTGTGGGCCGTCATGACCCTTATCTACATCGGATACTGGGCCGTAATACTGATGACCGGGAAAACGGCCCCGCCGGTAGACAGAGTCCCCGTGCTGTACCTGATCTCGCTGTTTTTCTCATTCAGCGTCCCGGCCGCAGCATACGGATACATCAACGATTCCTCAGACGGTGCCTGCTATGCAATGCTGCCTCTTCCGGCACGGACGAAATTCGGAGTCATGATGCTGGTGGCCGTAGTGCTGGTCCCGCTGGGATTCTATCTGTCGACACATCTCATAGACTGCGTGCTTACGCTGGTAGGGAACGGAAAGGGATTTGCTGGCCTGATATGGGAAAACGGAGGAACTGACCTGCGCACGTTCTGGTCCGACTTCGGCAAGATCTGCCTGTACCAGTCGGTATTCATTCTGGGAAATATCGCCCTGCGGAAGCACAAGACAGCCATGACCGTACTCGCCATGCTCGCAATTCACGGCGTGTTCATCGGGATGTTCCAGATCGACGAGCTGAGCAGCGGCATCCTGTACGTACTCTACTCATTCGTCGCCCCCGCATGCATCTGGGCCGTATCCTACCTGCTCTTCAAGCGGCTGCAGTTCTGCTAGCACGGGAGTCACTGCTGTTTTCTTCTCTCCTTGGCCGCAGCTGCAAAACTTACTACGAGGGAGCCTGCGACAAGGAGGGCGGAAAGCACCAGAAGCCATTCCTCATCCTCAAAGCCCAGGTAGACCAGCATGAGAACAAGGGCGAGCAACTGCAGAAGTTCAAGAATGCGGTTTCGTTTCATATTGCTGTGTTTTAAGAGTTGGTTTCTATCTCGTCGAGTTCGAGCCAGCGGAGTTCCTTTTCGTCGAGCAGACGGGTCACCTCCCCGATACGGACCGAGTCGGCGGTCAGCTCTTCGGAAGACAGTGTGCCGGAGCAGAGCCGGGCCTCCAGGGTCTTCTTCTCATCCCCAAGGGAGACCAGTTCCTCCTCCAGCCTGGCCTTCTCCTGCTTTTCCTTGTAAGTCAGACGGCGCTTGCGCTCCCCTCCGCGGTCCGCTGCAGAAGCCGGAGTCTCAGGCGCTGCCGCCTTACGGGCTTCCTTGGACGCAGCCCTGCGTTCCTCCTCCCTGTCCTTGAGGTACTGCCGGTAACCTGAGTAACTGCCTACGAAGTCCTTGACCCGGCCTCCGCCCTCGAAGATGAAGAGATGGTCTGCCAGCTTGTCCACGAAAAAGCGGTCGTGGGAGACTATCAGCAGCGAGCCCGCAAATCCGGAGAGATACTCCTCCAGCACATTGAGGGTCATCAGGTCCAGGTCGTTGGTGGGCTCGTCGAGTATCAGGAAATTGGGACTGCGCATCAGCACGGTCAGCAGATAAAGCCGGCGCCGCTCGCCTCCGCTAAGCAGAGCCACCTTGTTGCGGTGCATCGAAGGAGGAAAGAGAAAATAGTTGAGAAAGGTCATCGCGGAGACTGTCTCCCCCTTGCCTATGGACACTACGTCTGCTATCTCCGAGACGGTCTCGAAAACAGTCTTGTTGCCGTCCAGACGGATGCCCTCCTGCCGGTAATACCCTATGCGGAGGGTCTCCCCGCGGTCTATCTCTCCCGCAGAAGGTTCCAGGACACCGGCCAGCAGGTCGAGGAATGTGCTCTTCCCTACTCCGTTGTGACCGACCACCGCTATTTTCTCTCCCGGAGCAAAGTTGTAGGTAAAATCCTCTAGTACCGGTAAATCGCCCCAGCGATAGCTCACTCCGCGGCAGTTAATAATCTTGCGGCCGAGACGGGCCATACCGGCCCGTATCTCCATCTGGCGTTCCTCAATCCTCTGCCCCGCCCTGTCCTTGAGTTCATGGAACGCATCGATACGGTATTTGGCCTTGGTGCCGCGGGCACAGGGCATCCGGCGCATCCAGTCCAGCTCTGTACGCAGCAGATTGCGGGCGCGGTCAGTGGCCGCGTTGAAATTGGCTATGCGCTCCTGCCTCTTCTCCAGGAAGTAGGAATAGTTGCCCTGGTAGCGGTAGAGTTTACCGCCGTCCAGTTCCAGAATCTGGTTGCAGACCCTGTCCAGGAAATAGCGGTCGTGGGTGACCATCAGCAGGGTGCAGCGCGAGCGGGTGAGGTAGTCCTCCAGGAACTCGATGCTGTCCACGTCCAGATGGTTCGTGGGCTCGTCCAGCACCAGAAAGTCCGGCTTGCGGATGAGGACGGCGGCAATGGCGGTCCGCTTGGCCTCTCCTCCGCTGAGAGTTCCGGCCTTCCGGGAAGGGTCGTCCAGCTTCAGGCGGGAAAGCACCGAAGCCACCTCGTACTCAGGCACGGTCTGGTCCCCGGCCCCTTCGAGGACAATTTCCGAGACGGTGCGGTACGGGTCGTAATGCTGGTCCTGTTCCAGAAAGGCCACGGTGATGTCCTTGAGAAAATGCACCGAGCCGTCCCCGTCAGAAGAATCCCTGCCGGCTATGATGCTCAGCAGGGATGTCTTCCCGGTACCGTTGGGAGCGACCAGGGCTATCTTGTCCCCCTCGTCGATATGGAATGAGATATGGTCGAACAGCACCCGGGGGCCGTAGGACTTGGACACATCGTTGACCTCGAGATAACTGCTCATCCGGACGTGATGCTATCTGTTGCCGTACATGTCCTCGTAGTACTTCTCGTACTCGCCGGAGGTGATGTTGTCCATCCACGCCTGGTTGTCAAGATACCAGCGGACAGTTTTGTCGATACCCTCCTCGAACTGGAGACTCGGGCTCCAGCCCAGCTCGCGGTGCAGCTTCGTGGCGTCGATGGCATACCGCAGGTCGTGGCCCGCACGGTCCGTGACGTAGGTGATGAGGCTGTCCGAATAACCCTCCGGGTTGCCCAGGATACGGTCCACGGTCTTGATGATGACCTTGATAAGGTCGATGTTCTTCCACTCGTTGAAACCGCCGATGTTGTACGTCTCGGCCACCTTTCCCTCGTGGAAGATAAGGTCGATGGCCCTCGCATGGTCCTCCACATACAGCCAGTCGCGCACATTCTCACCCTTGCCGTACACCGGAAGGGGCTTGCGGTGGCGGATGTTGTTGATGAACAGCGGTATCAGTTTCTCCGGGAACTGGTAGGGGCCGTAGTTGTTCGAGCAGTTCGTAACTATGGTAGGCATCCCGTAGGTGTCGTGGAAGGCCCGTACGAAATGGTCGGAAGAAGCCTTAGAGGCGCTGTAGGGGCTGTGGGGGCTGTATCGCGTGGTCTCGCGGAAAAACTCGTCACCGTACACCTCGTGGGCGCTGATGTCCGAGTGAATACCCTCCGGATGGGTCAGCTCAAGGGCGCCGTACACCTCGTCGGTAGAGATGTGGTAGAAGCGCTTGCCCTCCCACTTCCCGTCCCAGTGATGCTTGGCGGCCTGGAGCATGGACAGGGTGCCGAGCACATTGGTCCTCGCGAAGGTGAAGGGGTCCTTGATCGAGCGGTCCACGTGGCTCTCGGCCGCAAGGTGGATCACGCCGTCGATGCCGTATTTCTCAAAGATTCCGCACACTGTCTCGAAGTCGCAGATGTCGGCACGCACGAACACGTAGTTCGGAGCCTGCTCGATGTCCTTCAAGTTGGCCAGGTTGCCCGCGTAGGTCAGCTTGTCCAGGTTTACGATACGGTACTCGGGGTACTTGTTCACGAAGAGGCGCACGACGTGGCTCCCGATGAAGCCCGCGCCGCCAGTTATCAGTATGTTGCGCTTGAATTCCATTGTCAGAAGTTATTATTTGTTATGATGTTTCCTGGCCAGCTTCTGCTCCTCCTCGTCAGCGATACGGAGCAGATACTGACCGTACTGGTTCTTGCTCATGGGCTTGGCCGTCTCACGGAGATGGTCCGGTGTTATCCAGCCGCTGCGCAGGGCGATGTCCTCCAGACAGGCCACCTTCTGGCCCTGACGCTTCTCGATCACCTCGATGAACGTCGAGGCCTCGGCAAGAGAGTCATGAGTGCCGGTGTCCAGCCAGGCGAAGCCACGGCCCAGGGTCTCCAGGCGGAGCCTGCCGCGCTCCAGGAACTCCTGATTGACTGAGGTTATCTCCAGCTCGCCGCGGGCTGACGGCTTGACATTGGCCGCCACATCCACCACCTCGTTGGGATAGAAATAAAGACCGGTCACAGCATAATTGGACTTGGGATGCGCGGGCTTCTCCTCGATACTCAGGACATTGCCTTTGGCGTCTATCTCAGCCACACCGTAACGCTCCGGGTCCGCCACCCAGTAGCCGAAAACCGTAGCAAGGCCCTCGTTCTCCGCACGGAGAACGGCACGGCGCAGCATTACGGTAAAGGAGCTGCCGTAGAAGATATTGTCTCCCAGCACCAGGCAGGCGGCTTCGCTTCCGATGAACTCACGGCCGATGATGAAGGCCTGT
Source organism: Candidatus Coprenecus merdigallinarum (assembly GCA_018712545.1). Taxonomy (GTDB): domain Bacteria; phylum Bacteroidota; class Bacteroidia; order Bacteroidales; family UBA932; genus Coprenecus; species Coprenecus merdigallinarum. The sequence continues at coordinate 50,562 of DVGV01000008.1, read as the reverse complement.
GCCAGGCCGTCCGGTGAGGGCTGCTCGGCATACTCGAAGCGCACGCCGAAATCCGAGCCGTCGCCCAGAAGACGCCTGAAGGCCGGAAGGTCCGCGGGTGTGGATATTATAAGCATCTCCCGGATACCGGCCAGCATCAGCACGGATATCGGATAGTACACCATCGGTTTGTCGTAGATCGGGATCAGCTGCTTGCTGATGCCCTTCGTTATGGGATAGAGCCGGGTGCCTGAGCCGCCGGCAAGAACGATTCCTTTCATTTTTTTCACGTTATACTGCAAACTTATAAAAATTCCCGGAACAGAACATACATGGCACTGTTTTTCCACAGCTGTTACCGGCCGCCCGGATCCGAAGGAGGTTGCGGGGCCACTTTTTCCCACTGGATGGAATCTCCCTCGAATGCAATCCGACGGTGACGGCGTACCGAATCCCTGCGCTCATCCCAGTCGATACGCGAACGTCTGGAGGCCCTGTCTCCCCAACGGCCCCGCTCACTGGCCAGCCTGAACCTCCGAGTTATGTCCTGGCTGAGATTGAGACGCGCGGAATCCACCTTCCGCGTAGCTACGGGCGTAACTGCGTCCTTATATTTTGCCCTTCCTATGCCGAAGCGCATGTCTCCCGGCACCCCCCGGATGTTGAGTCCAGCTTTGAAAGGAAGGGGTGACTTCAGAATGGAGATATGGTAATCAAAGCTCATGTCCAGGTTCTGCACTCCGCCTGCGGCTGCCTGATAACGGTCTATCTCCACCATGAACGGATATATGTTGACACTGCCGTCCTCTACGGTAATATTGACCGAGATACTGTCTATGAGATTCTCCTCCTTATTCCTGAACATCAGCTTCTTGGATATCTCCGCAAATGTCTTGCCGTCCATAAGGACAAGGGAGTCTCCCCGTATATGGACAGCGGCCCGCAGAGACGGTATCTTGATATTGAGGAGAGAGTCCAGCACACCCTCGGCCGCCACGTCCATCTGAACCTTGCCCTTGAAGGACTGGAGCATGGGGACAAGAGAATCTATGGCAGGAGTGGCCTCCACCAGGGATGCTATGTCGATGTCATGCACCTTGAAGTCAAAGCCGGCATAGCCGAACTTGGACGATGCTGCCTTGTATATCAGCGATGCGCTCAGGGATGCTTTGTCCAGTGCATTGAGAGTCAGGTTCTCCAGATAGATGTGACTGTTCTTCAGCTCAGCTTTCCCCGCAATATCGCTGAACACGTACTTGCCGAAACGCAGCCTGTCCACATCTGCCGTCAGGTCGATACTGAGATTGCCCGGGACCTCAAAAAGACGGAGGGAGGAGGATACGGTATCGGCCTCAACCTCCTGTTCGGAAGCCTCCGGCGCAGCGAACGCTCTCATAAGCTGGTTCAGATTGAGATTTCTGGAACTTATGTCCAGGTCAGCCCGCAGCAGACGCCCATATTTCAATGCTCCGTAAAGACCGTGGACAGTACCGGAAAGCGTGACATTCGAGCGGCCGACTCTGACTACGGCTTTTTCAAGAGATATCTGTCTGTCCCCAAAGCTGACGACAGTACGGTTGACACGCACAGGAAGCGCACACTGAGGCAAATCGGCCACCAGGCGGTTGAATCTCAGAGTGCCGGAAGGCAGCCACAGCGAATCCCTCACCTTGTCCGCCTGAAGCCTGACCACTCCTTTTTTCATGCCACCGGCGATATCTCCCATCACGGCATATACAGAGTCCGCTTCCAGATTGACGTTAAGCCTGGGCTGCTTTCGCTCACTTCCGCGTGGTTTCAGTACGGCATCGAGCGCTCCCCTGAGACAGTAGACTCCGAGCGAGTCCCCCGTACCGCCCCGCAGACGGTTGAAGGCAACAGTCACCGAGGGTCTCCACAACGAGTCACGCAGCTTGTCGGCCAATACGCTAACCTGACCTTTATTGAGTCCGCCGCGGATGTCACCGTACCTGACGAACAGAGAGTCTGTGTCGACCTCTGCTTCTATCCTCGGACGGTTCTTCCTCTCCGGATTCGGTCCCAGGGACGCCGTCACTCCGCCCTTGCCTAGGAACACATTGAGAGAGTCTCCTGCCAAAGCGCCCAAACGGTTCATGGTGATATCGGCCTTCATCCGGAACACATTGGACGTATCCCCCGGACGTGCAGATATCACCCTCAGTCTCACACTATCCGCCACGGCCTTGGCCCTGGGACTGCTGAAATGCAGGCGCGAGACCTCTCCGTCCACTCCAAGGGCCTTGGCTCCAAAGAACTTAAGTCCCATATCCCCGGACACATCGAGTCCCCTGGAGGTATCCCGCACAGAGACATCTTCCATGTCCAGAAGCCCTGCGGCGAATATCCGTCCGAAATCCTGATTCCTGACAGTCGACAGCCTCGTTCGTATCCTGAGGTCCGCATCCACCCTTCCGGAAAGCGATATTCCGTACTGCAGGGGAAATATCTTTGAAATGCTGCCCAAATCCATCTTCGCTTTGGTATTCAGGACTATAAGAGGATCAATAAACAAATCCGTAACCTTGGCGTCCGCCAGCACGTCCATATCATTGCCCTGAAGCTGGAATATCTTCAGGTCCAGATAGGAGTCCTTTTCTCTCATGAGGTCGACAAAGGCATCGAAATCCGCATTGAGGCGGTCAATACCGTAGGGAAGTCCCTCATAGCGGGCTGAAGCCTCCTCGATCTTCAGGCAGAACGAGACTTCGGGCAGCAGGCCGCTGCCGTAATATCCCCTGACGCCCCCCTCCAGCATCACCTTTCCGTCCGCCGTCAGGTCCCGATGACGGACCACGGATTCAGGAATCAGGGCCAGCGCCTTCTCAACCGAGGGTGCTACTGCAGCAATACTCAGATCCATAGCCGCGGCCTTGCGCACCGTATCCCTTCTCACCGTTCCGCTGAGGGCCAGATGCACGTCATTGATTCCGAGGTCAGCATTGCGCAGCACTACTTTCATACTGTCCGCGTTGAACCCTACGGATGTATTGAGGGAGAATGCCGTACGCCGCAGCAGCAGATTTCCCTGCTGCCGGAGCAGCACGTCCTTACAGGAAAAATCCAGATTGGCGGCGGCACCCCTGGATCCTGCGCCCATCCTCATGCGGGTATTCACACCGTGAACCCTGGCGTATACATCCGTCGTGCGGTCATTGTAGACTATATCCGCCTCCCTTATCCTCAGGGATCTCAGGACAACAGCCTCGATACCGGCACCATCCTGGGCGGTATGAGCCTGCGCAGCGGTTTCTTCCGCACCTTTTTTCTCCGAAGGAATGAAGTTCCAGTTGGCACGGCCGTCTGCGTCCCTCCATGCATATACGGATGCACTGTCCAGAAGCAGACGGTGGATGACCAGACGCCTGTGCCGCAGATATGCCACAGGATCGAAGGTCACCCGGCAGCGCGCAAATCTCAGAAGCGAATCCCGGTGAGGCAGCGCCGCCCGCACAGAATCGTTCATGTTTCTGACAACGAGTTCCCCGTCGTCAATCCTAAGAGTGAGACGGGGAAATGTAGAGAAAAGGGTCACGTCAACCTTGCCTGCCCTGACCTCAGCGTCGAGATACCGGGCTGAAGCCTCCTCCACCAAGGGCGTAAGCCTGGAGGGGGTAAGCACGAACCACAGCACTACGGCGACAGCCGCCAGAAACAGCCCCAGCACAGAAGCCAGCACCGCCAGAGAGACCTTCAGTGTCTTCTTCAGTCCTTTCCGCATAACTTACAGCTTTTATAAATTCCGCTGCAAGTTAGCAAAAAAAACGTTAAAGCGTACGGGCTTGATGCACCGTTGACAGCATGGCGGGCACGACCGTTCCGTACAGTGTTATGTCATCCGAGGAATAATTGGGATCGACCCGTACCCTGGCACTGTCTCCGCTCTTGCTGATTGTAAACGTGAGGCGGCATGACACCGCGGCGCCCCTGACACTCATGGTCAGGATAAGGTTTCCCCATCTGTCCGTATCATAGCGGACGTCATAGATATTGCCCTCAACAGTGATTCCGCCGACCCCGTTGACCCCGGGACCACGCAGAGGAGATACCTGAACCACAGCCTTGTCTTCATTCACCGATACAAAATTAATGACGGACGAGACCATCACGCTGGTCCCCGAGGGCACTGTGAGCCTGTCCGCCTCGAGGACAAAGCTCATATCTCTCACTGCCATGTCCACCAAAGAGTCAAGTATTGACCAGTCCTTGTCACGGTCACGGACAGACCGGTCCGCGGCTGACGATGAAACACATGCTGTCAGCACAAGCATCAACATTAGAATAAAATTTCTCATCATCTTTTTGTTTTATTGGTTCAACAGTCCAGAAAATACAAATACCGTACCGCCGGTATATTGCAACAGAGTTGCACGGGATACAATCTACATTTGCGCAGTTTATTAACAACCGAAATACTTTTTTCTTATGAGACAAATAAAAACATTCCTGACGGGCGTGCTCTGCATCGCCGTATGCTGCGCCCTGTCATCCTGCAACAACTCTTCAAGTACCGGCCATGACCACGATGGTCACAGCCACGAAATGCATGACCATGACGGACACAGCCATGAAAGCCATGACCATGATGGGCACAGCCATGACGGGCACAGCCATGACGGACACAGCCATGACGCCCACGGCACGGCAGGGACTGACGCCCATTCCCATGAGGAGGAAAGCGGCAATCCCGATGAAATCATCCTCAGCGCCGAGAGCGCCGCTGCGGCAGGAGTATCGGCAGAGACCGTATTGCCCGGCAAGTTCAGGGGAGTCCTCGAGGTAAGCGGCCGCATCATGCCTGCTCCAGGGAACGAGGTCACTGTAGTCGCCAGCGTCCCCGGCATCGTGTCCTTCGCATCTCCCCTGACAGAAGGCAGCAGAGTCAATGCCGGCAGCACGATGTTCACCATCTCTTCCCGTCACCTGCAGGACGGAGACCCCGTACAGAGAGCACGCATCGAGTTTGAGACAGCCCGGAAAGAATATGAGAGAGCGGCCAGTCTGGTGAAGGACAATATCGTGTCCCGCCAGGAATACGAATCCGCAAAGAGCAGGTATGAGACCGCCCGCCTCACCTATGAGGCACTGGCAGCCGACGGCGTCGAAAACGGGACTGCGGTAAAATCCCCGCTCGGAGGCCATGTAGGGGCCTGCCTGGTCAAGGAAGGGAACTATGTGACAGTAGGCACCCCCCTGGCCTCGGTAGTGTCAGGCAGCAGCCTGTACCTCAAGGCAGATGTCTCAGAGCGCTACCTGAACCGTCTGCCCGGAGTGTCCGGAGCCAATTTCAAGCTCTCCTACAACGACCGCGTCTTCAGCACCACCGAACTCGGCGGCCGTCTGCTCGGCTACGGCCGCTCGACCGACGAGACCAATGCCTACATTCCCGTGACATTTGCCATCAACGGCACTTCGGACATCCTGCCCGGAGCCTTCGCCCAGGTATGGCTCCTCTCCGCCGAGAGGGACGGAGTCATCTCCCTCCCCGTCGAGGCAGTCACTGAGGCACAGGGCCACTACTTCGTATATATCAAGATGGACGAGACCTGCTACAAGAAGCAGGAGGTCACCCTCGGAGCCACTGACGGACAGCGCTATGAGATACTCTCCGGGCTCAAGGGCGGCGAGAACGTAGTGACCCGCGGCGCAATCCACGTCAAGCTGGCCTCCGCAAGCAACGCCATCCCCGCACATTCCCATACCCATTAATATCCGACAGCCATGCTCAATAAGATTATACATTTTTCCCTGCAGAACCGGCTGCTGATACTCGTCGCGGCCATTCTGCTCTTCGCCGCCGGACTATACCGGACCTTCAACGCGGAGATAGACGTCTTCCCCGACCTCAATGCCCCGACAGTAGTCGTCATGACCGAGGCGGGCGGCATGGCCGCGGAGGAAGTAGAGCAGCTCGTGACCTTCCCCATCGAGACGGCCGTCAACGGCGCCACCGGAGTGCGCAGGGTGCGTTCCTCCTCGACCAACGGATTCTCCGTAGTATGGGTAGAGTTCGACTGGGGCACTGATATCTACCTTGCCCGCCAGATTGTATCCGAGAAGCTGGCCGCGGCCGCCGACGACCTGCCGGACAACTCCGGAACTCCGACCCTCGGCCCCCAGTCCTCCATCCTCGGAGAGCTGCTGATAGTGTCCCTGACCGCCGACAGCACCTCGATGCTGGACCTCAGGACATTGGCCGACTGGACCTTCCGTCCCAGGCTGCTCTCCACCGGAGGTGTGGCCCAGGTAGCGGTGCTCGGAGGTGACATCAAGGAGTATCAGGTCCTCATCCATCCCGAGAAGATGAAGCACTACGGCGTCACCCTCGGCGAAGTGATGGAGGTGACCCGCGGCATGAACCAGAACACCAACGGAGGTGTCATCTACGAATACGGCAGCGAGTACATCGTGCGCGGAGTGGTATCGACCCAGGACGTGCAGGAGATGGCCGCTGCGGTCATCAAGACCACCGAGAGCGGGATGCCCGTGACCCTCGAGGATGTGGCCGACGTGCGCATCGGCGCCCAGCAGCCCAAGCTCGGTCTGGCCTCTGAGCGCGGCAAGCCGGCCGTACTGCTGACAGTCACCAAGCAGCCCAACACCGGCACCATCGAGCTGACCGAGAAACTGGACGCAGCCATCGCCGACCTGCAGAAGAACCTGCCCGCCGACGTGCATGTGTCCACCGACATCTTCCGTCAGGCCACATTTATCGAGAACTCGATCAACAATGTAAAACGCTCACTCTACGAGGGCGCCATCTTCGTGGTCATCGTCCTCTTCGTCTTCCTGGCCAATTTCCGCACCACCATAATCTCGCTCATCACCCTGCCCCTCTCGCTGCTCGTCACGATTCTCGTGCTCGATGCCCTCGGGCTGAGCCTCAACACCATGAGTCTCGGAGGTATGGCCATCGCCATAGGCTCCCTCGTGGACGACGCGATAGTGGACGTGGAGAATGTCTGGAAGCATCTGCGGGAGAACCGGGCCCTGCCGCCCGACAAGCGGCTGCCGGTGGTCGACGTGGTGTTCAACGCCTCGAAGGAGGTGCGTATGCCGATTCTGAACTCGACCCTGATCATCATCGTCAGCTTCGTGCCCCTCTTCTTCCTCAGCGGCATGGAAGGCAGGATGCTCATTCCCCTCGGAATATCCTTCATCGTAGCCCTCTTCGCCTCGACCATCGTGGCCCTGACCCTGACGCCGGTGCTCTGCTCCTACCTCCTTGGCGGCAAGAAGCACAGCACCAAGGTGCCCAAGGAGGCCTTCGTAGCCGTATGGCTCAAGAAGCACTACCGCAACGGGCTTAACTGGGCCCTCAACCACAAGGCCATAGTAGGCGGTTCCACCCTGGCACTTTTCGCCGCCGCCCTCGGCCTCTTCTTCACCCTCGGCCACAGCTTCCTGCCCTCATTTAACGAAGGCTCGTTCACCATCAACGTCAGCTCCCTGCCCGGAGTCTCCCTCGAGGAGTCCGACAGGATAGGACGGCAGGCCGAGGAGCTGCTGCTGACCATACCCGAGATACAGACCGTAGCCCGCAAGACCGGCCGCGCCGAGCTGGACGAACACGCCCTCGGAGTCAATGTATCCGAGATAGAGGCACCTTTTATATTGGATGAGCGCTCCCACGCGGAGGTTCTGGATGAGGTGCGTGAGAAACTCTCTACCATCACCGGAGCCAATATAGAGATAGGCCAGCCCATCAGCCACCGTATAGACGCCATGCTCAGCGGCACCCAGGCCAGCATCGCCATCAAGCTCTTCGGAGACAACCTCAACGACATGTTCGTCATAGGCAACCGCATCAAGAGCGCCATCAGCGATGTGGAGGGCATAGCCGACCTCAATGTCGAGCAGCAGATCGAGCGTCCAGAGCTCAAGATCACCCCCAAGCGGGACATGCTCGCCCGTTACGGCATCTCCCTGCCGGCATTCGCCGAGTTCGTGACAGTGAACATGGCCGGCGAGACCGTATCGCAGGTCTACGAGGAGGGCAAGACCTTCAACCTAGTGGTCCGTGCCTCGGAGGACAACCGCGGTGACATGGAGAGCATCCGCAACCTGATGATCGACGATGCAGACGGCTGCAAGATTCCCCTCTCCTACGTAGCGGACGTGGAGTCCTCGATGGGCCCCAACACCATCAACCGCGAGAACGTGAAGCGTAAGGTCGTCATCTCCGCCAATACCCGCGGACGCGACCTGCGCGGAGTGGTGAACGACATCCAGAAGATAGTGGACGAGGAGATCGTGCTGCCCGAAGGCTACCACATCGAATACGGCGGACAGTTCGAGAGCGAGCAGGCCGCCAGCCGCACCCTCATGCTGACCTCCATCATGAGCATCATCGTCATCTTCCTGCTGCTGTACATGGAGTTCAAGAACGCCCGCCAGAGCGGAGTCGTGCTGCTCAATCTGCCGCTGGCCCTGATCGGAGGCGTATTTGCCCTGATCATCACCTCCGGCGAGCTCAGCATCCCGGCCATCATCGGCTTCATCGCCCTCTTCGGTATCGCCACCCGCAACGGCATGCTGCTGATCAACCGCTACAACCATCTGCACACCGAGGAGCATCTCAGCGTCCGCGAGTGCATCCTCCAGGGCTCCCTGGACCGCCTCAACCCCATCCTGATGACGGCCCTCTCCTCAGCCCTCGCCATGATTCCCCTGGCCATCAACGGCGACCTGCCCGGCAACGAGATCCAGAGCCCCATGGCCAAGGTCATCCTCGGAGGACTGCTCACCTCCACCCTGCTCAACGGCTTCATCGTACCGATAGTCTACGACTGGATGCACCGCCGCGAGCGCAGGGCCGAGAACATTGAACAAGCTAAGAATTAATACGACATATACAATGAAAATATTGAACAATATACTACCGTTTCTGACCGCCGCAGCGCTGGGTCTTTCCGCCATGCCCTGCGGCAGCCTCCGGGCCCAGAGCATGGAGAGCATCGACTCGGTGCTGGCAGCAGTGGAGAGGAACAACCTCGAGCTCCGCGCCCTCCGGCAGAACAACGAGGCCTCCCGGCTCGAGATCCAGGCCCAGAACAACATCCAGCAGGACCTCTCCGTATCCTACAGCCCCTTCTTCACCCGCGGCTATGACGGAGTCGCCAGCTCCGAGCTCGTAGTCTCCATGGGCTTCGACTTCCCCTCGCAGTACGTCTCGAGGGGCAAATCCGGTAAGCTGCAGAACGAGGTCCTCGACATGCAGTACGCCCTCCAGCGCAGGGACATCCTCCTGCAGGCCCAGCTCCTGTGCCTCGACCTCGTCCGGCTCAATCAGGAAAAAGAGCTGCTGGATACCAGGATGGCCAACGCCGACGAACTCCTCGCCCTGATGGAGAAACGCTTCTCCGAGGGAGGCGCAAATATCATAGAGGTCAATAAGGTGAAAATGGAGCGGATGAACGTCCGCACCCTCGCGGCCCAGAACGAGGCTGCACGGCAGAATACTCTCCAGACCCTCAGGGCCATGAACGGCAATATCCCCGTGGAACTGCTGACGGCTCAATACCCTGCTGCCGCAGAGGTAGTGAACTACGATGAGTTCTACGCCGAGGTAATGGCCACCGACGCCGGAATCCTCTCCGCAGAGGCCTCCGTAGAAGCCGCCGCCCAGGAAATCAAGGTCAACAGGCAGAACTGGCTGCCCAAGTTCGAGGTCGGCTACCGCCGCAACACTTCCATGACAGAGGCCAGCCACGGCTTCCTGGTCGGCGCCTCCCTGCCCCTCTTCTCCTCCCGCAACAAGACGAAGATCGCCGAGGCACGCCACACCGCAGCCCAGAGTGAGCTCGAGAACGCCCGCCTGCAGGCCGAGACCCAGCTCCAGTCCCGCTACAACGAGCTGCAGCAGATTCACTCAGCCGTCCGGACCTACGACGTACCCCTGATGCACGGCACTCTCGAAGCCCTCAAGTCCGCTGTCCTCGCCGGCCAGATGTCTGTCATCGACTACTACGTCGAGGCCGACAACGTCTACGGCAACATCTCCACCTATCTCACCCTGGAAAACCAATACCGCAGGCTGCTGGCTGAACTCTACAAGAACAGGCTGTAACATTCTGTTGCGCTGACCCAATCATATCCGCTGTCGGGACATCAGCCCCGACGGCGGATTTTGCTTTTGTGTAATTGCCGTGCATTTTTTTAAATATTTTCGTGCACGGGAACGGAAATATACTTATCTTTGTAACAGTAATTACTAAATTCGACACGCGTGAAATCTTACAGCCTTTTGAAGCGTCTTGCTAACGCATTAACTATCTACATATTCTGCATGACGGGATCGTCCCTTAGCGCCACTTCTTCCGAAGCACAGGGGATGTCCGCCCCCCATGTCGGCACCGTGTACGTGCCCGAAACAAACACGGACGTAAGCTATGAATTCGCCTATCTTTATGAAAATCTTCCTTTCAGCATGCCTGTCGTGACCAGGCCCTCCATCCCCGACAGGCGCGTTTCCCTTATCGACTTCGGCGGCACCGGAGACGGAGTCACCCTCAACACAGCCGCATTCGCACGCGCCATAGACGCTCTTTCCAAACAGGGAGGCGGCCATCTGGATGTACCCGCAGGCATCTGGCTCACCGGCCCCATCACTCTGAAAAGCAACATTGACCTGCATCTGGACAAGAATGCGGTCATCCTGTTCTCTTCCGACAAAACCCTATATCCCATCATAGAGACATCCTTCGAGGGACTCGACACCCGCCGCTGCACCTCTCCCATCAATGCCTACAGGGAGAAAAACATCTCCATCACAGGCGAGGGAGTGATCGACGGCTCCGGTGACGCATGGAGACCTTTGAAGAAATCCAAGGTCACGTCTTCCCAGTGGAAAGAAAAGGTGGCCTCCGGCGGCGTGCTCAACGATAAGGGCAACACCTGGTATCCGTCCGAGGACTACATCCGCGCGGAGCAGCTCAGCGACAAGGGCCTGAATGTCCCTGTCGGCGAGTTCGACGACGAGTTCTGGGAGAGCGTCAGGGACTTCCTCCGTCCCGTGATGGTAAGCATCCGCGAGTGCGAGAACGTCCTCCTCGAGGGCCCCACATTCCAGAATTCTCCCGCATGGAACATACATCCCCTGATGTGCACCAACGTTATCGTGAACGATATCGTCGTACGCAACCCGGCATACTCCCAGAACGGGGACGGCATCGACATCGAGTCGTGTGAGAACGTAATCCTGACCAATTCGTCATTCGACGTAGGTGACGACGGCATCTGCATCAAGTCCGGCAAGGACGAGGACGGCCGCCGCAGGGCCATGCCCACCAGGAACCTGCTCATCGACAACTGCTTCGTCTACCACGGCCACGGCGGATTCGTAGTCGGCAGCGAGATGTCCGGCGGGGTCGAGAACATAGTAGTGTCCAACTGCCGCTTCCTCGGCACCGACGTAGGCCTGCGCTTCAAGAGCAAGAGAGGCCGCGGAGGCGTAGTCAGGAACATATTCATCCGGGACATCTACATGACCGATATCGTAACCGAGCCCCTGCTCTTCGACCTCTTCTACGGCAACATGTCCGCAGTAGACGCCATGAAACAGCAGAGTAACTACAAGGAGCCCGAGCCCATGCCCGTGGACGAGACCACTCCGGAGTTCCGCGACATCTACATCGAGCGCGTAGTCTGCAACGGAGCCTCCCGCGCCATGTACTTCAACGGCCTGCCGGAGATGCCCGTCTCCAACATCCATGTCACCGACTGCGTCATCTCCAGCCGCACCGGAGCACAGATATGCTTCTCCAAGGACGTGACCCTTACCAACGTGACGATTCATCCTGAGGAGGGAGAGCCCGTCATCACATACAAAGTTGAGAATTACGAATATACCGAAAAGTAACCGAAAGCCGTACCGACTGATACAGCCGGTACGGCACGAACGCTGTAACTGACCATAGAACCATGATAAAGACGACAATCAGAACTATTACGCTCATCCTCGCAACAGCCGCTGCCTCCCTCCTGCTGACATCCTCTGCCGAACAGGAGCGCAGCAGCTTCACCATCCACCTCATCGGCGACTCCACCATGGCCCCCAAGGACCTGAGCGGAGGCAACCCCGAGCGTGGCTGGGGAATGATGTTTCCCAACTTCCTGGATGACAGCGTCAATGTCATCAACTACGCCCACAACGGCCGCAGCACCAAGAGTTTCATGACCCTGGGCCACTGGGCCAAGGTCGAGGCCAATCTAAAGAAGGGGGACTACCTCTTCATCCAGTTCGGGCACAATGACTCCAAGCAGTCCGACACCACCCGCTACGCCGCCGCATGGGGAGCCTACCAGGACAACCTGCGCCACTATATAAAGGTAGCCCGCGAGAAAGGCGCCACCCCCGTCCTCCTCACCCCCGTCTCCCGCAGATGGTTCAAGGCCGATACCCTCGACGAGACCTGCCTGGAGGACTATCCCCAGGCCATGAAGCAGGTGGCAGAGCAGGAGAATGTCACCCTCCTCGACATCACCAAGGTCACCATGGACTGGCTCAAGAGCCTGGGTGACACCGCCTCACGCGAATATTTCATGTGGGTCGCACCCGGCACGGTTCCCGCCATGCCCGAGGGCAAGACCGACAACACCCATACCAACGCCAGGGGTGCCCGCAAGGTAGCAAGTCTGATCTGCGGCGAGATAGCCAAGCAGCTTCCCGAGATAGCCCGCCACTTCGTCTACTACGATATCGTAGTGGCCCAGGACGGTACCGGCGACTACTTCACAGTGCAGGAAGCCATCGACGCCTGCCCCGACTACTCCCACGAGGAGATTACCAGGATCCTGATCCGCAACGGGGTCTACAACGAGATGGTAACCATCCCCCACAACAAGTTCCGCCTCCACATCATCGGTGAGAGCGCCGACAGCACCGTCATTTCCTGCGGCAAGTACGCCAAACAGATGTGGCCCGGCAGAGACTTCAATGTCGGCACATCGGGCAGCGCCGGGTTCTACATCCACTCCTCCTACGTGACCGTCGAGAACCTCACGATACTCAACCCCGCCGGCGAGGGCAAGGAGATAGGCCAGGCAGTGGCCCTCTTCACCAACGGCGACTGCATCTATTTCAAGAACTGCCGCATCATCGCCAACCAGGACACCATCTACACCTACGGACGCTGGAACAAGGAAGGCGGTCCCTGCCGCAACTACTTCCTGAACTGCTACATCGAGGGCACCACCGACTTCATCTTCGGCCCCTCCGTCGCCTACTTCGAGAACTGTACTATACACAGCAAGAAGAACAGCTACGTGACGGCAGCCTCCACCCCCGAAGGCCAGAAATACGGCTACGTCTTCCACAACTGCCGCCTGACCGCCGCCGAGGGCGTGGACAAGGTCTACCTCGGCCGTCCCTGGAGGCCCTACGCCAACACCGTCTTCATCGACTGCGAGCTCGGCTCCCACATCCATCCCGACGGCTGGAAGAGCTGGCCCCGGGAACTCTGGCCCTCCGGTGAGGGCACCGCATTCTACGCGGAGTACGGCAGCTACGGTCCCGGCGCCTCTCCTGACACCAGGGTAAAATGGTCTACCCAGCTGACCAGGAAGCAGGCGGCCGAATACACCTTTGAGAAGGTAATGCACCAGGACACCGACACCAGGGCCTGGAACCCCGAGGACAACAGGTAGGACAATACAAGCAAGGACAATATGAAACGGTACACTACATTATCAATATTATCAATAATCACAGCAGCGGCGGCAGGAACACTCCTCCTGCTGAGCGCATCCTGCTCATCAGGGAGCTCCCGCATTGACGGCAAGGCCAATGCCCTGAGCATGGTCCGCGCCGAGATGACCCGCTGCCCCGACGGCACATACCTCGACGGGATGGAGGGACGGCTCAAGTGGAACTACACCACCGGCCTCGAGCTGATGTCCTTCCTCGAAGTATGGGAGGCATACGGCGAGGCTCCCGGGTATCAGGACATTTTCGATTACGTGCAGGACTGGTACGAAAGAGCGGTGGACACCGCCGGCGTCATCTACAAGTACAAGAAGTCCAACTTCAACACCGACCACGTCTGCCCCGGCAACGCCCTCTTCGTCCTCTACGACCGCACCGGCGACGCCCGCTGGATGACCGCCATGCAGACCCTGCGCGACCAGCTCAAGGACCATCCCCGCACCTCCGAGGGCGGCTTCTGGCACAAGCAGACCTACCCCCATCAGATGTGGCTGGACGGCCTGTACATGGCCCAGCCCTTCTACGCCCACTATGCGACCCTTTACGACGCCCCTGAAGACAGAGACTCCATCTACAGGGACGTCATCAATCATTTCCTTACCGTGGCCAGGCACACCTACGACCCCGCCACCGGCCTCTACCGCCATGCCTGGGACGAGTCAAGGCAGATGTTCTGGAGCGACTCCCTCACCGGTCAGTCCGACCACGCCTGGGGCAGGGCCCTGGGCTGGTACACCATGGGCATTGTGGATGCCCTGGACTACATTCCGGCCGGGACCGAGGGACGCGACTCCCTCATCGCCATACTGCAGGGCATCTACGAAGTACTGCCCGACTACGCTGACCCCGCCACAGGCATGTGGTACCAGGTCCTCGACTGCCCCGGACGCGAGGGCAACTACCTCGAGGCCACCTGCTCCGCCATGTTCTCCTACTCCCTCCTCAAGGGAGTGCGCATGGGCTACCTCTCCCCCGATCTCAAGGACTGGGCCAGGAGCACCTACGAGGGCTTCCTCGACTATTTCCTCTACACCGATGAGCAGGGCCTGCCCGCCATCAAGGACTGCTGCGAGGTGGCGGGACTCGGCGGCAAGGAGAACCGCAGCGGCGACTACGACTACTACATCAATGAAAAGAGACGCAGCAACGATCCCAAGGGAATAGGTCCCTACATCAACGCAAGTCTTGAATACGACAGACTTTTTAATTAGCAGCAGAGATATGAAAAAGTTCAGTAAATTTAACTTCTGGAGGTTCTCCACCATTGCCTCGCTCGTGGCGGTTCCGTCAGTCCTGTTCTGCGGATGCGACAAGACCCCTGTACCCGATGGCGGGGAGACGGACGGAGTGCCCAGGAACGTACGTCTGGTCTCTTATTCAGAAACATCCCTGACTTTTGCATGGAGTCCTGTGGATGAGGCTGACTACTACTATTGGAGACTGCTCGAGGCGGACAGCACCCGTCATTCGGCCAGTTCCACACGCGACACCACAGTCACCGTTTCAGACCTCACCACGGGAACAACCTATAGTTTCTCAGTCGCCAGCCACAACGGCACCTTCGAATCGGAATACTCCGAGCCGGTTACCGGCACCCCGGGAGGACTTCCCGAGCCTCCCGACGTCGGAGACGACCTCATCGCCGAACTGGGTCTCCCCGAGGATGAGAACGACGGTCTTGTAAGGGCATTCCCGACAGCCCAGGGCTGCGGAATGTTCACCACAGGAGGACGCGGAGGGAAGGTATACCGCGTGACCAATCTCAATGACAACGGCACCGGATCATTCCGCTGGGCCGTCGACCATGAAGGGCCCCGCACCATCGTCTTCGACGTGAGCGGAGTGATACATCTCTCCCGCAGTCTGGACATCAATGACGGCGACATCACTATCGCCGGCCAGACCGCTCCCGGCGACGGCATCTGCCTGGCGGGATATCCCCTAAACGTCAAGGCCGACAACGTCATAATCCGCTTCATACGCGTAAGGACCGGTGACGGCAACGGCTCTTCGGAGAAAGACGCAGACGGCATCTTCATCCGGGAGCACAGCAACATCATCATCGACCACTGCTCCTTCAGCTGGAGCACGGACGAATGCGCCTCCGCCTATGACAACACCAACTTCACAATGCAGTGGTGCATCATCAGCGAAAGTCTGAAAAACTCCGTTCACCCCAAAGGCAATCACGGCTACGCGGGCATCTGGGGCGGTACCCCGGCATCCTTCCACCACAACCTGATCGCCCACAACTCCAGCCGCAATCCCCGTCTCTGCGGCAGCCGCTACACAGGCGTGCCTGAGAATGAGAGGACCGAGCTGGTCAACAACGTATTCTACAACTGGGGTCCCGACAACTCCGGATATGCCGGCGAGGGCGGTTCCTTCAATTTCATAGCCAACTACTACAAGCCCGGAGCGGCCACAAATGAGAAGAAAGTCCTGGTCAACAGGATATTCAGCCCCAATGCCGACGACGGGTCGAACACCAACGCAAAGGGAGTCTGGGGAAAGTTCTACGTAGCCGACAACTGGTTTGACGGCTCGTCACCCGAGCTCCGCGATGACTACCTGTACCTCATCGATGAGGTCAACACCGACAACTGGGCCGGCATCCACCCAAACACCGGGAATGCGTCCCTGCCAGGCGGCGATATCTCGGGCATCCGCTCCAACTCCCCCTTCGACATATCATACAACGGTTCCTATATCGACATCCAGTCAGCCGGGGATGCATATGAAAGTGTCCTCAGCCATGCCGGTGCATCCCTGGTCAGGGATGAGGTCGACGGAAGAATTGTCCGGGAAACCAGAGAAGGGGCATACACCTTCACCGGTTCCAAAGGCTCCGACGGCGGCATCATCGACTCACAGAACGATGTAGGAGGCTGGCCCGAATACGCCTCCGGCGAGCCCTGGACCGATACCGACGGTGATGGCATTCCCGATGACTGGGAGGACAGGTTCGACCTGGACAGGAACAACCCGGCCGACGGCTCCGCGAAAACTCTCGACCCCACCGGCCGCTACACCAACCTCGAGCTTTGGCTCCACTACCTGGTAAAGGATATTATTAACTAAATTTTCATTTATTAACCATACAAACAAATCGTCTTATGCGAGAATTATCTTCAAAGCTCTGCTTTCTTCTGGCGGCACTGCTGTGCATGTCCACGGCATTGTACGCACAGGAAGTGAAAGGAGTGGTCTCCGACATAAACGGTGAGCCCCTGCCCGGCGTCAGCGTCATTGTCGACGGAACCACTGTTGGAACTCAGACAGACCTGGACGGTTCGTATGTCATCGAAGTGCCTGACATCAATACCTCCAGCCTGCAGTTTATCTTCATCGGAATGAAGACTCTTACCATTCCGGTAAACGGACGCACCACCATCGACGTGACGATGGAGGAAGACGTCACAATGCTCGACGAGACAGTAGTCATCGGCTACGCCACTGTAAAGCGCCGCGACCTTCTCGGCTCAGTATCGTCAATCAGCAGCGAAAAAATCACCGAACAGCCCGTAACCAGCGTATCCCAGGCCCTGACCGGAAGAATGGCCGGTGTGTCCGTGACCACCACGGAGGGTGACCCCGATGCCGACATCAAGATACGTGTCCGCGGCGGCGGCTCTATCACCCAGGACTCCTCACCTCTGTATATCGTAGACGGTTTCCCTGTTGACAACATCAACGATATAGCCGCATCCGAGATTCTCTCGATGGACGTCCTGAAGGATGCATTCTCGACAGCCATCTACGGATCCCGCGGTGCGAACGGCGTGGTCATCATCACTACCAAGAGCGGCGAGAAGGGACGCAAGATCACTGTCAGTGTCAACGCCTACTACGGTCAGAAATGGATGGCGAACCGTGACGCCATCCGCACCATGGACTCCGAGAACTTCGTAAAGTTCCAGTACGAGCTGGGCATGATCAGGGACAATATCACCGACAACTACGAGCCCTACTTCGGAAGCTTCGACGACATCGACCTCTACTACGGTCTGCCCACAAACGACTGGGTCGGCATGGTCTTCGGGAACACAGGCCAGACCTGGAACACCGACATCACCCTGTCCGGCGGCGGAGAGAACTACACATGGACCCTGGGGTACGCCCACATGGACGACCAGGCCATCATGATCGGCTCCTCATACTCCCGCGACAACCTGAACCTGAAAGCACAGTTCAAGCCCGTCAAGGCCCTGACTTTCGACGTGAACGTACGCTACAGCAACATGCAGACCCGCGGTTCCGGCGCCAACTCCATGAACGACGCCGGCTCGACCTCCGGCAACGGACGTCTGAAACACGCCGTATCCTACACCCCGATACCCATCTCTTCCTCTATCCAGAATGTCGACCTTGAGGAGGACTACGGCGACAACGCCCCCCCGCTTCTTTCAGTAGCCGACAACGACACAAAGAGGATCCGCACCCAGTGGAACGCCAATGCGGCCATGACCTGGGAGATCCTCCCCAATCTCCGTCTCAAGATAGAAGGCGGTCTGCAGGACTTCAGACAGAAGGACAACCGCTTCTACGGCCTTACGACCTACTATGTGGCCAACACCGCCACATACAAGAACCTGCCCGCCTCCCGCTACACCGACCGCTCATACCAGAGATACCGCAACACCAACACCCTGAGCTATGACTTCTCCGACATCATCAAGGACGACAGGCATGTCCTCAACTTCATTCTCGGCGAGGAGATGATCATCACCAAGGAAAACCAGATCACAGCCATGGTCGAGAATTTCCCCGCCTCGTTTGATTCTGACATGGCATGGAACTTCATGAGCACCGGTACTCCCATTTCCTACGAGGACTACTACGACCCCGAGGACAGGCTGCTCTCCGGATTCATCAGGGCCAACTACGAATTTGACCGCCGCTACTCCATCGGAGCCACATTCCGTGCAGACGGCTCCTCCAAGTTCGGTCCCGGCAACCGCTGGGGATTCTTCCCTTCGGCAGCCGCCTCATGGCGTATCTCGGCAGAACCCTGGATGCAGGGCGCCAGCGGATGGCTGGACGAGCTGAAACTCCGTTACAGCTACGGTACCGCAGGCAACAACAACATTCCCGCCAACCAGATCAACCGCGTCTACAACGGAAGCTCCACATCCTGGATCAGCATGGGCAACACCTACTACACCACAGGTACGGTAATGAGCAACCCCGACCTGAAGTGGGAGACCACCATGACACATAACATCGGTCTCGACTTCAGCTTCTTCCAGGGCCGCCTCGCAGGTTCTGTGGAGGTCTACCAGAACGACACCAAGGACCTGCTCATCGAGTTCCCCATCGCAGGCAGCGGCTACGAGACCCAGTACCGCAACATCGGATCGACCCGCAACAGGGGTATCGAGGTCAGCCTCAACCTCCCGATCGTACGCAAGCAGAACTTCGACCTGAGCTTCAACGCCAACATATCTTTCAACCAGAACCGCGTAACCTCCCTCGGAGGTCTTGACCGCATCGAGTACGCCACACAGTGGGCCTCGACCGAGATCGGCACCGACTACATCGTAGAGGTAGGCCGTCCTATCGGTTCCATGTACGGCTACCGCAATGACGGACGCTATGAGGTGGATGACTTCAACTACATCGACGGTGAGTGGGTACTGAAAGAGGGTGTGGCTGACGCCTCAGCCATCATCGGCTCCGACTACCTCCGTCCAGGCGCCCTCAAGCTCAAGGATCTCGACGGTGACGGCGTCATCACCACAGCCGACAAGGAAGTCATAGGCGATGCAAATCCCCTGTTCGCCGGCGGTTTCTCCCTCTCAGGCTATGTCTACGGAGTGGACTTCTCCGCCAACTTCGCCTACAGCTACGGCAACGACGTTTACAATGCCAACAAAATCGAGTTCACATCGTCCAGAAAATACTACAACCGTAACCTCATCCAGATGATGAACGTCGAAAACCGCTGGACCAACATTGACTGGAAGACCGGTGAGCTCGTAACGGATCCCGAAGCACTCGCGGCCATGAATGCCGGAACCACCATGTGGTCCCCCGCCGTCGGAAACGCAGTGTTCTCCGACTGGGCCGTGGAGGACGGCTCATACCTGAGACTCCAGTCAGCCACCATAGGCTATACCTTCCCCGAGAAATGGACCAGCAAGGCATACATCCGCAAGCTCCGTATCTACGCCACCGGCACCAACCTCTTCTGCTGGACCAACTACTCCGGCTTCGACCCCGAGGTGGACACAAGGCGTGACACTCCCCTCTCTCCTGGTGTGGACTATTCCGCATATCCCAGAAGCATAGGATTCGTATTCGGCATCAACCTGACATTCTAACAAGACACAGATATGAAAACAAATATCAAGATATTCGCAAGCATGCTCGCAGCCGCAGCCGTAATGTCGCTGTCCTCCTGCTCCGAGGACGGGTTCTTCGACGTGAAAGCGCCGTCGGCTGCAGACGAGACCAACGTCTACTCGGACTATACCCTCTCAGAGTACGCAATCTTCTCCATCGCGGAGACTTTCGGCCACACCAACAACTACCGCGGCCGTTTCCTCCCCTGGTACGGCTTCAACACCGATATCGAGTGGTACAACGGGACCAACACCACCGGCAAGCAGCTGACTCAGTACGACCCCACCACCAACAACACCCAGATGAACCTCGACAACGGTCCCTACAACGAGATGTTCGTAGGCATCGAGAGAGCCAATCTGGCCATCGAGGGTCTCCGCGCATACGGTGATGTCGAGAACCGCCCTGAGATGGCCTACCTCCTCGGAGAGGCCCTGACCCTCAGAGCCATGATCTACTACGACCTCACAAAAGCATGGGGAGACGTGCCCGCCCGTTTCGAGCCCATCACATCCGACAACATCTTCATGGCCAAGACCAGCCGCGACACCATCTACGTACAGATTCTCAAGGACCTCGAGGAAGCCATCGACTACCTCTACTGGCCCAACGAGTCCTCGCAGACCGCCACTACCGACAGGGTCAACAAAGCCTTCGCATGCGGTCTCTATGCCCGTATCGCCCTGGCAGCCTCCGGCTACGCCCTCCGTCCCGATGACGGAATGGTCGGCACCGGCAATATCGGAAGCATCCGCATGACCAACGAGCCCCAGCTCCAGAAGAGCGTACTCTACCCCAAGGCCCTCGAATATCTCCAGCTGGCCATCAACAGCGGTACGGCGCATCTCGTATCCTCCTACCGCGACCTGTGGTACAACTTCAACAACTTCGACCTGACTGCAGGAAACGAGATACTCTACGTGATTCCCTTCAGCGACGGCCGCGGCAGATGGAACTACACGTTCGCAGGCAGCCACGAAAGCTCACCCTACATCGGAACGGCAGCCAGCCGCGGAGGTGACGCGGGGCCGGTACCCTCGTTCTATTTCAAATATGAGCCTCAGGACGTACGCCGCGACATCAGCTGCATCAACTACGACTGGGTAGATGACAGCCAGGAACCTGCGGGCATAGACATGTGGTACTTCGGCAAATACCGCTTCGAGTGGATGGACGCACAGCCTTTCGGCGGCGGTAACGATGACGGCATCAAGCCTGTGGTAATGAGATACTCCGACATTCTACTGATGGCCGCTGAGATTGCCAATGAGCTGGGACAGACCCAGGTGGCCAAGGACTATCTGCTTCAGGTAAGGAGAAGGGCCTACACAGGCAATGAGGCAATGGCCGAGACATATGTGGCCGGTCTTTCCTCAAAAGACGACATCTTCAACGCCATCGTAGACGAGAGAGCCCTCGAGTTCGTGGGCGAATTCCTCCGCAAGGCGGATCTCATCAGATGGAACATGCTCAAGTCCAAGATGGACGAGGCGAAGGCAGACATGAACGCCCTTGCCAACCGCACCGGCAAGTTCTCATGGCTCCGCCAGACCGGAGACATCTACTACTGCTACAATGAGGACGGCATGGGCCTCACTTTCTGGGGATTCTCCCAGGCCGAGGCCGAGACCGACCCTGAAGGCAGCCAGTGGATTCTCGAGGAGGAATACATCAGCCCCGAGCACCTCGAATCCGAAACCATCGAAGCCATGTACCAGAGAAACCCTGACGAGCGTCAGTTCTGGCCCATCTTCGACATCACCCTCACCAACGGTCAGGGATACCTTGTAAACGACTACGGATACTAACAGTCAAATTATTTTCCGATGAAAAAGTTATTCAGAAACATATCAATAGCAGCAGCGCTGATACTCGGAGCGGCCATCCACTCCTGCACCAGCGTCGCAGACGAGATCACCGCACTCGATCTCACCCGCTGTCTCGAGCCGCTGAACCTTACCACCAGCATCTCGAACGGTGACAGCGTACTCTTCAGCTGGGACCTCGTAACGGGCTCCGACCTGTTCGCCCTGCAGATCCGCAAGGACACCAACATCTTTGAAAATAAGAGCGGCGAGCTCATCGCCGGAGTGCAGAGCTACACCGTATCGGCAGACTCAGTGCCCTATGGTGTAAAACTCGAGGCTGACCAGAGGTATTATTTCCGCGTACAGGCCCAGGTATCCGACGGCAGCAAGGATCCCTCCAAGTGGTCCGTTTCCATCGACCCCGTCGAGACATATGCCGTAGCCAGCAACCTCAACCCCGAAGTGACCGAAAGGACATCCGGTTCGATCTCCATCGCATGGGATCAGGATCCCGAGGTAACCCACATCCTCTACACTACCCGTGACGGCGTGGAGAACAGGTACGACCTCACTGAGGCCGACATCAACACAGGCACAGCCACTGTCTCCGGCCTGACTCCCTCGACCAACTATACGGTAGGACTGTACTACCTCAGCGCCAACCGAGGCGAGCTCGACCTCTACACCATGCCCGCATTCGACGGCAGTGAGGCTGTCGTTTCCGACCTCGCAGGACTGCAGGCCGCATTCGCGGACAAGGCTCCCAAGGTAAGACTTACCATGGACGGCTCGCCATACGACCTGGGGCAGGCGGACCTGCTCGGCGACATGGAGATCTACGGTGAGGAGACAGCTGACGGCACGCGTCCTGTAATCCTCGGCGAGGTGCACATCAACACCGCCTCCCTCGACCATTTCTACAGCGAAGGCATCGAGTGGAACGGCAACGGATACTCCAACGGCTTCCTTATCCAGCTCAAGAACGGCGGCGGACTCTCCGATGTACAGATAGGCAATATCACATACAGGAACTGTACCGTCACCGGATACTCCAAGGGCATCATGTACGAGTGGGGCCAGGGCATGACCCTCAACAACTACATCATGGACGGCTGTACTGTCTATGACATCCAGGGTTCCGGCGGCGACGGCTTCGACATACGTCAGGCAACCACCACCCTCGGCAATGTGACCATCCAGAACAGTACTGTCTACAATGGATTCAGGACCTTCATACGTCTCGATGCCGACGTAACCCTCAGCGGAAAGATTTCCCTGAAGAACAACACAATAATGAGCCTCTGCACCGCTGACAACTCCACCAACAACAGGGGTGTCATCGGTATCCGCGCAGCCGCTCCCGCCGGATCTGTGGAAATCACCGACAACCTCTTCCTGAACATGACCGGCTACTCCACCCTCATCAGCGCCAGTGACGCCAACCTCGGAGCAGACCAGATGTCATTCGGCGGCAACTACTTCTACAATGTAGCCGAGACCTTCTTCACAACCAAGTGTGACGAAGGCACAGCTACTGCCGGCGGCGGCGGAGTGCTCGCCACCGACCCCTGTTTCAACTCCGTCGGCCTCATATTCAACCTTACCAATGCCAACCTCATCGCATCGCGGACAGGTGACCCCCGCTGGCTGGTAGAATACGTGGAGCCTCCCATCGACAACAACCTGACCCTCATCGAAGGAACCAAGACATGGGACTTCACGGACGGTGCCGTCTTCAACGGCGAGATAGACGTGACTCAGGTCAAGGACCAGCTCCGCATCATCGCATCGGAAGAGAACGCAGTGCTCTTCGAGGACGGCCTGCTCAAGTTCACCGCAGCCGCTGAGGTAAGCCGCGCAGGCGTCCCCTCGGCCGGTGCAGTAGAGTTCAGGGTCAACAAGCCCGGTTCCGTCCTCATCAGGACAGCCGACTATGATGACCTGACCGGCAATCACGTAGTCGTGTCCCTCGACGGCACGGTCAAGGGAGGCGCAGCCACCAACGTCAACATGGGCAACATCCAGAAGATCATCGTCACCGACATAGCCGAGGAGGCTTCCATCTACCTATACCCCTCCGGCCCCATTGCAATCGAATCGCTGGCATGGTCCAATGACACAGCTCAGGTCAATACCGCGCTGACAGCTCCTGAAGTAACCCTCGAACCCGCAATGATGACACAGGGTCAGGCCACCGACATCAACGTTTCCTGGACACCTGTTGAGAACGCCGGTTCCTACTCAGTCAGCTTCAACAACGGAGCCAGCGAGACTGTGAGTGACGGTACATCCTATGTGATTCCCGCAAGCCAGACCGGATTCCTGCAGGCTGGCGGCTACTCCGTAAGAGTATTCGCCAATCCCGCTGAAGGCGACATCTACAACACACAGTCCTCCGCAGGCTACGCATCCCTCACTGTCCTCTCTTCCGGCGGACAGGGCGGCGGAACATCCGTAGCCACTGTCGGGGAGCTGTTCAACGCCCTCTCCGCAGGCGTTACAGAGCTCACTCTTGAGGCCGGCACATACGACTTTACATCCGTCACAGCCACAGGTCTCTCCGAGGACGGAGTCTACAGCGTCTCCAGCGACCTCTCCCTCACAGGAAACGGTGACGTAACAGTTATCGGAGCCTTCAAGCTGGCATCCGGCGCAGGCAACATCACACTCGACGGCATCAGCTTCAGCGGCAACAACGGAGCCATAGGCAACTTCCTCGAGGACGTGGACGGCGAGACTGCCGCCCAGTCCGTCATCGTACGCAACAGCGGAATCTCCGGATACGGCAAGTCCGTCATCTATGTAAGCAAGGCCAGCTCGTCGATCGGCAGCATCGAGTTCACCGGCAACCTCATCCACGATATGGGCACCGGTCAGGGCTCCTTCGACATGCGTAAAGGAAGCGTAGGCAGCTTTACGGCACAGGCCAACACCATCTACAACGGTTCCCGCGACATGTTCCGCGCGGACGCCGATGTAGCAGGAATGAGCAGCTTCGTAATCGCCGACAACACTTTCGCCAACATAACCGGAGGAAACTCCAACGGATTTGCACGCATCAGGGCTACCGTAGCAGGCGGAGTGACCATCTCCAACAACCTCTTCCTGAACATGATGAGCAGCAACTATCCCTTCGTTCACGACAACACTGTAAGCGCCAATACGGTCAATGTGGCCAACAACTACTTCTTCGGATTCCACGAGGACTGGTTCTCAGACATGGACGAGGCGACAGCCACGGCAAACGGCGGAGCCGTACTGCCTTCCAGCCCTGTCGCAGACATTGACGGAGGAGACTTCACCCTCACCAATGCGGTTCTGATGGCCAAGCAGGTCGGAGACCCGAGATGGAATCCTCAGGCCGACATGCCTCCTGCATCCTCCATAGAGGTCAGCACCATGGAAGAGCTGGTCAACGCCATAGCCTCCGGAGCCACTGACTTTACCCTCAACGCCGGCACCTATGACTTCCGTACTGCCGGAGCCAACGGATTCTCCGAGGACGGAGTCTACACCGCCACAGCCGACCTCACCCTCAGAGGAAACGGCGATGTCACGGTCATCGGCGGCATTAAGATCGGTGCAGGACTGGGAAATCTCTATCTCTCAGGCATCCACTTTGACGGTGCTTCCGAAGCTGTCGGAAACTTCATCGAGGATGTAGACGGAGAGACAGCATCAGCATCCGTAAGTGTCCGGAACTGCGAAATATCCGGATACGGCAAATCCCTCATCTATGTCAGCAAGGAGACATCCTCCGTAGGTGACGTAGAGTTCACCGGCAACCTGATTCACGACATGGGTACGGGCCAGGGCTCCTTCGACATCCGCAAGGGCGCGGCCGGCAGCCTCACGGTGATGAACAACACCGTCTACAACGGCAGCCGCGACCTCTTCCGCATCGATGCCGATGTAGCCGGAGTCAGCAGAGTAGTCGTATCGAACAATACATTCTACAACATCACAGGAGGAAACTCCAACGGATTTGCCCGCATCAGAGCAGCTGTCTCCGGAGGAATAACCATCTCGAACAATATCTTCGTCGACATGCTCAGCAGCAATTACCCGTTTGTGCACAGCAACACCTCCTCCGAGAATATCGTAAACATATCCAACAATTTCTTCTACAACTTCCATGAAGAATGGTTCTCGGATATGGATGAGGCCACGGCCATAGCCAACGGTGGAGCTGTCCTCACGGCCAGCCCTCTGGCTGATCCGGCCAACGGAGACTTCACCGTAACCGACGCCGCTGTCAAGGCTGCCGGAGCAGGTGACGGAAGATGGCTGTAGAAAAACAGTAGATTTGTAATGATTATTTAGTATTTTTGGAGGGTGTTTCTAAAAAGGACACCCTCCTTTTTGAACAGTAAGGACTTTAAGATTTAAAAATATGGTAGATTTCTCACTCAAAGGCAAAATCGCGCTGGTAACCGGCGCATCCTACGGAATCGGCTTCGCCATCGCCTCAGCTTACGCCGAGGCCGGAGCCACCATAGTGTTCAATGACATCAAGCCCGAGCTCGTGGAGAAGGGACTCGCCTCCTACGCCGAGCTGGGCATCAAGGCCCACGGCTACGTCTGCGACGTGACCGACGAGGCTCAGGTACAGGACCTCGTGGCCAGGATAGAGAAGGAAGTCGGCGTAATCGACATCCTGGTCAACAACGCCGGCATCATCAAGCGCATCCCCATGCACGAGATGAAGGCCTCGGAGTTCCGCCAGGTCATCGACGTGGACCTCAACGCTCCCTTCATCGTTTCCAAAGCAGTGATACCCTCGATGATTAAGAAAGGCGGCGGCAAGATCATCAACATCTGCTCCATGATGTCCGAACTCGGCCGTGAAACAGTCTCGGCCTACGCAGCGGCCAAGGGCGGACTGAAGATGCTTACCCGCAACATCGCATCGGAGTACGGCGAGTACAACATCCAGTGCAACGGCATCGGCCCCGGCTACATCGCCACCCCCCAGACCGCACCCCTGCGCGAAAGACAGCCGGACGGCTCCCGCCATCCCTTCGACTCCTTCATTGTAGCAAAGACCCCTGCCGCCCGCTGGGGCACCACCGACGACCTCAAGGGCCCCGCTGTCTTCCTGGCCAGCTCCGCCTCCGACTTCGTCAACGGCCACATCCTCTATGTGGACGGCGGTATCCTCGCATACATCGGCAAACAGCCTCAGTAAAACATTTTCATACAATTCCCGATATGAGCAAAATCAACATAGAAGTGCGCTACCCCTCCCACCAGGACGACGCGAAACATTACGATACCGCCACCCTCCGCAAGCACTACCTCGTGGAGCGGATTATGGCTCCCGACGAGATCAACATGTGCTACTCGATGTTCGACCGCATCATCGTCGGAGGTGCCATGCCCGTGGCTGAAAAACTGACCCTTACCTCCCCCGATATCCTCCGCTCGGAGTATTTCACCCAGCGCCGCGAGGTCGGAGTCATCAACGTCGGCGGCCGCGGAGCCGTAACCGTAGGCTCAGACCGCTATGAGCTCGAGTTCAAGGAGGCCCTGTACATCGGCCGCGGAGACAGACACATCGTATTCGAGAGCCTCGATGCGGAGCACCCCGCCAAGTTCTACTTCAACTCCGCTCCCGCCCACAAGGAATATCCCTGCAAGAAGGTTTCCAAGAAGGACGCCATCGTCATGCACATGGGCTCCCTCGAGGAGAGCAACGAACGTACCATCAACCGTCTGCTGGTCAACGAGGTCACTCCCTGCTGCCAGCTGCAGATGGGCATGACCGAACTGGCTCCGGGCAGCACCTGGAACACCATGCCGGCCCACACCCACGACCGAAGGATGGAGGCCTATTTCTACTTCGAGCTGCCCGAGGACGCCGCCGTCTGCCACTTCATGGGCGAGCCCCAGGAGACCCGCCACATCTGGATGCACAACGAGCAGGCCGTCATCTCCCCCCAGTGGAGCATCCACTCCGCCTGCGCCACCCGCAACTACACATTCATCTGGGGCATGTGCGGCGAGAACCAGGACTACAACGATATGGACTGGTGCTCCCCCAAGGACCTCCGCTAACCTTTAATGAAGTTACCATGAAAAAGATTCTGATTCTGACAGCAACTGCGGCTGCAGGCCTCCTGGCCCTGGTTTCCTGCCGGAACGCGCAGGAAGGCGACAAAGTAATGGCCCGCTACGTTCCCGAAAGGGCCGACGACTTCGTATGGGAAAACGACCTGGTAGCCTACCGCGCCTACGGCAAGGCTCTTGAGGGCAATCCCACATCCCCCGGTTTCGACGTCTGGGTCAAGAAAGCCGGCAAACTGGTAGCCGACGAATGGTATAAGGGCGCAATGGACGACCCCGACTACTATCACCACGACCATGGCGGAAAGGACTGCTACAAGGTGGCCGTCAGCCTCGGCGGCGGAGCCTCCTCTCCTATCGTGAACGGCAGTATATCCTATCCTCCGACCAACTACAGAGACTACCGCATCGTAGAGGACACCCCTGAGAAAGTGGTCTTCGAGCTGGTATATCCCGCATGGGCCGCCGGCGAGGACAGCGTGGCCCTGACCAAGCGCATCACCGTCACCCCGGGCACCCAGTTCTGCAAAGCAGAGGATATCTACACCGGCACATTTGACAGCCTGACCGTCGCCGCCGGCATCATCCGCCACGAAGTGCTCGGATCCTCCGCCGGAGACAACTTCGTTGTTATCTGGGAAAAAGCCTCCGACCAGAGCATTGAGCCCGAAGAAGGCCAGCTCGGCCTGGCAGTCTATATGCCGGACGCAGACAAAGCCGAACTGGAAAGCATAGGCGGCCACGCCCTGGTCTTCAAGACCATCACTCCCGGCCAGCCCATCACCTACTGGTTCGGTTCCTGCTGGTCCCGAGGCGACAGGATAGCCACCTCCGAGGCCTGGAACGGATACGTACAGGAATTCATCGCCTCACTTCAGTAACAGCCGCTTCCGCTGTTTTATCCGACTATCAATCTAAGGCTGCCAAGCGCACCGTTGTCTCCGACAGTGCTCATGGCAGCCTTCCTATTTGAGTAAAAGGGAAAATGGTTGTGCCGCTCCCTACAACATCACGACGCCTCTTCCAAGACGGCAGTCGATGTAGACCGTCAGCGGTTCGGGAAAGCGGACAGCCTTGATGAAGGACTTTTCGTCCACCACCTCAGCCCGTCCGATCCGCTCCAGATCGCAGATGCCCTCGCCGCGGAAAGGATTGACAGTGAAATATCCTATGCCGAGAGAGGTGATGTTCTGGAAGAAATGCGTTCCCTGACTCGGGTCTATACAGAACCCCTCGATGCCGCACTCCACTATCACCTTTGCCTCGGATATCTGGTTCCAGCGTACCGGAACTCCAAGCCACGGGTCGCTCGACCCCCACCGGCCCGGTCCTATCAGGATGTAGGACCTGCCGGAAGCCGCCATCATTGCATTCACCTCCTCTATCTGCGACGCTATCTCCTCCGTCCTGGACTTGTCGAAGACCTCCTGACGGACATATATCACATCCGTGACTCCGTCGATGTAGCCGGCACCGAGAGCACTTTCGGAATATATCAGCGCATTGTCGGTACTTACCGTGCTCCAGTCCATGGACTGTTCCTCCGCGAACTCCGCTATCGGCCTTACCTGCAGGACACTGAGTACTGCATCCTCCCCTTTGGGAACGTCCATGTCCAGGGCAAACTCCATCTCCACCTCGCAGCGCAGCTCCTGGCGGCAGATCTCCAGCAGGTCCGTCAGTATCTGAGGAAGGGGAATGACATCGTACTGAAGTATATTGGCAAAGGATATCACCCGCATTCCATCAGAGAATGTACCGGGCCTGAGCATCTGACTCTGGAAATCCCAGGTGGAGGCTACTTTGGAGAGATTGCGGAAACCTTCGGTCTCGGGTATGGAGAACTTGTGGATGTTGATACCGTCATCGATCGAGGTCTTGAACTCCTCTGGCTTGAGATCCAGGGCATACATGGTGTCCTGCCCGTCCTTGAGGGCAAATCTGGGCGTGGACATCTGCACGGCTTTGGCCGGATACTTGGGGCAGAAACGCAGGGTCTTGCCTCCGTCCACCACCAATTTGCCAAGACCGAAAGCTATATTGACCACTCCGTCCTCGGGTTTTTCTCCTTCCATGGGATAGAAATTCATGGATTTGGCCACTCCGGAGGCCGTAGGGAAGAAATATCCCCTGTCCTCGGTACCGCATACTCCCTGGATGACTACGGCCATCTTCTCCTCGCTGAGCAGATTGCCAGTAGTGCGCAGGTACGCCCTGCTGGCCGCCAGGTAGACGGAGGCGTAGACACTTTTTATGGCCTTGCCGAGCAGCCTGAGCATCTGGTCCCTGTTCTCGACGCAAGGTATCATGTAGGTAGAATATATCCCCGCGAACGGCTGATAGTGCGAGTCTTCCAGTTTGGAGCTGGAACGCACGGCCAGGGGTGTGGACACCGTCCCGATGTAGGCCCGGAGCTGCTCCACCAGCTCCTCCGGCAGCCTCGAGCTTACGAACTCCGAAAGCAGTTCCTCGTCGGAGATGTCGGAGTCTATGACATACTGCAGGCCGTTCTCCAGGATGAACCGGTCAAAATAGTCCGTGGCCACCACTACTGTCCGAGGGATAGAGACCCTCACACCGCTGTATTTGGACACCATGCCGTATTTCTGCAGAATGCTGTTCATGAAAGCCAGTCCCCTGGCCTTGCCGCCCAAAGAGCCCTCTCCCATCCTGGCAAAACGGATATAGTGCGTATAGGTGTCCTTGTCGAAAGATGCGATGATTCCCTGCCCCGCCTGTATACGGTAGTCCTTGATCTGCCGTATGATGAACTTCCGGACATCCTCCGGGCTGCTGAAGTCGGAAAGGCTGGCCTTGCGTATCCTGCGGCCCAGGCTGAACAGGCCGCGGGAATACATCCACTTCGACAGACGGTTCTTGGATGCATAGTACTCCAGCTCCCTGTCCGGAATCTCCGCTATCAGGGCCTGCAGTTCCTTGAGGTCCTTGGCCCTGGCTATCACCAGATGAGTATCCAGATCCTTGACCACGAAATCTCCGAAACCGAACTCCTCGCTTATATATTCGGAAAGCTGAATGAGCAGGGTGCTGGAATATTTCTCTATAAAGCCGGCTCCTATCTCCCTGGCAATCTCAGCCACACTGCCCTGCGAAGACTGCAGGATGATGGGCATCTGCGGAATGTCCTCCCTGATGTAGCGGCACAGATCTATACCGGCATCTATCTTCTCCATCTCCGGCCTGTCCCCCTTGTGCATGACGAAACCCACATCGGATATCACTCCTAGCAGGTTCTTGCGGTACTTGGTGTACAGTTCCATGGCCTCGTCGTAGTTGGTAGCCAGAAGTATCTTGGGTCTGGCCCGCTTGCGGATCTTGAGCTGCTGCTCGTTCAGGGCCTCTTTCAGAAACTCCGCACTCTGCTTGAGCACCAGTTTGTAGAGCGCGGGCAGATAGGTGGAGTAATACCTTATCGAGTCCTCCACCAGCAGTATGGCCTGCACTCCTGAGGAAAGGATGTCGGCATCGGCGTTCATCCTGTCCTCAAGCAGCTTGACTATGGCAAGGATAAGGTCGGCGTTGCCGTTCCAGGTAAAGATATAGTCGATGGCCGAGCGGTCGGCGGCCTCAATCTTCTTGAGCAGTTCCTTGGAAAAATTGGTCAGGATGACTATCGGTATCCCAGGCCATTTCTCACGGATAAGCCGCGACTGGTCGAAAATGGCGGCGTCCCGGATATTGAACATATCCACTATCAGGTCATACTCCGGATCCTTCTCCAGAAGTTCCATTGCCTCCTGAGTGGTATTGACCCAGGTAAAAACTGGTGGGTTGCTGATGTTCAATTCGATATATTCCCGGTAAAGCTGAGCCTCTATCTGCCCGTCCTCCTCCAGGATGTAGGCATCGTAGCTGCTGGATATCATGAGTATCCTGCGTATGCGCTTTACCATCAATGAATAATAGTCCGTTCTCACCAGTCTCGTCTGGCCCGTAGAATCTGTCCTGTCCATAGTCATGTGCGGTATCGTTGATATAAGAGGTTCAAATATACGCATTTTGAGGGATTTATTCCCATATTTTCACTAACTTCGCCCCATGAAGACTCTTACCATGCTGGCGCTGGCCGCCTTGACAGCTGCCGTTACAGACACTCCCGCTGCAGCACGGGACATCATCCCCGATACCTGCACCTACACCAACCCGATACTCCACGCCGACTACTCCGACCCCGACGCCATACGGGTCGGCGGCGACTACTGGATGACCGCCTCCTCGTTCAACCACGTGCCCGGCCTGCAGATCCTGCACTCGGCCGACTTAGTGCACTGGAAGATAGTCAATGCCGCCCTGCCCAGGATGAGCCCTGAGGAGGATTTTGCGCTGCCCTCTCACGGCAACGGTGTCTGGGCCCCCGCCATCCGCCACCACGACGGCCTCTACTGGATATTCTGGGGCGACCCCGACCGCGGCATATACTGCATCACAGCCGAAGATCCGGCAGGACAATGGAGCACGCCGCATCTGGTCATCGAAGGCCGCGGCATGATCGACCCCTGCCCCCTCTGGGACGATGACGGAAGGGTATGGCTGGTACACGGCTGGGCCGGCAGCAGGGCTGGATTCAAAAGCGTCCTCTCCCTCCGCGAGCTGGCTCCGGACTGCAGTGGCCCCGTCGGCGAGGAGATCCTCATCTTCGACGGCAAGCACAACGGCAATCCCACCGTAGAAGGACCGAAATTCTACAAACGCGACGGATGGTACTACATTTTCGCTCCGGCCGGGGGAGTCAAGGAAGGGTGGCAGCTCGTCCTCCGCTCCCGCAGCGTCACCGGACCCTACGAGTACCGCAATGTCCTGGCCCAGGGCTCCACAGCCATCCACGGCCCCCATCAGGGCGCATGGGTTGAGGACACTGAGGGCGGCCACTGGTTCCTCCACTTCGAGGACCGCTACGCCTACGGAAGGGTGGTCCATCTCCAGCCCATGACCTGGGATGATGAAGGCTGGTGCGTTATGGGCACCGACCCCGACGGCGACGGCACCGGCGAGCCCGTCTCTTCATGGCAATGTCCTCCCGTATCCGCCTCCGCCCGGCAGTTGAAGGGTCCCGACGCATTGGAACGCTCCGACAGCTTCACCGCCACGGAACTCTCCCCTATCTGGCAGTGGCCCGCCAATCCGGCTGTGGGACAATATTTTCTAAATCCCTCGGAAGGCAGCCTACGCCTCATCTGCCGTCCCCTGCCCGAAGGCTCGCGGAGCCTCTGGGACTCCCCCGCCCTGCTGCTGCGCAAGCTCATTGGCCCGGAAGACTCCTTCACCGCCCGTCTGAACTTCCACCCCTCCTACGGGGGTGACCGCGCCGGCATCACCGTCATGGGCGAGAGCTACGCCGCCCTGAGCCTGCTCTACGAGGACGGCTCCGTATACCTGACCCACGGCATCTGTGAGGGAGCCGACACCGGAGCCTCCGAGACAGAGACCGCCCGTATCCTCCTCTTCGGTCCCGAAGACCTGCAGCCCTCCTCCGGCAGCGGTGTCTCCGTCCCCGGCATTGTCCTCCGCGTCGAGATAGACGGCCGCTCGGTCTGCACATTCTCCTACAGCACCGACGGCAAGCGCTTCCGTCCCATCGGCGAGACATTCACCGCCCGGGCCGGACGCTGGGTCGGAGCCAAGACCGGCTGCTTCGCCACCGCATTCATTCAGAAGAACGACGGCGGAACCCTCGACATCCTCGAGGTACAATAAAAAAAGGACCTGCCCTATCCGGACAGGTCCCTTTCAACCCCTTCATCGCATTATAACGGGTAAAATGCGATGAGTTAGAAATTAAAAAAGTTTTTGGCGTTGTAGTAGGAGATGTCCTGGACCATCTGATGGATCCGGGGCATCTCGCTCTTGGGCAGACGTCCGCTCTCCACATCCTCGCCTATCACGCTGCAGAGGATTCTGCGGAAATACTCGTGGCGGGGATAGGAGATGAAGCTGCGGGAGTCGGTGAGCATGCCCACGAAACGGCTGAAAAGACCGAGGGCGCTCAGAGCGTTCATCTGCTTGCGCATGCCGTCCTCCTGATCCAGGAACCACCAGCCGGAGCCGAACTGCATCTTGCCGGGCACGGTGCCGTCGTTGAAGTTGTAGGCCATGGTGGTGAGCACCTCGTTGTCTCCGGGGTTCAGGCAGTAGAGGATAGTCTTGGCCAGCTTGCCTTCCGAGGCCAGACGGTCGAGGAGACGGTTGCCGGCGGCGGCGCAGTGTACGTCGTGGATAGAGTCGTAGCCGGTGTCGGGACCGAGCTGGGCCATCATGCGGGAATTGTTGTTGCGGATAGCTCCCACGTGGAACTGCTGGGTCCAGTCGCTGGCGGCGTCCATGGCTGCGAAGTCATAGAGCATCGCGCTGCGGAACTTATCCAGTTCCTCGGCGTCGGGAGTTTTGCCGTCGAGAGTGTTGCGGAAGATCTTATCCACCTCCTTCTGGGTGTAATCTGCGGCATAGAATGTTTCCAGACCGTGGTCGGAGAGACGGCAGCCCATCGAGGCGAAGAAGTTGTGGCGGCGCTGCAGGGCCTCCAGCAGGTCGTCGTAGGTGCGGATTTCCATACCGGCAGCTGCTCCGAGGCTCTCAATATACTTGATGTAGGCCTCGGGATTCTCGATTGCCATGGCCTTGTCGGGCCTCCAGGCAGGCAGGACCTTCACTCCGAAGGGCTTGTCCATGATGGCCTTGTGATACTCCAGGGAGTCGGCGGGATCATCGGTGGTGCAGACCACCTCTACGTTGAAACGCTTCATCAGGCCCTGGGCGCGGAACTCCTCCGTGGCTAAAAGTTCGTTGCAGCGGTCGAAGATTTCCCTGGCATTCTCCGGCTTAAGCAGGTCATGGATGCCGAAGACACGGGCCAGCTCCAGGTGGGTCCAATGATAAAGGGGATTGCGCATCGTGTAAGGCACGGTCTCAGCCCACTTGCTGAACTTCTCGAAGGGGGTACGGGAGCCGGTGATGTACTCCTCGGGCACACCGTTGCCGCGCATGGCTCTCCATTTGTAATGGTCGCCTCCGAGCCAGAGCTCGGTGATGTCGCGGAACTGGTAGTTCTCGGCTATCATCTTGGGTACCAAATGACAGTGATAATCTATAATCGGCAGTTTCTCAGCACTTTCGTGATAGAGTTCCTCAGCTGTGCCATTGCTGAGCATGAAGTTTTTGTGGATGAATGAAGCCATATATTTTACCTTTAAATGATATTCCTAAGGTCAATGCTGACGCAAATGTAAGAATTAATTTTCAAAAGACACCATAAAACCGTGCACGTTCACGATTTTTTTGTAATTTTGCACGAAAACGTGACAAACCAATATTTAACGATATCATGGAAAGATTAAACCGTTCAACTGTCAAGGCCCGCACCTACACTGAGAAAGTGATTCAGTTCGGCGAGGGCAACTTCCTCCGCGCATTCGTGGACTGGATTATCTGGAAGACCAATCAGAAAACCGATTTCAACGCATCAGTTGTAGTCGTGCAGCCCATCGAAAAGGGCATGGTGGACATGCTCAACGAGCAGGACGGACTCTACGACCTGAACCTTCAGGGCATCGACGAGGGCCGGCAGGTGGACTCGATAGAGATGATAGACGTCATCAGCCGCGGCATCAACCCCTACCGCGACTTCGACGCATACATGAAACTGGCCGAGCAGCCTGAGATACGTTTCGCTATCTCCAACACTACCGAGGCCGGCATCGCCTTCGACCCCGCCTGCAGGCTGGACGACGCCCCCGCCTCCTCCTACCCTGGCAAGCTGGTCCAGCTGCTGTACCACCGCTGGGAGTACTTCAAGGGCGCTCCCGACAAGGGACTCATCATCTTCCCCTGCGAGCTTATCTTCCTGAACGGAAAGGAATTGAAAAAATGCATAGAGAAATACATCGAGCTGTGGCAGCTTCCTGAAGGATTCAGGAGCTGGTTCGAGAACTCCTGCGGAGTGTACTGCACCCTCGTAGACCGTATCGTGCCCGGATATCCCAAGGATACCATCAACGAGATTCTGGAGCGCATCGGATATGAGGACCGCCTGGTGGTGAAGGCCGAGATCTTCCACCTGTGGGTAATCGAGGCTCCCGCCGAGGTGGCCGCCGAGTTCCCAGCCGACAAGGCCGGACTGCACGTGCTCTTCGTGCCCAGCGAGAAACCCTACCACGAGCGCAAGGTCACCCTGCTCAACGGCCCCCACACCGTTCTCTCCCCCGTGGGCTATCTCAGCGGCCTGAACACCGTCCGCGAATGCGTCGAGGATCCCCTCATCGGACGCTACGTGCGCAAGGTGATGTTCGACGAGCTGCTCACGACCCTCGACCTGCCGAAGGATGAACTGGAAAAATTTGCCGGCGATGTGCTCGACCGTTTCGTCAACCCCTACGTCAAGCATTTCGTCACCAGCATCATGCTCAATTCCTTCCCGAAATACCGCACCCGCGACCTGCCGGGCGTGAAGATTTTCCTACAGCGCAAGGGGCACCTCCCCCAGGGGCTGGTATTCGGCCTGGCCGCCATCATCACCTACTACAGGGGCGGCAAGCGCGGTGAGGACACCATTACCCCCGCCGATGACCAGAAGATACTCGACCGCCTGACAGAGCTCTGGGCCACAGGCGACTGCCGCAAGGTAGCCGAGGGAGTGCTCGCCGAGAAGTACATCTGGGACGAGGACCTCAACGCAGTTCCCGGCCTGACCGACCTGCTTACAGCAGACCTGGAGAAGATAGCCGCCAAGGGCATGCGCGCCGCGGTAGAGGAAATCCTGTAGTGGCATAACTGCATTATGGACAGATACATAAAAATTAACTCAGCCGACAATGTGGCCGTAGCCGTACATCCCCTCTCCGCTGGAGAGACAGTCGGGGTGGACGGGCTGCAGCTCACCCTGTCGGAGGACATACCGGCAGGACATAAATTTGCCCTCAGGGACCTGCACACCGGAGACAATGTGATAAAATACGGCTTCCCGATAGGTCACCTGACCGCCGATGCCCCAGCAGGCACCCGCATCGACCACTCGAAGCTCAGGACCAATCTTGAAGGTCTGCTGGAATACACCTACACCCCAGCGCTTACTGAGATTCCGGAAGCAGAGAAAAAGCTTACATTCAAAGGTTTCCGCCGCAGCAACGGGAATGTAGGTATCCGCAATCAGATCTGGATCATACCCACCGTAGGCTGCGTGAACGGCACGGTGGAACGGCTCGAGGAACTGTTCCGCAAGGAAATTGAAGGCCAGGAGGGCAGCGTGGACGCCGTGGTGGCATTTCCCCACAACTACGGCTGCTCCCAGCTGGGCGACGACCATGAGAATACCCGCAAGATTCTCAGGGACATGGTCCTGCATCCCAATGCCGGCGGTGTACTGGTCGTAGGACTCGGCTGCGAGAACAACCAGATGAGCGCTTTCCGCGAACTGACCGGTCCCGTGGACTCCGCCCGTGTCCGCTTCATGGAGACTCAGAAAGTCGAGGGCGACGAGATAGATTACGGTCTGGAGCAGCTCCGCGGCATCTTTGAAGCCTGCCGCAATGACAGAAGAGAGGATGTGCCTGTATCTGAGCTTAAAGTGGGCCTCAAGTGCGGAGGCTCCGACGGTCTCTCCGGCATCACCGCCAATCCCCTCCTCGGCCTGTTCTCCGACTGGATTGTCTCTCAGGGAGGCACCACCGTCCTGACCGAGGTACCGGAGATGTTCGGTGCGGAAACCCTGCTGATGAACCGCTGCTGCGACCGCCCCACATTCGATTCGCTGGTATCCATGATCAACGACTTCAAGGAGTACTTTATCCGCAACGGCCAGCCTGTCTATGAGAACCCATCCCCGGGCAACAAGGCCGGCGGCATATCCACCCTGGAGGAGAAATCCCTGGGATGCACCCAGAAGTCCGGCAAATCCACTGTACACGGCATCCTCAAGTACGGTGACCGCCTGAGCATCAAGGGGCTGAACCTGCTCAGCGCTCCGGGCAACGACCTCGTGGCAGCTACTGCCCTCGCCTCTGCCGGATGCCAGATAGTGCTGTTCACGACCGGACGCGGCACTCCCTTCGGGACCTACGTGCCTACGATGAAGGTATCCACCAACACCCCGCTGGCCGAGCGCAAGCCGCTGTGGATAGACTTCAACGCCGGCGTGCTCGTAGAGGGCACATCCAGGGACGAGCTCCTGCAGAAGTTCATTCACTACGTGCTGAAGGTTGCCTCGGGCGAGCCGGTGAACAATGAGATGTCGGATTTCCGCGAGATTGCCATCTTCAAGTCCGGCGTCACCCTCTAAAAGCGTAATAAAAGGGCAAACTGCTGCGTTGTTTTCGGTATCACGGCTCAGTCATTTACGTTAAGTAAACTCCTTCGCCGTGAACCTCAACGCCTTGCATTTTGCCCCTTTTATTACGCTTTTAAAACAATGTAAAATACTTCGATGGCATCAACTACATTTTGTCGGGCAGATAGCTACTTTGTTAATTTATTGATAGGCAATGGATTGTCTTTTGAAAAGCCCGCCGTAAGGCTTTTCAAAACGCTTACGGCGGAGGCTTAAAATGTCAATTCACTTTCTTTCAAGTAGTTAGTAGACAGGCCATCATCCCTGGAAAATCTAGTCAGCATTCAAAGGCTGAAAAGGGCCGGCGGTTAGTAGTTGTCGATGTTGAGGGAAGTGAGTATGTCCATGTGCATGAAATTGTCCTTTCTCTCCGGGCGCTTGTGCTTTATGATATAGTCCGAAAGGGCCATTACCGCATTATAGGACTGAAGATCTGTGTGCTGACAGATAAGGACGCTTACGAGTCCTGCGCTCAGCGCACTGAGATTCTTTTCCAGGTTGTCGAAGCCGACTACGACCCGGTCCGGATCCGGATTCCGGGACAGGTAGTCCGACAGCAGGTGCACACGCGAGTTGAACATCACTATGTGACGTATTCCCGGATGGGCCTTGAAGAATGTGTTGAGCTGACGTTCAGTATCCTTGGGAGCCTGGGGGTCAATGAACAGATTATGGATCCCGCAGGAGGGATAGTGCTCGGCCATGTAGTCCAGGAAGCCTGAGCGGCGGTTGAGCGTAGGGTCGGACTGACGCATCTTGTCGCGTATAATCCTGACCACCAGTACACCTTTCAGCTGCTTGGGCGCAACCCGAAGAGTGAGCAGGCGGGCACAGAGATACCCGCTCTTGTACATGGGCATGCCGTAATATGCGAAATGTCCGTCATCCTCCAGCTTGGAGTCCACGTACACGTAGGGGATGCCGCGGAGGCTGAGGGCGTTCGCGAGAGTATAGGCGTCGTTCTTGAAAAAGGGAGGCAGCACTACCCCGGACGGATTGCTTTCCAGAAGCTGCATACCGGCCTTGCGGAACGACTCGGGACTGTACTGGTCGTACAGGAAAATCCGGGTCCGGATATTCATCGAGGCGATATTCTCCCCGCCTTTCTCAACCCCCTCGCGCACCAGATACCAGTAATCGTCCTTTATGCTGTCCGGCAGGATGCAGGCTATGACGTGCTCCTTACGCATGGCCAGCATGGAGGCGTAGACATTCGGCTCGTAGCCCAGCTCGTCTATGACCTGGCGTATTTTCTCCATGCTCTTGCGGGATACCCCGCCGCGGTCGTGCAGCACTCTGTCCACAGTTCCCTTGGACACACCGGCAAGCTTGGCCACATCGGATATTGTTATTTTCTTGTTGTCTTCTTCCATATAAAATACGTAATACAAGTCTTACGGTACAAAGATATGAAATAAATAGTGTTTTCTGAAAAAATTTTCGTGCACGTGCACGAAAATAAAAATAAATACGTATTTTTGTGAGCGGAAAACTAATCTATTAATTATGGCAAAAGTTGTTACTTTCGGAGAAGTGATGCTCCGTCTCTCGACCCCAGGATACCTGAGGTTCTCACAAGCAAAGCAGTTTGATGCTACTTTCGGCGGCGGCGAGGCCAATGTGGCTGTATCGCTTGCCAATTACGGAATAGACGTGCAGTTCGTAACCAGACTTCCTGAGAACGAAATCGCACAGAGCTGCGTACGTGACCTGCACTCCTACGGGGTGGGCACGGACTACTGCATCTACGGAGGAGACCGTCTGGGCATCTATTTCCTGGAGACAGGAGCGGTAACCCGCGGAAGCAAGGTCGTATATGACAGGGCACATTCATCCATTTCAGAGATACAGGCCGGGATGATAGACTGGGAGAAAGTGCTCGCCGGAGCCTCCTGGTTTCACTGGACCGGCATCACTCCCGCCATCAGCCAGGGCGCCGCTGACGCCTGCCTCGAGGCTGTCAGGACGGCCAACCGCCTCGGCGTAACGGTATCATGCGACCTGAACTACCGCAAGAATCTCTGGATGTACGGCAAGAAGGCCTCCGAGGTAATGCCCGCCCTCGTAGAGTGCTGCGACATCATCCTCGGCAACGAGGAAGACGCTGAGAAGGTCTTCGGCATCAAACCCGAGGGCTTCGATGCAGCCGCCACGGAGGGGAAGGTCAACGCAGCAGAGTTCGAGAGCGTATGCACACAGCTGATGCATAAGTTCCCCAGAGCTAAAAAAGTCATCATCACCCTGCGCGGCTCCATCAACGCCAACCACAACACCTGGGGCGGCGTCCTCTAC
Source organism: Candidatus Coprenecus merdigallinarum (assembly GCA_018712545.1). Taxonomy (GTDB): domain Bacteria; phylum Bacteroidota; class Bacteroidia; order Bacteroidales; family UBA932; genus Coprenecus; species Coprenecus merdigallinarum. Next base: position 10,013 of record DVGV01000008.1, on the reverse strand, counting down.
GACGGACAGAAACTCTACACTTCCCCCCGCTACGACATCACCCACATCGTGGACCGCGTCGGCGGCGGTGACTCCTTCATGGGCGGCCTGATCTACGGCCTGCTCACATACACCGGAGACGACCAGAAGGCCCTGAACTTCGCAGTAGCCGCTTCCTGCCTGAAGCACACCATCTTCGGTGACTACAACCAGGTAACTGTCAAGGAGGTGGAGAACCTGATGAAGGGCGATGCCTCAGGACGTGTAAGCAGATAAATAAAAAAAAGAAGGAAAGACAATGGCAAGATTCAACAAGATACAGACCCTCACGGCCATGACCGGCACCGGCATGGTGCCCGTGTTCTACCACAGCGACATCGAGGTATGCAAGAAGGTCCTCAAGGCCTGCTATGAAGGAGGCGTAAGAGCCTTCGAGTTCACCAACAGAGGCGACTTCGCCCACGAGGTATTCGCCGAGCTTATGAAGTACAGCGCGAGGGAGTGCCCTGAGATGGTCCTCGGCGCCGGAACCGTAGTGGACGCCGGCACGGCCTCCCTCTACATCCAGATGGGTGCCAACTTCATCGTGGGTCCCCTCTTCAACCCCGACGTGGCCAAGGTCTGCAACCGCCGCTGCATCCCCTACTCTCCCGGCTGCGGCTCCGTAACCGAGATAGGCTTCGCTCAGGAGGCCGGCTGCGACCTGATCAAGGTATTCCCCGCCGGCAACGTAGGAGGTCCCTCGTTCGTCAAGAATGTACTTGCCCCCATGTCATGGAGCATGCTGATAGTAACGGGTGCGGTTGAGCCCACCAGAGAGAACCTGACCGAGTGGGTGAAAGCCGGAGTCAGCTGCGTGGGCATGGGATCCAAGCTCTTTCCCAAGGACGCCATAGCCGCCGGCGACTGGAGCCGCATCACCGCCCTTTGCCGCGATGCCCTGGGCTACATAGCCGAAGCGCGTGCCGCCAAGAAATAACTGAAACTAACCTTATACTGTATGAAAGAAGAATCCACAAGCAAAAAACTCATGACCAACTGGAGGTGGTGGATGTGCGTGCTGCTCTTCCTGGCCACGACAGTCAACTACATGGACCGTCAGGTCCTGTCCCTGACCTGGAAGGACTTCATCGCTCCCGAGTTCCACTGGACAGACAGTGACTACGGCACCATCACCGGCATCTTCTCCATAGTCTACGCTATCTGCATGCTCTTCGCAGGCAAGTTCGTGGACTTCATGGGCACCAAGAAAGGCTACCTCTGGTCCATCGGAGTATGGTCCGCCGGAGCATGCCTCCATGCCATCTGCGGCTGGGCCACCGTCCATATCGAGGGATTTGAGAACGCCGGCGCGATGACAGCAGTCGAGAACGGCTCGGCAGCCGCCCTGGCCATAGCCTCCACCAGTGTCTGGCTCTTCGTAGCGGCCCGCTGCATCCTTGCCCTCGGCGAGGCAGGCAACTTCCCCGCCGCCATCAAGGTGACAGCCGAGTACTTTCCCAAAAAGGACCGTGCCTTCGCCACCTCGATATTCAACTCCGGAGCATCCATCGGCGCCCTCGTGGCCCCCGCCACCATTCCCCTCCTCGCCCAGTTCTTCAAGGACCGCGGCGTGGGCGGCGGCTGGGAGATGGCCTTCATCATCATCGGAGCCCTCGGCTTCATCTGGATGGGCTTCTGGGTGTTCATGTATGACAAGCCCGAGAAATCCAAGCACGTCAGCAAAGCCGAGCTGGAATACATCCACCAGGACGACGCCGAAGACTCAAAGGCAGCCGTATCCGCCGCTGCGGAGAAAGACGAACTGAAGATACCCTTCTGGAAATGCTTCACCTACCGTCAGACCTGGTCCTTCATCGTGGGCAAGTTCTTCACCGACGGAGTGTGGTGGTTCTACCTGTTCTGGGCTCCCGCCTATTTCTCGGACACATACGGGTACGCCTCCAGTTCCAGCCAGGCCATCACCTTGATATTCACCCTCTACGCTATCGTAACCGTGCTTTCCATCTTCGGAGGCTACTTACCTAAACTGTTCGTAGAGAAAAAGGGAATGAACCCCTATAACGGCCGTATGCTGGCCATGCTCATCTTCGCCTTCTTCCCCCTGTTCGCCCTCTTCGCCCAGCCCCTCGGAGGCATCTCCGCATGGTGGCCCGCAGTAATCATCGGACTTGCGGGAGCAGGACACCAGGCATGGTCCGCCAACCTCTTCTCCACCATCGGAGACATGTTCCCCAAGTCGGCCATAGCCACCATCACCGGTATCGGCGGCATGGCGGGCGGCGTGGGTTCCTTCCTGATCAACAAAGGAGCCGGCGCCCTCTTCACCCACTCGGAGGAGCTCGGCGAGGCATTCACCTTCCTGGGATTCAGCGGCAAACCTGCAGGGTACATGATAGTCTTCTGCATCTGCGCCGTAGCTTACCTGATAGCATGGGCCATCATGAAGACCCTCGTGCCCAAGTACAAACCCATCGAGAAATAAAACCGATAAAACGTCTGATCATCATACATCCCCAGGCCTGCCGCTTCCGCACGCGGCCGGCCTTTTTTATCTGAAATTGCAATCATGAACCCCAAAGCAAACCCCGCAGCATGTATCCAGGGAGCCGCCGTTGCCGCCTTGATATCCCTGATATTCTCCTTCACCGCCTCTGCTCAGAGCAGGACGGACGCGCCCGATTCCGCCGTTTCATACGGAGTCAGCGGCTTCATGCCAGCGTTCTATACACAGATGAAGTCTTCCCTCACCTGGCCCATGGCATGGGAGCATTCCGGATACAGGGACTTTTGCCTGTGGAAGGACACCGCACGGAACATTGTCTTGGAGTGCCTGGAGAACATTCCTCCCGCACCGGCGTCCTTTGACATGGAGATTGCCGCCTCGGAACAGCGCGAGGGCTATACGGCCCTGAAAATACAGTTCAATGTATCTGAGTGGTGCCGCGTACCCGCCTATCTGCTGGTGCCCGAAGGAGACGGGCCATTTCCGGCGGTGCTGATGCTCCATGACCACGGAGCGCACTTCACCATCGGCAAAGAGAAGCTGATAAGGCCGTTCGGTGTATCCGACAGGATAATGGAGGATGCGGAGGCATGGACTGAAAAATGCTACGACGGAGTGTTCATCGGGGATTATTTCGCCCGGAACGGATTCGTAGTGCTGGCCGTCGATGCCCTGTTCTGGGGCGAGAGAGGGAGACTGGAGGGAGCCGACTACGATGTTCAGCAGGCTCTGGCCTCCAATCTGCTGCAGATGGGCGGATCCTGGGGGGGAATCATCACCGCGGATGACATGCGCAGTGCCGACTTCCTGGCCTCGCTGGACTGCGTGGACCCTGCCCGTACAGGTTGCCTGGGATTCTCTATGGGAGCTTACCGATCGTGGATGCTGGCAGCTGTAAGTGAACAGATCGCAGTCTCCGCATCCGTCTGCTGGATGAACACTACCGAGTACCTGATGACGATGAGCAACAACCAGAACAAGGGCGGGTCGGCTTATTCGATGATTGTACCCGGACTGCGGCGTTACATGGACTACCCCCACACAGCCGTCCTGGCCTGTCCCCGTCCGGCCCTGTTCTTCAACGGCAGCCGCGACAAGCTGTTCCCTGTCGAGGGAGTGAAGGACGCCTACACAGTCCTGCGCCAGGCATGGAAGGACAACGGAGCATCAGACCGTCTGGTCACCAAAATCTGGGACGAGACGCACTTCTTCAACCGGCAGATGCAGGAAGAGACACTCGTTTTCTTCCAAAAATGGCTGTAGCAGGCCTCATACGCTGCCGTCACTGCTGGCATGCTTTTGGATAGGACAGATTGCATCATGACAGATACAAAACAGGCCATCATCAAGAAAGAGAAGATTGCGTCCGAGTCCGACGGACTGGAGATCAGCATCCTGCTGTGCGGACCCGCCGCCGGTACGCCCAAGGGCATAGTTCAGATAGTGCACGGAATGTGCGAGCACAAGGAGAGGTACATCCCGTTCATGGAATACCTGGCGGCCAACGGATTCTTCAGCATCATACACGACCACCGCGGACACGGGGAATCGGTGCGCTGCTCCGAAGACCTCGGATATTTCTACGATGGAGGCTGGACGGCCATGATAGACGACATCAAGGCTGTCACGGGAAGGGTCAGGATGGAGCATCCCGACCTGCCGCTGATTCTCCTCGGGCACAGCATGGGCTCGATGGCTGTACGCTCATTCGCAAAACGTTACGACGACATGATCTCGGGCCTGATAGTCTGCGGAAGTCCCAGCCGCAACAGCGGAGCCGGTATCGGGAAGCTGGTGGCCAGGCTCTATGCCGCGCGGGCCGGGGAAAAATGCCGCCCGAAGATCATCCAGACCCTCGCCTTCGGCTCGTTCAACCGCCGCTTCCGGCACGAAGGCTCGCCCAACGCCTGGGTCTGCTCCGACCCCGAGATCGTACGCAACTACGACGCCGATCCTCTGTGCAACTTTCAGTTCACGGCCCACGGCTTCCTCAACCTCTTCACCATCATGCAGGACGCCTACAGCATCTCCGGATGGAGGCCCCGCAACCCCTCCATGCCCGTACTCTTCATCTCCGGCGAGGATGACCCCTGTCTGCTGAGCCCCAAGAAATTCCGCCAGGCCGTCCGCACCATGCAACGGGCCGGCTACACGGACGTGCGGTCCCGCCTCTACCCCTCCATGCGCCACGAGATACTCAACGAGAAGGGAAAGGAGGCAGTCTGGGAGGATGTCCTGACTTTCTGCAAAGGCCTCGTAGACTGAACCTGACACGTTCTAGTCAAAAATAACTTGCTAAAAACCCGACACCTTCCTAATTTTGCACGGATTTAGGAAAAATGTTAGGAACTATTGTCAATACCTCGTGCATCATCGCCGGCAGCCTGCTCGGAAGCCTGGCCCGGAAGGCCATCAAGCCCGAGTACCGGGACGCTCTGTACAACGCGATGGGACTGGCCGCCCTCCTCCTCGGGACGGGCGCCTTCGTCTCCAACATTTCCAAGAGCGAATACCCTGTCCTGTTCATCGCCAGTCTGGCCATAGGCTCGCTGACAGGTACGGTACTGAAGATTTCAGACCGGTTCAACGGACTGGTCTCCAGGTACTCGAAATCGCGGCTGGCCGAAGGCCTCTCCACCGGCATCCTGCTCTACTGCATCGGCACCCTGTCGATGGTCGGTTCGGTGATGAGCGCCCTGTACGGGGACAATACCTATCTGTTCACCAACGCCATGCTCGACCTCGTGACATCCACTGTCCTGGCCAGCACCTACGGCATAGGCATGGTCCTGGCAGCCCCGGTGCTCTTTCTCTTCCAAGGGTCGATATACCTGGTCACCTCTCTGGCCGGTGACGTCATTTCCGACAGCCTGATGTGCGAGATATCGATAGTCGGCGGAGTCCTCATCGCCAGCTCCGGACTCTCCATCCTCGGCATCAAGGACTGCAGGACCCTCAACATGCTGCCGGCCCTGCTCGTACCCGTACTGTTCTACATTGTCAAGTCGTTTTTTTAGAATATGAGCCAGCATTTCGGAGAGATCATCTCACTCATCGTCGCCGTCTCCTGGACCCTCACGGCACTGAGTTTCGAATACGCCAGCAAGAAAGTAGGCTCCCTGTCTCTCAACATCATCAGGCTGATCATGGCCATGGTGATGCTCGGAATCTTCCTGCTTGCCGTCACCGGCTCGCCCTTTCCCGTCAATGCAGGAGGGGCCGCCTGGCTGTGGCTCGCCCTCTCCGGCCTCGTCGGATACGTCTTCGGAGACTTCTGCCTATTCAACTCCTATGTGGTCATCGGCTCCCGCCTCGGCCAGCTGTTCATGACCCTCGCCCCGCCTACAGCCGCCATCGCCGGCTACTTCTTTTTAGGACAGAAGATGTCTCTGACAGCCATTGCCGGCATGCTGGTCTGTGTAGCCGGTATCGGCATCTCGATTCTCGGCAGGACGGACTCTGAAAATACTGGCCAAGAGGACACAACAGACAAGACATATCATGCAGACCACGACAGCAGTAAAAGACGTCACGGGCATGCCTCAGGACACTACCGCAAACCGCACGGACTGCACCATCATCACAGAATCGGCATCAATCTACCGCTGAAAGGCGTGCTCTTCGGCATCGGAGCCGGCATCGGCCAAGGCGTCGGTCTGGTACTCAGCAAGATAGGCATGAACCACTACATGGAGGCCGCCCCGCCCGTCACCGACCTGGACAACCTCGTCATCCCCTTCGCCTCCACCCAGATACGCGCCATCGCCGGCCTGGCCGGTTTCCTGATCATCATGTTCCTGCAGAAAAAGGGCCGGAGCCTGCTCGCCTCCTTCAAGGACGTAAAATCCATGGGCGCCGCCACCGGCACCTTTTTCGGCCCCTTCCTCGGCGTTTCCCTCTCCCTGCTCGCCGTCAACTACACCGAAGCCGGCATCGCCTCCACCATCATGGCCCTCACCCCCATCCTCATCATCCTCCCTTCCAAGCTCATCTACAAGGAGAAAGTAACCGCCAGACAGGTCATCGGAGCCGTCATCAGTGTCACGGGAGCGTCGCTGTTCTTCATCTGAGCAGAGCGTCTGCATAAGCAGACTGAATAGAAAAATTTCATAATTTTGCACTCACCCACTCACTTATGATGATGACGAAATTCCCAACAATCTGCCTGACGATTCTGTTCTGCATTTCCGCCAGTATCTGCGCGGCACAGAGCAAGGACACAACTGCCTGCTTGAAGCTGGAGGAGACGATGCAGGCCGGGAAAGAGGATGCCGGGCGCAGGATTGAGGAGACCGGACGCATGATAGAGGAAGTGCAGGAGAAGGTCGTCCGGCAGAAGAAGGCCATGACCGCGTACCGGAAAGCCCTGGACCCGAAAGTACGGACGAGGAGAGTCATCGGTTGGACTGCCGCTGCGGTACTCATCACCGCGCTGCTCTCTGCAATGACTGTCATCATGAGGAAAAAATACGGAAACAGTACCGCATCCCCCGTATCAGATCAGGAGCGGAAAAAGATAGAGGAAATGACCGCCCTTCTGACAGGCCTGCTCTCCGAAAAGGACCCGGAAAGCGGAATTTCCAAGGAGAACTGCGCACGCCTGAAAAAGATGGCCGGAGACAAGCGCAGCCTCATCTCCGCCGTACTGAGCTCCTACCGTATAACCCACCCGGAGTTTATCTCCGTACTTCAGAGCCACGGCCTCACCGATGAGGAGACCGGATACTGCTGTCTTTACGCCGCGGGGCTCAACGGCAAGGATATCTCGTTCCTGCTCAACAACGGAGGCCGCAGCCACTACAACACCGCCAGCCGGATACGGGCCAGGCTCGGCCTGCGGGAAAGCGACACGAACCTCAGCATCTATATCCGCAGCCTGCTCGCAAACTGCGACAGGGACAGCAAATGACCGCCGGCCGTGAAAGATGAAACTTTTCCATAACGCACGTCTGACAATCAACGATTTGCATCCTTAAAAATTAAACTTTTCATGTTGTGATTAAACTTTATTCCCTCCATTTTTGGGATAAAAACCGATCACCATGAAACCCATTTTACTCACCGTTCTCAGAACTTCAGTCCTGTTGCCCCTCCTATGCATATCCGCTCTGCCGGCATATCCCCAGGACACCTCCGAATCCACACTCCAGGACACCCTGACCCTCGAAGAAGCCGTTGTCATCGCCCGCCGCACCCGCCACCAGGCCGACGGCTACACTGTAAACCTGCGCTCCTCCGACATTGTCAGGGGCAAAACCACTTCGGACGCCCTTGTATTCCTGCCGGGTGTCAGCCGCCAGGGCTCCGTCTACAGAATCAGCGGCATCGATGTCAGCGAGATCTACGTGGACGGAATGAAACTCACGAGTTTCGACGAGCTGGACAACATCCCGGCGGACAGAATCGACAAGGTCCGGGTCAATTACCTCGCAGGGCTCAGCCAGAACGCCTCCGTCAGCGGCGGCACCATCGAAATCACCCTGAAACGTATTCCGGAAGGCGGCTACTCCGGCAGCGTCTCCGCCATGGGAGGCTATGCCAATTACGGAGGTCTGGGCAATGCAGGAATGCTCTTCCAGGCCCGCTACGGCGCGACCAGCATCTACAACAGCCTCACCGTCAACGGCGGAGCAATGAAGGAGCGCGGCCTGCAGAGCACCCTGACCTCCGGCGGCGGGCTGCTTTCCGAAAAAGACGAACTAACCTCTTCTCCGTTCTGGGGCATTCAGGACCGTCTCAGCATCAATCAGGAAATCAACAGAAGGAACAATATCGGGTTCAGTTACTATGCAGGATGGAGCCGTTCCTCCACAGAGACCGCAACACGCGCAGGCTCCGTCTCCACCTCCATGCTCAACAACAGCGGACGACTGACCCAGGAGGCCACTCTCAAGTACTCCTCGGTATTCAATGACCGCGGCACATCCATGACCGTCACCGCCGACTGGCTCAACCGCAGCCTGTCCACCGAATACCTCTATACATCGGGACAGGAACCGTCCCGGCAGCAGGAGCAGTCCGCGCAGGAGAGCCGGAACAACATGCTGAAACTGGCAGCCGATTTTTCCGACCCTCTGTCAGAAAAATTGGAACTGGAATACGGAGCCTCGGCCCAGTACATCACCTCCACGTATGCTCCCGAAACCGCGTCAGAAGGATTCCTGAGCAGCAGCATCCCTACCCGGACCAGGGCCTTTACCCCGCTCGCCCATGCCTCCATCTCCGGAAAATTGTGGAGAATCCAGTACAGCGCCGGCCTGAACCTCCAGATGAACTGGATAGAATACTCCCCTCTCGACGGCAGCACTTCCAGAAACATCCAGTGGGGCATCAACCCCTCCGTCCAGTTCCGTATGCCTCTGGACAGCCGCGGACGTTTCTCCATGAGACTGAACTACAGGCATCAGCTCGACAACATCCCGTATGACGCCATCTCCACCACCGTCCGCTGGACCGACCCCTGGCATTATTCCGTCGGCAATCCGGACCTGATCGCCCCTACCCACGACCGCATCATGCTAGGCCTCTCCCTTTTCGGAGATATCCTGACGCTGCAGGGCTCCTACACTCATTCCCGCAACTCCATTTACTGGGATAACCACGCCGACCCCGACTCTCCCGACATTTTTTACGAGACCCCTGTCAATCTCCCCCGCCGCAACTCCTACGGCCTCAACGCCGAGCTCAACCTCAACCCTCTCAAGCCGTGGCGGATGAAACTCTCCGCCGAATACACCTTCAACGTGGAAAACAGCACCATCGGCGGGATTACCTACAGGGGCACGAACCTACACCAGTTCTACATGCTACTCAACCAGCTCAGCTTCAAGAGCTGGGGAACGGCCATCAACGCAGTCTACGAACCTTCGTTCCGTACATTCGGGTACACCTACCACTCAGTGTACACGGTCAATCTCCAAGTGTACAAGACATTCCTGGACGGTCGGTTCAGGGTGGCCCTGTCCGGTAACGTCGCGGGAAAACGCCGCCGGATAGACCGTACGGTCGGCGACCGGATCATCACCCACTCCTACACGACACCCGCGCAGACCGCCACGCTGTCCGTCTTCTGGTCCTTCTCAGGAGGCCGGAAAGTCAGTGTTCGCAGGGTCAGCGGCAGTCAGAGTTACGAGGAGATAGTCAATGAACGGTGACATTCCTCAAGAGATTTTTTCGAAAGAAATCTTTTCAGCAGGAAGGTAAGAAAATATGGGAAAGTATAGAACTTGCCATTATAACCGATGTTCTTATACCCAAGCTTTATGCCATACTTTATGTCCGGATACCGCACGTCCTCAGTCAGTTTGTTAAGTGAAAGCGTCGCTCCGTCTTTTGCCTTAACTTCTACAGGAACCAGCGAATCCGCATCTCTGATAAAAAAATCCATTTCAAGGGAAGGCTTGTCACTGTTATAGTAGAAAAGCCTGTATCCCTGCTTTACAAGCATATCACCCACGATATTTTCGTAAACAGCACCTTTATATGTTCCGAGATTCCTATTTGCCCTCAAATCCTCCTGAGCCTCTTC
>DVGV01000007.1 GCA_018712545.1 Candidatus Coprenecus merdigallinarum | reverse complement strand
GATCTTCCCGACGGGAGAATTGCATCCTACCCCCTCGGAAGACGTGATGCCTCAAAGCTTCTATTATATAATAAAGGTGAGATTTCCGATACAGTCTTTACCTCTCTCCCCGACATTCTGCCTTCCGATGTCCTGATGGTCTTCAACAATACGAAGGTGGTGCCCGCAAGACTGCTCTTCCGCCGCGCAACGGGTGCCTTCATCGAGATTTTTTGCCTGGAGCCTGCGGATCCGGAGGATTACAACCTCTCGTTTGCTGCAGAAGATACTTGTGTGTGGAAAGCTATTATCGGTAATAAGAAGAAGTGGAAAGGAGAGCCTATTCATCTGTATCTTCCTGAAAATCACAATACTGACCTTGAGTCACTGAATCTAGTGGCTGTCCTGGAGAGCGGTGACGAAGGGAATATCCTCGTGCGTTTCCGCTGGGACGGAGGGATTTCGTTCTCGCGGGTGATGGAAATGTGCGGCAGGGTGCCTATCCCCCCGTATCTTCATAGGGATTCTGAAAGTATTGATACAGAGAGGTATCAGACACTTTATGCGGCTTATAGAGGGTCTGTTGCAGCCCCGACGGCAGGACTGCATTTCTCGGATGAAGTCCTAGGCCGCATCCGAGGCAAGGGGATAGAATGCGAGAATGTATGCCTGCATGTCGGTGCAGGTACTTTTCTCCCCGTCAAGAGCGAGGCGGTCGAGGAGCATACGATGCATTCTGAACCTTTCTCCATCTCAACCGTAGTTTTGGATAAATTGTACCAAAGTATCGAAAACAAACAGGTTATAGCGGTTGGAACGACTAGTGTAAGGACGCTCGAGTCTCTGTATTGGCTCGGTGCTGAGTGTGCTGCTGCCGGTCCGTCGCGCTGGAAGCCGTCTCCGGTGGAGCAGTGGTTGCCCTATACATCACGCTTGGGTGGAATCAGCACAAGGGAAGCACTGGGGGCGCTGAGAGAATATCTCTCCCTGCAGGGAGCGGACAGAATTACATGCAGGACGAGGATTATTATCGTGCCATCTTACCGTTTCAGGATAGTGAACAGTCTGATAACCAATTTCCACCAGCCTAAAAGCACTCTTCTGCTGCTTATTGCGGCTCTTGTGGGAGATGACTGGAGGCGGATTTATGACTATGCGCTGGGGCATGATTTCCGTTTTCTCAGCTACGGTGACTCGTCGCTTTTGATGCCTCGCTGAAACTTGTGATTATCAATCTTTTTTTATAAATTTGCATGCATTTGTAAAGAATCCTGCAACATGAAGAGAATCAAGGCAGTAGCTGCTATATTACTGATGTTGGCCATTGTTTTTGTCTCAATGGGCAGCCTTACGTTCAGGCGCGCTGACAGGCAGAAGGATTTGCTCTTCTCTGCGGACCGGGTGATTGCGGATATCCGTGCCATATCGGGCAGTCATCATTCCATCATGCATCCAGAGGCGAGGTCTGATGTACGTATGTATCTGTATGACAGGTTGCGGGATATGGGCGGCAAGCCGGAGATTCTCGAATATGACTCGATTCCGTGTAAGTTCGGTGGAACGATGGATATCGCCGATGTTTACTGCCGGTTTGATCCCCGGGGCGGGGAAGCTTCGGGCACCTACCTGCTGTTGGTTGCCCATCTCGACTCCAGGTTCCCTGAAGTGACCCCACATGGAGATACTGTCTGTTCTTATGGAGCGGCTGATGACGGATATGGACTGGGAGTTGTGCTGGAGCTGGTGAGAGGAGCCCTTACCTATGCCGGAGAGTGGTGTCAGGGAGTCAAGGTGCTCTTCACTGATGCCGAGGAGCATGAACTGGACGGTATCCGCTGCGCTCTGGAAAGGGACAATCATATATTTGACGGAGTGGGCCTTGCGGTCAATGTAGAGGCCCGTGGGGTAAGAGGGCCTGCCCTGCTTTTCGAAACATCGGGAGGTAATGCCGCTCTGATGGACTTCTATACCGGATACGCCCGTTTTCCATATACTTATTCCCTTACTTCGACGGTGTATGGCATGATGCCGAACAGTACTGATTTCTCGTATCTTAGCCCCCTTTTCCCTGGCTTTAATTTCTCTGTGATAGACAATCTGCACTACTATCATACTGATAAGGATTGTTATGAGAATATAAGTCCCAAATCTATAGCTCATTACGGTATTCAGCTTGAACCGATGCTGCGCGAATATCTCACATCGGCAGAATATGCATCCCCTGACTGTTTCCGCAGCGAAGAGGACATGACGGTATTCTCAGTGCCCGGCCTTCATACGTTCAGTTTTACCAGGACAGGCTATTATCTGCTTAATGCAGGAGTTCTTGTGCTCTTCGTCCTTACGCTGGCGGTGTACGCGGCTTTCGGTAGGATAAGATTTGGGAATGTGCTGTTCAATGCGTTATGGATACTGATTGCCGGGATATTGACGGCTGCTGTTGCGACGGGTGTGATGTATGCTGCGGCTGGAATCGCCGGAGTTCCCTTCTCGTTTACGGCGCTGAAGTACATGAGCTGGGACTGGGTGCCGGTTGTGGTGATGCTGGTCATTATGTCGGCTGCCTATATCGCATTTTTCGTTTCCAAGGTGCGTAAATCCGATATTTTCGTATTTGAGCACCTGCTTGGACTTGTATTGCTGCTGATTGTGCTGTCTGCAGTCCTGCTGTTTACGGTTGGAGAGAACTTCTTTCTCCTGTTTCCTGCCCTCTGCGCCGTTGCCGGACTTCTGCTGCACGTTGTTCTGTACATGAACGTATTCTCTATGCCGGCGCTGCTGCTGGCTGAGATGGCATGCCTGCCTTTCCTGTACAACCTGTATGTTGCTCTGACAGCAGGTGCGGCAGGTGTAGTACTGTTTCTCACATTCCTGTATTTAATTATTCTGGTGTCTCTTACGAGATGCTTTATGTTCCAAAGAAGATGAACCATAATTTTGACAATATACGGCCCTATACCGATGAGGAGACGTCGCAGGCCCTTAAAAGGATGGCCGGCGCTCCGGAGCTAAGTGCTATTTCCACATTTCTCAACGGACCGGGACAGGACAAGGAAGATGCCCTGAGGGCTCTTCTGTCCGGTCTCCGTACAATAGACGAATTTCAGGCCAGGGTCATGGCGGGAGTCATCCGTTCCATTCTGCGCAGGACCTCCACTTCCCTGGAGGTGGAGGGGCTGGACAATGTTATGGACGGCCGTAAGCATGTGCTGATGTCCAATCACAGGGACATTATTCTCGATCCGGCAATCATGCAGCTCATCCTCTTCGACAGCGGTGCTCCTACGACTGAGATAGCGGTGGGCGACAACCTTATAGCTAATTCTCTGATAGAGGACATCTTCCGTTCCAACCGGATGATTAAAGTAGTGCGCGGAGGGACTCCAAGGGAAAAGTATATGGCCTCATCCCTGCTTTCGTCCTACATGAGGAGCAATATCGCATCCGGAAGCTGCTCGGTCTGGATCGCCCAGAGAAGCGGACGCTCCAAGGACGGATGCGACGCCACCAGTCAGGGCGTACTTAAGATGCTGGACATGAGCGGGGCAGGGGACTTCATCAAAGATTTCCTTGAGATATCGGTGCTGCCTTTCGCCATATCCTATCAGTTAGAGCCCTGCGACTTCCTCAAGGCCAGGGAGCTGTATATCACCCGCCGCGGCCAGTATGTCAAGAAACCCGGAGAAGACACTCACAGTATCCTTACGGGCGTGACACAGGACAAGGGCGGCATAGCCTTCCACTTCTGTCCTGCTCTGACGGAGGATGACATAGCATCTTGTGCGGCCCAGGGCAAGAATGACCGTTTCAAGGCCCTGGCGGCCCTGCTCGACGACCGCATCTGCTCCAATTACCGGCTCTGGGACACCAATTATATCGCTCTCGACATCATGGAGGGAGGTACGGCCAATTCGGCACAGTACACTCCTGAGGCCAGGACGGCTTTCATGGAGCGCATGGAAAAGGGCCTTTCCGCCATAGTGGAGAAAGACCCTGACATGGATAAGGACGAGCTGAGGGAGATATTCCTCTCAATCTACGCTAATCCTGTACGTTCCGTACGTGCACATCAAGCTGGGGATAGGGGAAGCTCATGCCCTGCTTAGGAAAATCCTCGTAGATCTTCTTATTGATATCGAAGAACAGTCCCCAGTAGTCGCCGCCGTGGGTCCAGGCTCTTGCGGTCAGTATTATCGCGCTGTCTCCCAGTTGTGAGAGGGCTGCGAAAGGGGCGTCCGGAGCCTCGGGGCCGGTCAGCACTCTCTTATCCTCGCTCAGGTATTTCTGGAGCAGTTCGATGCCCTTTCCGGCATCGTCACCGTATGATATGCTAATGTTCCACTCTACACGGCGGATATCGGAGGCAGTGTTGTTCTGGATGCTGTTGTTGGCCAGGTTGCCGTTGGGCAGGTAGACTACCTTGTTATCCGGGGTGTGAATCTGGGTGGACGTGATGTTGATGGCGTCCACCGTGCCGCTGTATCCGCCTGCCTCGATATAGTCACCTACCTTGAAGGGCTTGAAAAGCAGGATCATGACGCCTCCGGCAAAATTCTGGAGCGTGCCGCTGAGGGCCATGCCGACTGCTAGACCGCCGGCAGCCAGGAGGGCGGCGAAGGTGCTGGCGGGCACTCCCAGGATGGTGACTACCACCACGAATAGCAGGACAGTCAGTGAGATATTTACAAAACTTACGGTGAAGGAGCTGAGCGACGGCTCTACCTTGCGGCGGGTGAAGACAGCCCGGAGCATTTTCCTGACTCTGCGGATGAGCCAGGCTCCGGCCAGATAGATGAGCAGGGCGGCCAGGACCTTGAGGCCCCACCTGATGACAGTGTCGGCCACCGAGGTCCATATCTCGTGTCCGCTCATGGTGGATACTTTCTGAATTACTTCGCTGATTTCCATCGCCAGAGTATCTGACGGGTCTGGTTTGATGTCGAGTTGCGGCAACATAGTGTGTATCTGTTAATAATTAATAATTTGTAGTTTTATTGGCAAATTTACTTAACTTTTATTACATTTGCTAATTAGAATTTTACTAAAACTATCTTTGATGAAAAAGGAAATAACACTTGAGCAGGCCGTATCCTATGTAAAGGACGGCATGACCGTCATGGTCGGCGGGTTCCTGGGCGTCGGTGCCCCCCTGCAGATCATGGACGCCCTCGCTGAGAGCGGAGTCAAGGACCTGACTGTCATCTGCAACGACACAGCCTTCCCCGACAAGTCTTTAGGGAAGCTGGTGGTAAACAAACAGATCAAGAAACTCATCGTATCCCACGTCGGAACCAATCCCGAGACCGGCAATCAGATGAACGCCGGCGAGCTCGAGGTCGAGTTCTCGCCCCAGGGCACCCTGGCTGAGAGGATCAGGGCCAAGGGCGCGGGTCTCGGCGGAGTCCTCACCACTACCGGAATGGGCACTCTCGTAGCCGAGGGCAAGCCTGTGGTCAATGTGGACGGCAAGGACTATCTGCTGGAGAAACCCCTCGGAGCCGACATTGCCCTTCTGGGCGCCTCCATCGCCGATGAGTCCGGCAACCTCGTGTACAAGGGTACTACCCAGAACTTCAACCCCGTGATGGCCATGGCCGCCGACCTCGTAATCGTAGAGGCCGAGAAGGTGGTGCCTGTAGGGGAGATAGCTCCCGAGGCCGTGCATACCCCCGGCATTTTCGTAAACTATATCTATAAAAGGAGGTAGGTCATGGGCGTGAAATCTCTTATCCGCATGCGCATGAGCTGCCACGACGCTCACTACGGCGGCAATCTCGTGGACGGAGCCAAGATGCTCCAGCTTTTCGGAGACGTGGCTACCGAGCTGCTTATCATCAATGACGGCGACGAAGGTCTCTTCAAGGCCTACGACAACGTGGAGTTCATGGCTCCCGTGTACGCCGGAGACTATATCGAGGCCGAGGGCGAGATTGTTTCGGTGGGCAATACCTCCCGCAAGATGGTCTTCGAGGCCCGCAAGGTAATCGCTCCCAGACCTGACATATCTGACTCAGCGGCCGACGTGCTGGCTGAGCCCGTAGTGGTCTGCCGCGCCAGCGGTACCTGCGTGGTGCCCAAGAAGTGCCAGAGGAAACAGTAACTGACTGACAATTCATCACTATCTTATGGAAAAATTGATAATTACGGCCGCGATATGCGGTGCGGAAGTGCTCAAGGAGCACAATCCCGCGGTACCTTACACCGTAGAGGAGTGTGTCCGCGAGGCCAAGTCGGCCTACAATGCCGGCGCCTCCCTCATTCACCTTCACGTGCGTGAGGATGACGGTACACCCACTCAGAGCAAGGACCGTTTCAAAGTCATCATCGACGCTATTAAGAAGGAGTGTCCCGATGTCATCATCCAGCCCTCTACAGGAGGAGCCGTGGGCATGACCAACGACGAGAGACTGCAGCCCACAGAGCTGCTTCCCGAGATGGCCACCCTCGACTGCGGTACTCTGAACTTCGGAGGAGACGACATCTTCGAGAACACGGAGAACACTATCAAGTATTTCGGACAGAGGATGATAGAGCGCGGTATCAAACCTGAGCTCGAAGTCTTCGACAAGTCCATGATCGACATGGCGCTCAGGCTGCACCGCAAGGGCTATATCCAGGCTCCCATGCACTTCGACTTCGTGATGGGTGTCAACGGAGGTATCAGCGGTGAGCTCCGCGACTTCGTCTTCCTGCGCGGCAGTATTCCCGCCGACGCGACTTACACCGTAGCGGGTATCGGCCGCTACGAGTTCCCTTTAGCTGCAGCCGCCATCATCGACGGAGGCCACGTCAGGGTAGGTTTCGAGGACAATGTTTATTTGAGCAAGGGAGTTCTGGCCCGCTCCAACGGAGAGTTAGTGGAGAAGGTGGTCCGCATCGCCCGCGAGTTCGGACGCGACATCGCCACCCCGACCGAGGCACGTCAGATACTGTCTCTCAGACCTCTTCAGTAATAATTTAAAACAAATTAATCAACTATCTTAAAATCAAAAAATTATGGCACAGAAACACGGAAATAAATACGGAATTCACAGAGTAATCGAACCCAAGGGAGTCCTCCCTCAGCCCGCAAACAAGTTAGACAACAACATGGACGAAATCTATGACAACGAGATTCTCATCGACGTCCAGACTCTCAACATCGACTCTGCTTCCTTCACAGATATATCCAACCGCGCCGGCGGCGACCCCGAGAAGATCAAGGAGATCATGTTCGACATCGTGGCCAAGCAGGGCAAGCACCGCAACCCCTGGACAGGTTCAGGCGGAATGCTCCTCGGTACAGTAGAGAAGATCGGAGATGCCCTCAAGGACAAGATCGACCTCAAGCCCGGTGACAAGATCGCGACCCTCGTATCCCTGTCCCTGACTCCCCTGCGCATTGATAAGATCAAGGAGATCCGCGCCGATGTGGATCAGGTGGACATCGACGGCAAGGCCATCCTCTTCGAGAGCGGTATCTACGCCAAGATTCCCGCTGACCTGCCCGAGAAGCTCGCCCTCTCCGCACTCGACGTAGCCGGTGCTCCCGCCCAGACAGCCAAGCTGGTTAAACCCGGCGACACTGTTCTGATCATCGGAGCCGGCGGCAAGTCCGGAATGCTCTGCTGCTATGAGGCCAAGAAACGCGCAGGCGTTACAGGTAAGGTAGTCGGTCTGTGCCACAGCGAGAAGAGCACCAAGAGACTGCAGGACCTCGGCTTCTGCGACTATGTATTCTCAGCCGACGCTACCCAGCCCGTACCCGTACTCGAGAAGATCGAGGAGCTCACCGGAGGCCAGATGTGCGACATCACCATCAACAACGTCAACATCCCCGACACCGAGATGACCTCTATCCTCTGCACCAAGGACACCGGTCTGGTATACTTCTTCTCCATGGCCACCAGCTTCACCAAAGCGGCTCTCGGAGCAGAGGGTGTAGGCAGCGACGTTACCATGCTCGTGGGCAACGGCTACACCAAGGGCCACGCCGAGATTACCCTGCAAGAGCTCCGCGAGAGCGAGAAGCTCAGAAAGATATTCACCGAGCTCTACGCCTAATCCTTCCTGCCCATGGTGAATACATCGCGTAGGAAAGTCCTGTTCCCGGAAGTGACCGACGAACAGTGGAATGACTGGAAATGGCAGGTCAAGAATCGCATAGAGACTCTCGACCAGCTCAAGAAATACATAAAGCTCACGCCCGAGGAAGAGGAGGGAGTCCGCAAGACTCTCTCCACCCTCAGAATGGCCATTACTCCTTACTACCTGTCCCTGATTGATCCGGATGACCCTTATTGTCCTATCCGCAGACAGGCCATACCCACGGCCGCCGAGACCTTCCAGGCCCCCGAGGACCTGCTGGACCCCCTGCATGAGGACGAGGACTCCCCGACACCCGGCCTTACCCACAGGTATCCCGACAGAGTGCTGATGCTCATCACCGACATGTGCTCGATGTACTGCCGTCACTGCACCCGCCGCCGTTTCGCCGGACAGAAGGACGCCGAGTCGCCCAACGACAGGATAGAGAAGTGCATAGAGTACGTCGAGAAGACTCCCGTAGTCCGCGACGTGCTTCTATCCGGAGGTGACGCCCTGATGGTCAGCGACGCAAAGTTGGAGTACATCATCAAGAGGCTGCGGGCCATCCCCCATGTGGAGATTATCCGCATCGGCTCCCGTACTCCCGTCGTATGCCCTCAGAGGATTACCGACGACCTGTGCAACATGCTCAAGAAGTACCACCCGATCTGGCTCAACACCCATTTCAACCATCCCAACGAGGTGACCCCCGAGTCGGCCGCTGCCTGCGCAAGGCTCGCCGATGCCGGAATACCCCTCGGCAACCAGTCCGTCCTCCTGCGCGGAGTCAACGACTGCGTACATGTGATGAAGCATCTGGTGCACGAGCTGGTCAAGATGAGGGTGAGACCTTACTATATCTACCAGTGCGACCTGTCGATGGGGCTCGAGCATTTCCGTACCCCCGTATCGAAGGGTATCGAGATCATCGAGGGCCTCAGGGGACATACCTCCGGCTTCGCAGTGCCTACCTTCGTGGTGGACGCTCCGGGCGGAGGCGGCAAGACACCGGTCATGCCCCAGTATGTCATCTCCCAGTCGCCCGGCAAGGTGGTGCTCCGCAACTTCGAAGGTGTCATTACGACATATACAGAACCGCCTGAGTATCATAACGAATGCCACTGCGAGGACTGCCGTCACAAGGGCGAGAAGTCCGAGGGTGTGGCAACCCTGCTCGAGGGTGTCAGGATGACCATCGAGCCCACTGAGCTCAAGCGCAGGGAAAGGCACCACAGCAAATAGTTATTTGAAACAGTACAGATGCCGTTTGTCCATGAGCTGTTGAAGTACCGGAGCGTGGCCGTGGTAGGCATGGAGAAGAACTGCGGTAAGACCGAGTGTCTCAACTACATTCTCCGCCGCCTGCCTTCCGACGGCCCGGGAGTCTGCGTAACTTCGATAGGACTGGACGGGGAGAGGACGGACCAGGTGACGGGCACCGCAAAGCCGGAGATAATCCTCCGCAGCGGAATGTTCTTCGCCACATCCGAAACACACTACCGCTCCCGCCGCCTGGTGTCGGAGATAGTGGACGTCTCCGGCGAGACGACAGCTTTGGGCAGGCTGATAACAGCGAAGGTGGCCCTCGAGGGGAAGGTAATCCTCTCGGGGCCCTCTTCGACGTTATCCCTGAAAAGATGGATGGACAGCATCTCCGGCTTTGGAATCGGACTGACGGTAATCGACGGAGCTCTCTCGCGCAAGAGCAGCGCGTCTCCGGCTGTAAGCGAGGCAATGGTGCTGGCTACCGGCGCCGCTCTATCGTGCAGCATGCCCGCATTGGTGGACAGAACCGCGTTCTGCGTGGAGATGATCCGGCTTCCGGAGGTGGAGGAGCAGAAACTTCCCGAGGAGCAGACCCTTACGGTCTCCTCGATGGCTCAGGAAGTTGAGCTTGCCCCGGAGGTGAGGCGGATAGAGGTCTCCGGAGCATTGACCGACAGGCTTCTGGCCCGTCTGCTGACGGAGCGGAGGCTGCCGGAAATAGAGGTGACGGTCGCGGATTTTACCCGGATCTTCATCTCTCCGGATAGCTGGAGGCGTTTTGTCCGTGCAGGCGGACGGCTCCTGGTACACAGGCGGACAGCACTGCTGGCCGTATGTGTCAATCCCTTGGCTCCCAACGGTTACCGACTTGACTCGGACCTGCTTTGCAGGACACTTTCCGATAAGATCCAACTGCCGGTTTACGATATAAGACGACAATGTGAAGATGAAGCTTAGAGACATCATAGACTCTCCCTGCGGGCTGCGGTATGTGATAGATTCACTGCCGTTAGCTTCCGGTTATGCCCTCAGATACCTGATGGATACTGAGGCGCTTACTGCCCCGGAGGATATAGCCGCCGCATATTCGCGCATGCGGGAGCATCTGTCTGCTGCCGGGGACGGGAACTTAGTGTCCATGCTTCATTCCATACTGTGCAGTCTGAAGGATATCTCCCATACTCTTAGCCGGATAGAGGCAGGAAGCACCGTCGATGACATTGAGCTCTTCGAGGTCAAGGCCCTGATTCTGCTCGGACGGAGGGTATCGGCTGTCTTGGAAAAGGCCTCGCAGGCGTCCATAGCGCCGCATACCGGCGGTCTGGAGGATGCCCTGAAGGTCCTGGATCCGGACGGGACGGAGATAGCCTCATTCTACATTTACGACTCCTATTCTCCCGAGTTGGCGGCCCTCAGGGCCGATATCCGCAGGGAGGCGGATGCTGACCGCAGGACCGACCTGATGGACAGGGAACAGGCCTTAGAGGCCGGAATCCGCGAGGAACTTTGCCGGACCCTGCGTCCTTCCGTTCTCGCACTGCGGAAGCTGCAGGAGGAGCTTGCCCGGCTGGACATTGACCTGGCCAAGGCCGTCCAGATGCTGAGGATGCGGCTCTGTATTCCGGAGATCTCCACTTCCGGCGTTACTTCCTATAAGGGGATGTACAATCCATACGTCAAGGAGGTTGTGGAGAGGGCAGGAGGGGAGTTTACCCCTATCGACCTGAGTTTCGGAGACGGGCCTGTAGTGATTATTGGGGCCAATATGGGAGGCAAGACGGTGGTGCTCAAGACCGCCGCCCTCTGCCAGTGGCTCTTTTGCTTCGGGATGGGTATTCCCGCGGAGGAGGCTGTCATTGCCCCGAGGGAACGGGTATTCTTCATCTCCGGGGATGCCCAGGATATGGGAGCGGGTCTTTCTTCATTCGCCGCCGAGATGAAGGCGATAGATGGAGTCGTCCGGGCCTCTGCGGAAGCCCCGGACGGCAGCCGCATAGCTGCCATGATAGACGAGCCCGCCCGCAGTACCAATCCCATCGAGGGCACGGCCTTAGTAGAGGCCTTGGTGGATATCCTCGGACAGAGGGATGTGGCCCTGCTGCTGACGACGCATTACAACATCCCTTCATCCCATTGTACCCGCCTGAGGGTAAGGGGAATGGAGGACGGAAAGATGAATTACCGGCTCTGCCCCGCACCGGAGTGCGACGTGCCTCACGAGGCTCTCAAAGTGGCGGAGTCCCTGAATATTTCCCCGGAATGGACGGGGAAGGCAAAAAAACTGTTAGAGTATGAATAGCAAATTAGGATTAGATTCGAAGAAAGTGGCATACGCCAGGCAGCTTGCCGCAGGTGTGGCCGCCGACGTCCAGAATTTCGTGGACGGTTACACTACCGTGGCGGTGGAGAGGACCCTCTGCCGTCTGCTCGGTATCGACGGGGTGGACGCCAACTCCGTACCCCTGCCCAACGTGGTGGTGGACAGCCTGAAGGCTGCGGGAGTCCTGAGCGAGGGCGCCCTGTTCTACGTGGGCAACGCCATGGCCGCTCTCGGCCTGACTCCGATGGAGATTGCCGAGCGCATATCTGCCGGAACATTAGATGTTACCAAACTCGAAATTAAACCGTTACCTGAGATACAGAAGGCTCTCGAAGAGCCGATAAATGCCTCGATGGAGAGGATTCGGGCCCGCCGCGCCCGCCGCGAGAAATACCTGCGCGAGATCGGCGAGGGCCCCAAGCCCTACCTCTATGTGATAGTGGCCACCGGCAACATCTACGAGGATGTGGTGCAGGCCGAGGCCGCCGCACGTCAGGGCGCCGACATCATCGCGGTCATCCGTACCACTGGCCAGTCCCTTTTAGACTATGTGCCTTACGGAGCCACTACCGAGGGCTTCGGCGGCACTTACGCCACCCAGGAGAACTTCCGCATCATGCGGCAGGCCTTAGACAAGGTGGGCGAGGAGGTCGGCCGCTATATCCGCCTGTGCAACTACTGTTCCGGCCTATGCATGCCAGAGATAGCCGTCATGGGCGCGTTCGAGGGACTCGACGTGATGCTCAATGACGCTCTCTACGGTATACTCTTCAGGGACATCAACATGCAGAGGACTCTCATAGACCAGTTCTTCTCGAGGGTCATCAACGGATTTGCAGGAGTGATCATCAACACCGGAGAGGACAACTACCTGACTACAGCCGATGCCGTGGAGGCCGCCCATACCGTGCTCGCCTCCGACATCATCAATGAGCAGCTGGCCCTCATCGCAGGACTGCCCGAGGAGCAGATGGGACTCGGACACGCCTTCGAGATGGACCCGATGCTCGAGAACGGCTTCCTGCTGGAGCTCGCTCAGGCCCAGATGGCCCGCGAGATATTCCCCAAAGCCCCGCTGAAGTACATGCCTCCGACAAAGTTCATGACCGGCAACATCTTCCGCGGCCACATCCAGGATGCCCTCTTCAACATGATAGGTATCTGGACCAATCAGGGCATACAGCTTCTCGGTATGCCTACAGAGGCTATCCACACCCCCTTCATGTCGGACCGCTTCCTGTCGATAGAGAATGCCAAATACATCTTCAACAACATGAAGAGCATCGGCGACGAGGTGGAGTTCAAGGAGGGCGGCATCGTGCGCACCCGCGCCAAGGAG
Source organism: Candidatus Coprenecus merdigallinarum (assembly GCA_018712545.1). GTDB lineage: Bacteria > Bacteroidota > Bacteroidia > Bacteroidales > UBA932 > Coprenecus > Coprenecus merdigallinarum. The sequence continues at coordinate 10,794 of DVGV01000007.1, read as the reverse complement.
GTACTGGACAAGGCGATAGAGCTGCTGGAGAAACTCCGCGAGGAGGGGCTCTTCTCGGCTCTGGAGAAAGGCATCTTCGCGGATGTCAAGCGTCCCCGCAACGGGGGCAAGGGCCTCGACGGAGTCACTCCGAAGGGCAGCAATTACATGAATCCCTTTGTTAAATTAATGATAGGAGGAAAATAACATGAGCGGCGGACTTTATTCGATGGAGGAGAAGGATTACGACAAGAATCTGAACCTCAAGGCTATAAAACCCTACGGGGACACCATGAACGACGGCAAGGTGCAGCTGAGCTTTACCCTGCCGGTACCGGCCGGAGACGAGGCCGTGGAAGCTGCCAAGCAGTTTCTGAAAGGCATGGGACTGGACAATCCCCAGGTGGTCTTCTTCAAGGAACTCACCCCCGGCTTCACATTCTTCAACTGCTACGGCTCTGCCACTCATACCGTGGACTTTACGGTGATACACGTACCCAAGGTCGAGTCCACCGTCATGGACATGCCGGCCACGGACGAGTACATCCGGGAGAATATCGGACGCAAGCTCGTAGTAGTGGGAGCCAGCACTGGCACAGACGCCCATACCGTCGGTATCGACGCGATTATGAACATGAAGGGCTATGCCGGCCACTACGGACTGGAGCGCTATGACATGATCGAGGCCTACAACCTCGGCAGCCAGGTGCCCAACGAGGACTTCATAGCCAAGGCCGTGGAACTCAAGGCCGATGCCCTGCTCGTGTCCCAGACCGTGACCCAGAAGGACATCCACATCAAGAACCTCACCGAGCTGGTGGAGCTGCTCGAGGCAGAGGGGCTGCGCGACAAGGTCATACTGGCCTGCGGCGGACCCCGCATCACCCACGAGCTGGCCAAGGAACTGGGCTATGACGCCGGCTTCGGCATGAACACCTACGCCGACGACGTGGCCTCGTTCATCGCAGAGGAATATGTACGCAGACACAACAAAAAATAATCACTAAATACATTATTACAATGGACAAGAATCAGATAAGAGAGGTGATAGCCCGCAGGGCTGCCCTCGAGCTCAAAGACGGGGATGTGGTGAACCTCGGAATCGGACTTCCCACCATGATTCCCGATTTCCTCCCTGAGGGGGTATCCGTCATTCTCCAGAGCGAGAACGGACTGGTGGGCATGGGCCCCACACCCAAGCCGGGAGAGGAGAACCCGGACCTCATCAACTCCGGCGGCGGATATATCACTGCCGTACCCGGAGCCTACGCATGCAGCTCCCTCGCCTCATTTGAGATTATCCGCGGCGGTCATGTGGACGTGACCTTCCTCGGAGCCCTTGAGGTGGACGAGCACGGAGACTTAGCCAACTGGATCATCCCCGGCAAGAAGGTGCCCGGAATGGGCGGAGCCATGGACCTCTTAGTGGGTGCCCGCAAGGTCATCCTGACCATGGAGCACACTGCCAAGGGCAATCCCAAGATCCTCAAAAAATGCCGTCTGCCCCTGACAGCAGCCGGTCAGGTCAATATGATCATCACCGAGATGGGCGTGATGGACATCACTGACAAGGGTATCGTCCTGCGCGAGATTCATCCCGAGTTCACGGTAGAACAGGTACAGGCCGCTACCGAGGCTCAGCTCATCATTGACCCGGACCTGAAACCTATGCGTCAGTAATTTTACTGGAAAATGGATTGGAAATTTCTTAAAATAGAGACTCCCGAGGAGGGTATCTGCATCCTGACGATATCCCACCCCCAGTCGCTCAACGCCCTGAGCCGGCCGGTATTAGAGGAGATGTACCGTTTCGTGACGGACATCCCCGAGGGTACCGCGGTGCTTATCATCCGCGGAGACGGCCCGAAGTCCTTCGTGGCCGGAGCCGACATCTCCCAGATGGCGGGATTTGACGCAGAGCAGGGACTGGACTTCGGCCGTTTCGGAGCCGAGGTATTCCGCAGGATAGAAGAGCTGCCGATACCGGTGATAGCCGCCGTGAACGGCTATGCCCTCGGAGGAGGGTGCGAGCTGGCCATGGCCTGCGACATCCGCATTGCCTCTGAAAAGGCCAAGTTCGGCCAGCCGGAGGTGAAACTCGGCATTATTCCCGGATTCTCAGGCACCTACCGCCTCCCGAAACTGGTGGGGCAGGGCTATGCCAAGGAGATGATCTACTCCGGAAGGACGATTGATGCCGCCGAGGCCCTGCGCATCGGTCTGGTCAATCACGTATTGCCCCCGGAGGAGCTGATGGACTATGTCCTGGGCCTGGCCCGCGACATCCGTGCCAACGCCCCGATAGCGGTGCGCAAGGCGAAGACCTGCATCAACACCTGCTACGACCTGGACGAGACCACGGCCCTGGCCGCCGAGAACCGCGCATTTTCCGAATGCTTTGCCACCGAGGACCAGAAGACCGGCATGCAGGCTTTCCTGGCCAAGGGCAAGGCGGAGTTCAAGAACAGATAATTAAGATAGAACAAAACACTGACAGTTATGACAATAGACAAGATTTCCGTTATCGGCACCGGAACCATGGGCTCCGGTATCGTACAGGCTCTCGCTCAGGCCGGCCGCAAGGTGACCATGAAGAGCCGCAGCGAGGCTTCCAACACCAAGGCCATGGGCCGCATCACCAAGTCCCTCGGCAAGCTCGTCGAGAAAGGTAAGATGGAGCAGGCCGCTATGGACGCCACTTTAGTCAACATCACAGTTACCACCGACTACAAGGACATCGCCGATTCCGACCTGATCATCGAGGCCGCAGTGGAGGAGATGGACCTGAAGATCGAGCTCTTCAAGATGCTGGACGGTCTATGCAAGCCTGAGACCATCATCGCCACCAACACATCCTCGCTGTCCATCACCGGCATAGCCGCCGCTATCTCCAGGCCCTGCCACGTGATAGGCATGCACTTCTTCAATCCCGCCACAGTGATGAAGCTCGTGGAGATCATCAAGGGACAGAGGACCTCACAGGAGGTGTTCGACGCAGTGTTCGCCCTCTGCCAGGAGATCGGCAAGACCCCCGTGGCAGTCAACGAAGCCCCCGGTTTCGTGGTCAACCGCATCCTGATTCCGATGGTCAATGAGGCTGTGGGCATCCTGGCCGACGGAGTGGCCTCACGTGACGATATCGACGCGGCCATGAAGCTCGGAGCCAACCATCCGATGGGTCCCCTCGCCCTGGCCGACTTGATCGGTCTGGACGTGTGCCTGGCCATCATGGAGGTGCTGCACCGCGAGTTCGGGGACGACAAGTACCGTCCTCATCCTCTGCTGAGGAAGATGGTACGTGCCGGACTGCTCGGACGCAAGACGGGAGAAGGATTTTACAAATACTAAAATTTAAGCATTACTGAATATGAATTTCAAACTCACACCGACACAGTCGCTTTTCAGGCAGATGATCAGGGAGTTCGCCGAGAAAGAGGTAAAGCCCCTGGCAGCTGAGATCGACGAACAGGAGAGATTCCCCATAGAGACGGTCCAGAAGATGGCTCCGCTCGGACTCTTCGGCATACCCCTCCCCGTTGAATACGGCGGGGCAGGAGGGGACAACATCATGTACACCATCGCAGTAGAGGAACTCTCGAGAGTCTGCGCCACTACCGGCGTGGTCCTCTCGGCCCACACTTCCCTCTGCCTGGCTCCTATCTTCGAGCACGGCACGGAGGAGCAGAAGCGCAAGTATCTGCCCAAGCTGGCCTCCGGCGAATGGCTCGGAGCCTTCGGTCTGACCGAACCCAACGCCGGCACGGACGCCTCCGCCCAGCAGACCACAGCTGTCCTCGACGGGGACGAGTGGGTGCTCAACGGCAACAAGATATTCATCACCAATGCCGGCCATGCCCATGTCTACGTGATTTTTGCCATGACTGACAAATCCCTGAAGAACAAGGGCATCTCCGCCTTCATCGTAGAGGACGGCACTCCCGGCTTCGAGGTGGGCAAGAAGGAGCTGAAGCTCGGTATCAGGGGTTCGGCCACTGCAGAGCTTATCTTCTCCGACTGCCGCATCCCCAAGGGCAATCTGCTCGGCAAGGTAGGAGGGGGCTTCGCGATAGCCATGAAGACCCTCGACGGAGGCCGTATCGGCATCGCCTCGCAGGCCCTCGGAATAGCTCAGGGCGCTTTAGACGAGACCGTCAAGTACACCATGGAGCGCAAGCAGTTCGGCAAGTCGATATCGCAGTTCCAGAACACCCAGTTCCAGATGGCCGACCTGAAGACCAAGGTAGAGGCCTCCCGTCTGCTCGTGCGTTCGGCAGCTTTCAAGAAGGACTGCAAGGAGCCTTATTCGGCCGATGCCGCGATGGCCAAGCTCTTCGCTGCTGAGACAGCCATGGAGGTGACAACCAAGGCCGTACAGTTCCACGGAGGCTACGGCTATACCCGTGAGTATCCCGTGGAGAGGATGATGCGCGACGCCAAGATCACCGAGATCTACGAAGGTACATCCGAGGTACAGAGAATGGTGATAGCAGCCAGTATGTTTAAAAAGTAAAATCAGGAAAGTATGAATATAGTAGTTTGTATCAAGCAGGTACCCGATACCACCGAGATCAAGATCAATCCTGTTACCGGTACCCTCATCAGGGACGGAGTGCCCAGCATCATGAATCCCGATGACAAGGGCGGACTGGAGATGGCTCTCCGTCTGAAGGACAAGTACGGGGCCAATGTTACGGTCATCACCATGGGACCTCCCCAGGCCGACCTGATTCTGAGGGAAGCCTTCGCAATGGGTGTGGACAGGGCGATACTCCTAACTGACAGGAAGTTCGCCGGAGCCGACACCCTCGCTACCTCCAATGCTCTCGCCGGAGCTCTAAGGACCCTGGACTGGGACATCGTCATCACCGGCCGTCAGGCCATCGACGGTGACACCGCCCAGGTAGGCCCTCAGATCGCCGAGCATCTCGATGTGCCTCAGGTCTCGTACGTATGCGACCTCGAGGTGGAGAAGAGCGGCAAGGCCCTGCGCGTGACCAAGGAGACCGAGGAAGGGGTACAGATACTCGAGGCTCAGATGCCCTGTCTGCTGACTGTTCTCGCCTCAGCCGTAAAGCCCAGGTATATGAGCGCTCCCGGCATAGTCGAGGCCTACAACAGGCAGGTCGAGGTCTGGGGCGCCGACCATATCGACGTGGACGAGACCAAGCTCGGACTCAAGGGTTCTCCGACCAAGGTGCTCAAGGCCTTCACCAAGGGGCTCAAGGCTCCCGGAGAGGTATTCGAGGTGGATGCCGAGGAGGCTGTGGGCATCATCGTCTCCCGTCTCAAGGAGAAATTCATCATCTAACAGTGTAACACCGTTAATATTTTACAGATATGATCAACAAGAACGACTATAAGAATGTATATGTGTTCGCAGAACAGAGAGGCGGTGTTATCCAGCCTGTTGCCCTCGAGCTCATAGGCAAGGCCCGTGACCTGGCCGGGGCCCTCGGCTCCAAGGTGGTGGCCATGCTCGCAGGCTACAATGTGGAGCATCTCATCCAGCCCCTCTTCGAGTACGGCGCCGATGAGGTGGTGGTTACCGACCACATCGAGCTCAAGGACTATCTCACCGAGCAGTACGCTCAGTCCATATATCAGATTATCACCGCCATGCGTCCCGATATCGTGCTCTTCGGAGCCACCACCATCGGACGCGACCTGGCGCCCAGGCTCTCGGCCCGTCTGGCTACCGGCCTCACCGCCGACTGTACGAAGCTGGAGATATCCGAGGACAAGCAGCTGATGATGACCCGTCCCGCTTTCGGCGGCAATCTGATGGCCACCATCATGTGTACCGAGCACCGTCCCCAGATGTCCACGGTCCGTCCCGGAGTGATGCCCAAGCGCGACCCCGAGCCCGGACGCACCGGCTCCATCGTCCGCTTCGAGACCAAGTTCGACCACTCCAAAATCCGCGTAAAACTGCTCGAGGAGGTCCGCGAGGAGAAAAACAAGGTAGATATCACCGAGGCCAAGATTCTCGTCTCAGGAGGCCGCGGAGTGGGCTGCAAGGAGGGATTTGCCAAGCTGCAGGAGCTGGCGGAAGTCCTCGGCGCCGAAGTCTCCGCATCCAGGGCCATGGTCGACGCCGGCATCATGCCGCATGACCGTCAGGTGGGCCAGACCGGAAAGACCGTACGTCCCGACCTCTACCTCGCCCTCGGTATCTCCGGTGCCATCCAGCACCTGGCCGGTATGGAGGAGTCCGGCTTCATCGTGGCTGTGAACAAGGACAAGTTCGCGCCTATCTTCAATGTATCCGATATCGGTATCGTAGGGGATGTGGGCAAGATAGTGCCCCTGCTGGCCGAGAGATTACGTAAAGAGATGCAGAAATAAACATCCTCAGTATGAAAAGGTCAATCAGTATAGTGATTTTATCAGTCATGACTTTAGTGACAGCTGCTGCCCAGGGCAATACGTTTGCTTTCGGGCTCTTCCGGAATGTTGTCTCCGAAGATGCTTCTGACCTGGTCTTCATTTCCCCTTTGAGCGCCTCGCTGGCCCTGTCCATGACAGCTGCCGGTGCCGATGAGGCGACGCAGCAGGAGATGGTTTCTACCCTTGGTTTCGACTGTTCCATCAAAGATCTCAACAGATACAGCCGCGGCGTCATCGGTCTGCTTTCGGAAGAACCGGAAGGTGTTCAGCTCAATGTGGCCAACTCCATCTGGGTCTCGGACAGATTTCCTCTCAAGAACAAATTTATCCGTACGGCTCAGAAAAATTATGACGCCGCCGTTGCCAACCTGGATTTCTCGGATCCTGCTTCTCCTTCAGTTATCAACAGCTGGTGCTCCGAGAACACAGCCGGACGTATCGACAAGATGATAGAGAGCATAGATCCGGCTACTCAGCTGTACCTTCTGAATGCTCTGTATTTCAAGGGACTCTGGACTACTCCTTTCGATCCTGTCCTCAGCCGTGAAGAAACCTTTCACGGAGACAGCAAGGACTCTCAAGTCAAGTTCATGCACGCCAATGAGTACTTTCCATACTACATGGGAGAGGAAGCCCATGTGCTTGAGCTTCCTTACGGAGACGGCTCATTCGTAATGGATGTATTGCTTCCTGTCGACGGAGTGTCAGCTGACGAACTTGTTTCCAAGCTTGATGAAGAGGTTCTTGCCTCGCTGATAAGCCGTCTTCAGACAGATAGGATCAGAGTATCCATGCCGTCCTTCAAGGCCGAGTATGAGATTACCCTCAACGGAGTGCTGAGGCAGCTGGGTATGAATACCGCATTCACTCCTTCCGCGGATTTCTCCAATATGTCAAAGGAGCCTTTGATGATAAGTGAGGTAAAGCAGAAGACCTTCATTGAGGTCAATGAGGAAGGCTCAGAGGCCGCTGCAGTCACTTCCGTGGCGGTCATGCGGACATCCCTTGCTCCCGAACCACTGAGATTCACCGTAGACCGTCCCTTTGTATTCCTCATCCGTGAGCGTACCTCGGATACAGTCCTGTTTCTAGGGCTAGTCCGGAACATTTAGCTTGACAGCAAAAGGCCGGCTTATTGTCATGCCGGCCTTTTATGTTTAATCTATAACCGGTGTCAGCAATGAAAATTATCAGTACGGTTCAAAAACTGTTGAAAAGCAAGGTGGTACGTTTTGTCTCCATGCTTTTCATACTGCTGTCCATTGCCTCTGTGGTGCTTTCTTCCTTTAAGGAGTACCAGCAGTATGGATGGCTGTTTCAAGGATTCATACACCTTGCTTCACTGCTCTTCCTCATAGAGTACGTCCTCAGGATTTATTCGGCACCGGCGCTTAATCCGGAGCTGCCCGCATACAGGAGCCGTCTCAGGTACATCTTCTCATTTTACGGTATTGTGGATTTTGTGGCTGTAATTCCTTTTGTGATGACCTACTTCTATTGGGATACGGAGACAGTCCACATCATCATTCTTCCGTATGTTTTCATCGTCTTCAAACTGATTCGTTACTCAACGGCCTTTCAGCTTATACTCAAGGTGATGAAGAGTGTCCGCTCGGAACTGTTGACGGCATTCACCGCCTGTCTTATCATCATCTGCTTTTCGGCCATACTGGTATACTTCGTGGAGAAAGGTGCCCAGCCCGAAGTGTTCAAGAACATCGGCGACAGTATGTGGTGGGCTGTCATTACCTTCACTACAGTCGGATACGGAGACATTTATCCTGTTACTCCCATCGGCCGCATTCTCTGTGCTTTCATCAGTTTCGTGGGCATAGCCATGCTGGCCATCCCCACCGGTATCATAAGTTCGGCGTTCATCGCTTCGATGAAGGACAAACTTTCGAAAAAGAACTAATTATGAAAATAAATGTGAAATATATACTTGCTGCAGCTGTTTCGGCAGCTCTCATCGTGTTGTTTGTTATTTTGGGAAACAAAGGTCTGTCGAAGACGGTGCAAAATGAAGTTGCGGGTGGAAAGATTCCGGAAAAACCCATAGTGCTTTTGAGTGATGAAGAATTGGCAATCAGGGAAGATGAGAAGAAAAAAGCTGAGGAAGATGCGGTAATGGCGGAAATTCTTGAACGTTACAGGGACGAGCTTCCTCCGGAGGATACATCCCGAATGGCGGAATATAATCCTGAGTATGCGGCAGCAGAGAGTGAGTTGATAATGTATGATTATGAAATCTATGACAATGATGACGGGGACTATCTGCATTTTATGCGTGAGCAGATTAGGCGGCCTGGGGTCAGGAGTATGGTTGACAAACAGTATCAGTATACATTTTTTTATGATACGCTCGGACGCCTGATTCAGAATCCAGGAATTGAAATAACCTATAAATACCGTAAGAATATTCTTACGGTGACCTACAGAGAATCTAAGAATGGAAAAATATACAAGAGGTCAACGACCGTATATAAGGGCAATTACCCTGTTGAAAGGACGTATTGGTATTTAAGCGGTATGGAAAAATGGAGAGGATATAAAGAGTACTGGGCGTATGATTCCTTGGACCGTATGATATCGTACAGACAGCATGATTTCGTCGACACAACCATCGGCAGAGAGGCATGGATACGGTACAGCAGCGACGGACGTCATCGGGGTATCATGACTGTGCTTCTTCCGCACAATCCTGAACACAACAATTTGGAATATATGGAGGAAACTGTTTTTGACTCCCATGACAGACCCGTACTTACTTTTGCATACAATTCTTTTGACTACAGGACAGAGATAATTGCGGAGTACAGCTATGCGGACAGTGTGTCGTCATCTCCATTCGATAAAACAGTCACATGGTATATTGACGGGCGACCGCATCATAGAATATGCTCGTTTTATGATGAATACAGGACGTATACCGGAGATGTCAAATACAAGTTCGTTGATAAGCAGTGGGTAAGGACAGGAGGCAGCAGGTATACGGTAGAGTATGACGATAGAGGCAACACACTTATGAGGCAAATTCACTCCGCCACGCGCATTGACAGCGTCATTTACGAATATACTTACTATTAACCCAGGCTTCGATGGCGGTCCGGGAGGCGCCGTTGAGCAGCTTGCCGTTCTGCCAGTCGAGTGCGGGATACTCTTTTCTGAGCTGGGCGGCAGAGTTGGTGATGCCGCTGCCGCCGGAGGTGGCGAAGGGGATGACGGTCTTGCCTGAGAAGTCGTAGGTCTCTAAAAAGGTGTTCACGGCACGGGGCGCGAGGTTCCACCAGATGGGGTAGCCGATGTAGATCACGTCATAACTGCCGGCGTTCTGCAGGTCTGCCTTGATGGCGGGGCGGGACTTGGAGTCGTTCATTTCCTTAGTGCTGCGGGATGTCTTGTCGGTCCAGTCGAGGTCGGCGGCAGTGTATTCCTGTACGGGAGTGATTTCGTAAAGGTCTCCGCCGGTGACTTCTGCAATAAGTTTTGCAACCCTCTCAGTAGTTCCGGTGGCTGAGAAGTAGGCCACGAGTGTCTTTTTACTGTTCATAACTTGCTGATTCTGTGCAGTGGCCGTCAAGCATACCGCCAGGGCCGCCGCAATGGTTGGAATAATACGTTTCATATTCGATGGATAATTTTTCTGCAAAGTTACATTCCGTGCCCGTACCGTCCGCAACCCGGATTACAGAATAATCTCCCAGTTTTACTTTAAGACTCTAAAAACTCCCGGAGGGCCGTGCCTCCGTCGATAGAGGGGCAGTATTCTTCCAGCACATTGAACTGCGGAGAGCGGCCGTAGATGGCGATGCCGTCCTTGAGAGTGTTGAGTACGCAGACATCTCCGGCAATACCGCAGACATCCACCACTTCGATGTCCAGGCGGTAGAGCAGGAAATCTATGTGGCGGGCCGAACATAGGTTCTTGAAGATGGAGTACTCCTCGAAATTTTTCTTCTCGCCCTTGCGGAACATCTTTACCTCGCCCTGAGTATTGTACACGGCGTCCATAATCGGCTGATAGACGGCGGCGCCTATGGTATTCACCACGCAGTGCATCGGCCACTGCCCTCCATTCTCGTAGAACGAACAGTGCCGGTAGGGATGCTGGTCCATGGTTATCAGCTTGCAGATGTATTCCCCGTCGGTCCTGAGGATGTAGTCGGCAAGAGCGTCCATTTTTTCCTTTGCACCCTCCACCTTCAGGCTTCCGCTTATGAAGTCTATCTGCGGGTCTACGATCATTAACAGCTTTCTCATTGTTGGTATTGTTGAACAAACAAAGATATAAAATAACTTCTATTCCACTATCAAATGATTAATTTTATCACACACATCCAGCACATGATCCAAGCCGTATAGCATTGATTTGCTGTCTATATTCATCCAGGAGAAAAGCATCTGTATTTTCTGATATTCGTTTACAAT
>DVGV01000088.1 GCA_018712545.1 Candidatus Coprenecus merdigallinarum | reverse complement strand
ACAATTACAATTGTCAGCATTGTTCTGACCACCACCCTGAATGCCCAGGAATACGACTTCTCGTCTCAGCGTCTCAATGGCCTCGAAGTCGGTAACTTCTACACAGAGGAACAGTTTGTGGAGGCCTTCGGAGAACCGGATTACATACAGGTTGTAATACATAACTACTTTGTATATGTACGCAATGTCACGTCCTCCGCTGCTGAAAGAATTGAGGATTCAATAGGATTTGTCTCAAATAAAGACGGAGAATACCGTATTGATACTTATTTTATATTTTCCGACCAGATAGTATTCAACGACTACATAAGGGTCGGAGACCACGTTTCAAAAGTCTTCGATATGGGTGGGACTACCCTTGAGTGCAAGAATGAGGACGGAAGCGGGTACATAGTCTGGGGCCCTTTTGAAGATAAGGGAAATGGCCAGCTTGACTGGACCCTTTATCCCGCTTTTTACTATGATGAAAACGGGATCATTGAGTATATCGAGCTCTACTACGACTAAGTCCCTACAGAATCTGCCTGAGCAGACGCTTCGCATAATCCCTCTCCCCGATCTGAGGATGAGGGATTATTAATGCGGGGGTATCGACAGTGCGGTCGCCGTAGAGGAGGATGTCGATGTCGATGATGCGCGGCCGGTAGATGCGGCTGCCGTCGGGAGCGTACTCGTCTCAAGCACCTCGGACTCGCGCACGTCGGAGAAAGATTCTCGCAGCGGCAACGGTAAGTGCTGCAGCACCTGCTTTTTGTAAAAGGCCGATAAATAAGAACTTACAAAAGTAACGAGAGCTTTTCGTGCATCCCGAAGTGTCCGAAAAGAACACGTTGAAAATAGAACGTATTGATAGTGAGGTGATTGTAATTTTATGCCGTGTATCTGCTTACCGTTGTCTGAAATCAATAAACACGAACGGCTTGCGGCATGTTCGGAGCGAAGCGACCAAGCCTCCTCTGAGTGAGGTGAGGTCTGGAGGGGGTAGAAAAAAGCCCGCAGCAACTGCTGCAGGCTTTTTTTAGTGCGGAGGCGGAGGGATTCGAACCCCCGGAACGTTGCCGTTCAACAGTTTTCAAGACTGCCGCCATCGACCACTCGGCCACACCTCCATTTCCCTTCATTTCTGAATCGGGCGGCAAAGATATGTAAATTTTCCTAACCAGCAAAATTATCAGCGGATGATACCATGAAAACCCGGGAATCCGGCCTTGAACAAGCCGGGCTCCCGGATCTTCGTTACCGCGGCACGTCCTCGTATATGATCCGGTCCTGCTCGGCGATTCTCTTCGGTACGGCTCCGATGACCTGATTCAGTTCATCTATGGAAAGGGCATCGAGCGGTTTGCCGAATTTTTTCTGCGAGTAATTGTCCCTGGCGGTGTTGTAGGCCTTGTCCATTGCGTTTCGGATCTGGACGTAGACCTCCGGGGACGAGTCTCTATTGAATCCGATGCTGAATATTCCCAGGAACTGTTCCTCATCTGTATCTGTGCGGATACCCTGTTCCATGATTATCCCGACGGCCTTTTCCGGAATTTCTTTCAGTGTCACCTGATATCCGTCCATCATGATCCTGTCGTTGCTGTTCACGCGGATCTGGTGGAAATATTTCCAGTTGGTTACGGGAATGGCTGTCGTAATCTCCTCATTGTCGCTGATGGCCGGAGGCAGTATGTGTACTGATTCAGCGGACAGTACCGCACCGCCGCCAAGGTCTGCCGTGTAGCGGACTCTTAGGAGACCGGCCTTCCGGAGGCTGTTTTTTACGTCGGTCACGGCCCCCATGTCGGTGCCGCCGGAGATTTCAATCTCAGCAATGGTGGGCTTGCCGGCAGCGATTTTGTCTGCAATGACTTTGTCTATGTCCTCAGAGCTGTATTGCTGACCGTCGATTGTCAGCATATCTTTCGATACAGTGATGGTCAGTACGCTGTCCTGTGTGGCAGAGACTGCGTCCGGAGAAGTGCTGTGAGTGCCGGCTGCCGTAGCGGAGACGGCACTCTTCTGTGTCTGATCCTTGGTCCCGCAGCCGAACGCGAGGAAGGTGGCGGTGAGCAGCGGGAGGGCGGCGGCCAGCCTGAGTGTGGCGTAGCGGCCGGGTCGTGTCTTTGTCATCATAATAAATCGTTTTTTGGTGAGTGAATGATTCAGCCCGCTGGATATTTCCGGATTATATCCGAAGAGCTGCTTGAAGATGGCTGTTCTATATAGAGTCAGGTCATTTCCTTCGTTGAGAACGTCGCGGTCGGCCTCCCATTCCTGCACCTCCTTCAGGTCCTTTTCGGCTATCCACAGGAAGGGGTTGAACCACAGGAGGCTGCGCAGGGCGGAGAGGACGAGCCTCTCGTAAGAATGCCGGTGCCGGACGTGGCTGACCTCGTGGGAGAGGATCATCCGTCGCTCGGAGGGGCTGTAGTTGAAGCCCATGTAGACCGTCCGCAGGAAGGAGAACGGAGTCTGTATCTTCCCGCTCTCGGCTAAGGTCCAGTCCTCCATGCGGGTCAGGCGGGCTCCCCGGCGCAGGTGGCGTATCCGTATGATATTCAGGATTATCAGGACAATAGAGGCTGCGGCGGTCACTCCGTAGAGGGCAGCGGCCGTTTTCAGGACAATGGCCTTCTCGGAGGTTTTCCGGGAGGTGGCGGCGGCATCCTCTGCCGTGGCCCCGCCGTAGCCTCCGTCCTCCGGTAGGAGGTTCCCCCGGAATTCGTGGAGGACGGCCGTCCCCTCTGCTGCGGACTCCGGGGCGGGGGAGTACAGCGGCACGTCGAGGGCGGGGATGAGGGCTGCGAGCAGCATTGTCCCGACGATGTATGCCCGGCACAGCCTGTAGCCGACCTTTCCTGCCAGCAGCCACCGGTACAGGACCAGGAACAGGCCGCTGCAGATCATTACCTCTATTATGTATTCGACCGTCTTCATGTCTTTTATTTGCCTGAGTTGAGGATCCTTAGGATCTCGTCGGTCTCCTCCACCGAGATGGACTTCTGCGAGGAGAAGAAGTTGACCATCCGGCTGACGGACCCGTCGAAGAAGTTGTCCAGTACCGTGCGCATGTAGGTGCCGGTGTACTCTTCCTTCGCCACGAGCGGGAAGTATTCGTAGGTCCGTCCGTAGGCCTTGTGCGAGACGAAGCCCTTGCTCTCCAGTATCCGCACGATGGTCGATACAGTGTTGTACGCCGGCCGCGGCTCCGGCATCTCCTCCAGGATGTCGTGTACCAGCACCTTCCCCTTCTTCCAGATTACCTGCATTATCTCGAGCTCGGCGCGTGTGAGCTCCTGCCGTTCTTCCTTGACTATTTTTGCCATGATGTGGGTATTTTCAGTTTCTGACCACAAAGCTATAACTAAATTTTTAAATATGCAACTAAAATTTTAGTTAATAATAACAACGGTGTGGGGAATTGAGGATTTTGATTATTTTTGCAGAAGTAGAAAAATGATTTTAGGATTTCTCAAAGGTCTGATTGTCGGGATTATAGTTTCGATACCAGTGGGCCCTCTCGGACTGCTGTGCATCCCGCGTACCTTGGCCCGCGGACGTGTGTCCGGACTGTCGGTAGGGCTTGGTGGGACGAGCAGTGATGCGCTTTACTCTGCCTTGGCTCTGTTTGCCCTCTCGTTTATCAGCGGTTTCATAGATGCCCATGAGGAGTGGGTTCTGTTGGCAGGCGGTATGATTATCTGCGTAACCGGGCTCAATCTGTTACTGAGCCGTCAGCGGGTCCGCAGCAGGAATGTCGATGAGGTCAATGCCCGCGCGGTCGCTCCGGCGCGTCATGCGCGGGAATATCTCAACGGATTTCTTATATCGGTCACCAATCCCGGTACACTGGTCTGCATGCTCTGGTTATTTACCTTTCTTGGATTCGATACATCCAGGCAGCCGGCGATGCTGGCGGAATGGGCTGGTACTGTCTTTGGCTCAGCGGGAACATGGTTCCTGATTACATGGAGTATCAACAGGCTCCGTAATAGCCTCACTCTTGGCCAGCTCCATTGGCTGACCCGCATATCCGGAGGTGTAATTCTGCTCATAGGGTTGTCTTCGGTAGTCAAGAGCATCGCTGCGTATGCTGCGTCTGTATGATTTCTTTACAATTTCAAAAAATCATACACTAAAATGTATGAAATGTATACAATTGAGGTGACAGTTGAATATGGTAATATTCTGTAAATAAGCAAGTTGCAAACATTGGCACGATTTTGGTTATAAGAGTAGGCAAACAAAAAAGGAAAACGTTCAAATACTATAACCAATGAAATCGTTTCTCAACTTCATCCGCAAGAACGGGCTCTACGCCTTTATCAACCTTTTCGGTCTGACAGTCTCCCTGGCCTTCGTGCTGCTGCTGGCTGTGTTCGTGAGCCGGCAGCTGACCACCGACTCCTTCCAGGAGAATGCGGACCGCATCTATATCTACGCCAACGAGGACTTCATCGGCAGCGCGTACTACCTGCAGAAGCATCTCCTCGACCATTTCCCGGAGGTGGAGAAGGCCACTTCGTATCTGTCAGGTTCGGGAATAACCGGACTCGGGGAACTGCATATAGCCGGTAATGATGCAGCGATACCGGCACAGACCTCCTACGCAGACAGCTCGTTCTTCGACATATTCTCCTTCCGTCTGCTCAGCGGCTCCGTGGAGGCGTGGAAGGCATCGGACCGCAGTGCCGTGATAAGCCGGCGTTTTGCGGACACTTATTTCCCCGATAAGGATCCTGTCGGCCAGGCATTGACTTACAGTATTGTCGGGGACGGGGATTATACGTTTACCGTGGCTGGAGTTATGGAGGATATCGACCATTCGGTAATCAAGTACTGCGATGTGATGTGCCGCGCCGATATCATGGCGGAGCTCAACGGTGCGAACAACGAGGAGATGAGCAACACCGGACGGTTCGACACTTTCATCATGACCTGGCCGAATTCCGATATTCAGGCCAAGATACCGGAGATCAGGGATTATCTGGGAAAGGTATGGTGGGCCTATTCGGAAAATATGGTGGACAAGGTCTTCTTCATTCCCCTCAGGGACGTGTATTTCTTCGATGAGTCCCAGTCCATTACGGGCAATATCAATCAGGGAGACAGTCAGCTGGTCAGGATTCTGCTGGCCGCCTGTATCATCCTGATGCTGTTCGCGGTGCTCAACTACATCAACCTGACCGTGGCCCAGTCGGGACGCCGCGCCAAGGAGATGGCCACCCGCCGGCTGCTCGGAGAGAGCAGGGCAGGGGTGATATGGAGGATGATAGCGGAGGCCACTGCATTTGCAGCCGTATCGACGGTGCTGGCCGTGCTGATTGCCGAAGCCCTGGCCCCGTACGCCTCCCGGTTGCTCGGTTATGAGTTCTCGGTACTGGCGGAGATTACCCTGCCCATAGCCCTGCTTATTGTCGTAGGAATCGCCGTAATAGGCTTCCTTTCGGGCATCATCCCCGCGCTGACGATTTCCAGGGCAAAGCCTATCGACATCGTGCGCGGCTCGTTCAACCTGCAGATCCGTTCGTGGTTCGGCAAGGCGCTGATAGTCATCCAGCAGGTGGTGGCGGTGGCCATGATTGCGGTCTCCCTGATGATGCTCTTCCAGATAAGGGCTATGATCCACGCTCCGTTAGGATACAATACTGAGGATATCCTCAATGTTTCCAGCGACATTTTCACCTCCGGAAGCCAGATCAGGGAGTTCCGGGAGGCGGTGGAGGCAATGCCGTTCGTGGAGTCGGCAGGTTTCGGGGAGGGTACACCTCTGTACGGCACGAATAACAATACCAAGTATTATCAGGGCGGTCTGCTCGGCTTCCAGCTGGTACGCGGGGACTCGGCGTATTTCAATATTCTCGGCCTCAGGCTCAAGTCCGACAATCACCTGGCGGAGACGGCATGGTACTGGAATGAATATGCCTTCAAGGAGGCGGGCCTGCCGGAGACGGCCACTGAGGTCCGGTTCGGAAACGAAAAGGTAGGTTATTACACGGATGCTATTGCCGGAGTGTACTACGACTTCAAGATCCGTCCCCTGCTCTATGACCAGTCGGCGGCCATGATCTACATGTACGATGTTTATCCGGAGAACCGTACGCCCTGGAATATCCTGGTCAAGGTAACCGGAGACCATGGCGAGGCATACGAGCGCATAGCGGAGGCGTACAGCCGCATCCGCCCTGACGGGGCCTTCGACGCCGCGTACATTGAGGACGAGATAGCCGCCACCTTCGAGGAATACACCCGGCTGCAGAAGATAATCATCATCTTCACGGTCATCGCGGTATTCGTCTCGTCCCTCGGCCTGTTTGCCATGAGTACCTACTATATCCGTGCCCGCAGCCGCAACATAGCCGTGCAGAAGGTGTTCGGAGCCGACAAGCGCCTTGTCCTGCGCCAGATAGTCATCTCGTACCTTATGCTCTCGCTGATTGCCTTTGTCGTCTCCGTTCCCGTCAGCTGGCTGCTCACCGACGCATGGCTCAGCCAGTTCTCCTACACCGCCGCTCCCTGGCTCCAGTGGGTTCTCATCCTCGCTTCCGGAGTCCTCTCCTGCGCCATTGCCTTCCTCACGATTCTCTACCAGAGCATTGTCGCCATCAATACAGCTCCAGTCATCGCGCTGCGCAAGGAGGACTGATTACTTTTTCCGCTTGACGGTATTTGTGAGTTCTCTCACTTCTTCGGGAGGGATCGTATGACAGAGGTTGTCGAAATTTTCGATAACCTCTGTTGTTTAAGGTCGAATTTTTCGACCTTAAATTGTTTTTCCGTCAGTAGTGATAGGATAATAGTTTAAGTTTCCCTACTCCTTCCGAATGAGTCAGATACTTGCCGAAGGAATTACAGCCAGCGGAGGATACGCGCGGGATTGCCGGCGCAGATGGTGTGTGGCGGGACGCTGCGGGTGACGACGCTGCCGGCTCCGATGACCGAGCCTTCGCCGATGGAGACGCCGGGGAGGACGGTGACATTGCCGCCGAGCCAGACATTGTCCCCGATGGTGATGGGGAGGGCCTTCTCGATGCCCTTGTTGCGCTCCTGCGCGTCGAGGGGGTGGACGGCGGTGAGCAGGCTGCAGCCCGGACCTATGAAGACGTGGGATCCGATGGTGACGGGGGCCTCGTCGAGTACGGTCAGGTTGAAATTGATATAGGTGTCGTCACCTATGGATATCTGGGTGCCGTAGTCGCAGAAGAAGGGGGAGAGGATGACGACGTTGCGGCCCATGTGGCCGATGATCGAGCGCAGCAGGATGTCGCGGGTGGCTGTATCCCTGGGGTGCAGCCGGTTGAGCTCGTAGATCTTGTCGCGGCAGGCCATCAGCTCCGCCGTCAGTTCGGGGTTGCCCACGGCGTCATACCATTCGCCGCTCAGCATTTTTTCTTTGGCAGTAGTCATTTCGTGTGTGCAGTCGGTTAATCGCGTGCGCAAAATTACTATCTTTGCCATCACGAAACAATAAATAACAACAGATATGGAATTCAAATACGAGGAACTTTTCCAGATGGGTGAGGATACTACCAAGTATCATCTTGTCACCAAGGACTATGTGTCTACCGCTCAGTTCGAGGGCGAGGAAATTCTGAAAGTCGATCCCGAAGGACTCAGGCTGATTGCCCGCCAGGCTTTCCACGATGTGGCCTTCATGCTCCGTCCCGAGCACAACGAGATGGTGGCCAAGATTCTCAATGACCCCGAGGCCAGCCGCAACGACAAGGCCGTGGCCCTGACCATGCTGCTCAACGCCGACGTGGCCAAGAACCAGAAACTGCCTTTCTGCCAGGATACAGGTACAGCCATCGTAGTGGCCAAGAAGGGCCGCAGGGTATGGGTGGACAAGACCGCCGAAGGCTCCCGCATCAGCGACGAGGAGGCCCTGCAGCACGGCGTCTACGATACCTACACCACTGACAACCTGCGTTATTCCCAGACTCTTCCCCTGGACATGTACAAGGAGAAGAACTCCGGCAACAACCTGCCCGCTCAGGTGGACATCTATGCCACCGAGGGCGGCGAGTACAAGTTCCTGTTCATCGCCAAAGGCGGCGGCTCGGCCAACAAGACCTTCCTCTTCCAGGAGACCAAGGCCCTGCTCAATCCCGAGAAACTCGAGAACTTCCTGATCGAGAAGATGAAGACCCTCGGTACGGCGGCCTGCCCTCCCTACCACATCGCATTCGTAATCGGCGGCTCATCGGCAGAGACCAACCTCAAGACCGTCAAGCTCGCCTCCGCCAAGTACTACGACAACCTGCCCACTACCGGTGACGACCTCGGCCGCGCCTTCCGCGATATCGAGCTGGAGCAGAATCTCTTCAAGGCAGCCTGCAACATCGGCCTCGGCGCCCAGTTCGGCGGCAAGTACTTCGCCCACGACATCCGCGTGATCCGTCTGCCCCGTCACGGCGCGTCCTGCCCCGTCGGCCTCGGAGTATCCTGCAGCGCCGACCGCAACATCAAGGGTAAGATCAACAAGGACGGTATCTGGCTCGAGGACCTGGACAGCAACCCCATCCGTCTCGTTCCCGAGCAGCTGCGCGGCGGCTTCGCAAAACATTCCGGCGGTGTGAAAATAGACCTGAACCGCCCGATGAAGGAAGTCCTCGCCGACCTGTCCCAGTATCCCGTATCGACATTCCTCCTGCTCAGCGGCACCATCATCGTAGGCCGCGACATCGCCCACGCCAAGCTGAAAGAGCGCATTGAGAGCGGAGAGGGCCTGCCCCAGTACATGAAGGAGCACCCGATCTACTACGCCGGCCCCGCCAAGACCCCCGAGGGAATGCCCTCCGGCAGCTTCGGTCCCACCACAGCCGGCCGTATGGACAGCTACGTGGATCTCTTCCAGGAGAACGGCGGCAGCATGATTATGATCGCCAAGGGCAACCGCAGCCAGCAGGTGACCGACGCCTGCAAGAAGCACGGCGGCTTCTACCTCGGCAGCATCGGCGGCCCCGCGGCCATCCTGGCTCAGGACAATATCAAGAAGGTCGAGCTCCTCGAGTATCCCGAACTCGGCATGGAGGCCATCTGGAAGATCGAGGTAGTCGACTTCCCCGCCTTCATCCTCGTGGACGACAAGGGCAACGACTTCTTCAAGACTGTCCTCAAATAGGGAGGCCGTCAGGATTTTTAAGGAAAATGGCCCGGTCCTGCAGGTTCTGCGGACCGGGCCTTTTCATGCTCATTTCTTAGTCTTGAAGGACAATATGTGAACAGTAACTCCGGTGGCAATGGCGGCCAGCAGAACTCGCAGCCACAGCTGGTGGACCAGGAAGATACTCAGGGCAATGGTCAGCCACAGGGTCGTGACCGAGACGGCCTTCACCCTCCGGGAGATGCACTTGTGCTCCTGGAAGTCCCGGATATAAGGCCCCAGCTTAGGATGCGCCATCAGCCAGGCATGCAGCCGCGGCGCCCCCTTCATCCAGCACCACGCCGTCAGCAGCAGGAACGGAGTGGTCGGCAGCACCGGCAGGAACATTCCCGCCACTCCCAGTCCCAGCGACACGGCACCCAATATGATCAGCAGATAATTCACGCCCCAAAAGTAACAAAAATCATTTGTCCCGGACGTACCCATCCAGTCTGTTTTGCTGTAATGATTGCAACTAGCTGCAGCATTGATATTTATGCATATCGCCCTGAAACAGACTGACAGGAGAAAATTATCGGCTTGCATCTTACCCCGTCCTGCAGCATACTCAGAAGCGGATTCCGAGAAACAGTAGCATTCTTTTTACCTCAGTCTGTTATTGTAGGTATTGTGATAAAATGCTAAAATTCTAAAATTCAATGCGTTATACTAGCTGTCGGAATTACAGACACAGAGGGGCATGCCGCTATACAACGACGCTTTATGAGAGATGCTTCAAAACAGACAGAAGGCAGCAGAAGACGGAATGGAGGGAAATGAACTGACGTTGCGTATCAGTTGTTAGTAGTTGAGGCCGAACCACCAGAGCGGAAGGATGTTGCCGGAGGAGAACTCGATGCCGTCCTTGACGATGTAGCCTTCTTCGGCGGAGGCGAGTTGTCTGCGGCCTTTGGACTTGCCGCCGGTTTCGAAGGTGCGGTCGCCTATCCGGAAGTCGGAGATGGCGGAGGATGTGACCTGGTTGCGGACCCGGGTCTGATTCAGGAAGAATGTCTCGCGGAGGCTGCCGGTGTCTGATTCGCTTTCCGCGAGCGCGTAAATAAGGTTGGGATTGTCCAGATAGACCTTCTCGACTTTGCCCAGTCCGCGGATGCCGCCGGTGTCGTCCCGGAGCTGCGCAATCATCCCGGCATCCTCAATATATTGAAGGTAGTCCGGCATCTGGTTGCGCCCGGCTCCTATGAGGTCTGCGAGTTTACTCATGTTGGGCTTGAAGGGGACACTCTTGGCTATGATGGCAAGCAGTTTCTTGAACTTGCGTCCCATGGAGGCCGGCAGGTCGGCGAAGACGGGAATGTCGTTTTCCAATGTGATATTGATAATCTGCCGGAGTTTTTCTTCAAAGCCCGGGTCTCTGGAGAAAGGGTAGTAGCCCCGTTTCAGATAGTCCTCGAACAGCAGCAGGGGCGTCTTTATGTCAAAGGTCTCTGGCTTGCCGGCAATGATGTCGTCAAGAGTGAGGACGGGTACCCGTATATCGTGGTAGAGATGCAGGTATTCTCTGAATGACAGTCCGTGGAGATGATAGAGAACGGCCCTGCGGCTGAGGTCCGACGTGCCTTTTGTCAGGTCCAGGACGGAGGAGCCGGAGAATACCACGTTCAGTTCGCTGTAGTAGTCGTAGATGAGTTTCAGCTCCCTCGACCACTCCTTGTATTTGTGGATCTCATCGATGTAGAAATAATGTATGCCCCGCTGGACCAGAAGCCCGGCGAGGTCGAGCAGGCGGTGGCTGCTGAAATAGATGTCGTCTGCATTGACATACAGCACGTCGTCCGGGTTCATCTCCTGTTTGATGTGCTGCAGCATCAGCGTGGTTTTCCCTACGCCTCTCGGCCCTTTGATGCCGATTATGCGGTTGCTCCAGTTGATATCGGAGTAGAGGTATCTGTTGAAGCCTGTGCCGGTTTCGCGCAGCAGTTTCTTGTAGAAGGCTGTTAAAGTTTCCATGCAGTAATTTTTTGCAAATATAGCAAAATTGCACTTGCGAAGTGCAAAAATGTGAAAAATTTGCACTTCACAAGTGCAAATTAGAGGCTTCTCCTACGGCCGAGGAAGTAGTAGAGGGCGATGGCGGCGGTGGTGAGGGCTTCGGAGACGGCCATGGCGAGCCAGATGCCGGCGTCGCCGAGCAGACGGGGCATGATGATGAAGCTCGGGACGATGAAGACGAGGCCGCGCAGGCAGGCGAAGAGCATGGCGGGCTTCATCTTCTCAAGGCTCTGGAGGAGGCCGATGGAGGCTACGTTGGTGACGTAGAAGATGTAGCCGAGGGCGAAGAGGGGCAGGCCGTCGATGGCGATGCGGGCGGCGTTGCCTTCCTGGCCGATGAACAGGCCTACGAGGGGGCCGGGCAGGAGCACGAAGAGCATCATGCCGACGAAGCCGCAGATGACGGCGGTGATTATCGACAGGCGGCTGACGGATAGGACGCGGTCCATCTTGCCGGCTCCGTAGTTGAAGCTGACTATCGGCTGGGCGGACTGGGCCACGGCGTTGCCGAACATGAAGACGAAGGGGGTGTAGTAGCAGGCCACACCGAAGGCGCCTACGCCGTCGTCTCCGAGGTAGCGCATGAAGACCTGGTTGCCCATGAACATGAGGACGGCGATGGTGGCCTCTCCGAGCAGGGCGGGGGAGCCTATCTTGCACTGGTAGCCGATGTTGCGCATGCTCAGGCGCATGCTCTTGCGGCTCATTTTCAACTTGATCAGACGCACCACCCTGGCCCGCAGCAGCAGATAGCCGATGCCCATGCAGCCGCCCACGACGATGCTGATGCCGGTGGCTATGGCCGCGCCCTTGACGCCCATATCGAGGGGGAAGATGAAGAGCCAGTCGAGCATGGTGTTGATGATGGCCGTTATGACCGAGCACCACATGGCGTACTGAGGCGCTCCGTCCAGGCGGATGATGAAGAGCGATACTGAGAGCCACATCTGGAAGGGCAGGGCCGGGACTATCCACAGCAGGTAGTCCAGCACGAGGGGCATCAGGTGCTCCGAGGAGCCGAGCATCCTGGCCGTGGTCTCGGGAAAGGTCATGATGAGGCCTGCGACCAGCGCGGCTATGATGGTCACGAAGAGTATGGCCTGGGTGACGTTGAGCCGGGCGGCCTTGACCTTGCCGCGGGCCAGGTGTATCGAGGCCACTACGGAACTGCCCGCTCCGGCCATCAGACCGAGACCGGTGAATATCATCCATACAGGTACGCAGATATTGACGGCGGCTATACCGTCGCTGCCTACTCCGTGCCCTATGAAGATACCGTCGATGGCCGTGACCGCCGACATGCTCACCATCCCCAGCAGTGTGGTTACGAAATACTTACCGAACAGGGACGGGATATTTACTGTTCCGAAATCAATAGCATCGCGCTGCATAAATCATAACCAAATCAGTTGTATCTGGAATTTTACTTATTGTATAGGTTCGAGTGTATCCAGCTCATATTCCCGGATGCCTGTCCATCTAATGATGTCGCCGGAGGATATTCCGTCGGCTTTCATCCTTCTGGCGCTCTCGCGCTGTTGCTGCATGGAGCCGGCCATGATGCCGCTGTTGACACCGTCCTTGTACCATTTGTCGAAGCCTTCTTCGAAGCCTTTTGCGTACCCTTGGTCAAATCCATTCCTGAAGATGCTGTCAGCCGCTGTCCCGGCCGCACGGGCTTTGTCCAGAAAAAGAGTGTATTCCCTAAGCTCTTCGGAAGAATAGGCGGAGCTGTCCAGAAGACTCAGGGCCTGCCTGACCTCAGGGCTGGTGACCGTATCTACGTCTATTTCCGTTCCATCTGCGCCTGTGTCTCTGAGAAAACGCAGCCATAGCAGCTTGTCAGACGGCTGGAAATATGTGCCGGATTTTGCTCCGGAAAGATCAATGAATATCATTTTCAGGGGTAAGTCTGGAAGTATGCTGTCGTTGTTGCATTCTTCGAAAACCAGGGGGCTGCTGTCTGTCAGATTGAGTGAAATGATTTTTTTGACGGCAGTTCCGTATTTTCCGGCAATACGGACTGCTCTGCTGCGGGCCGTTTCTGCAATGGTCTCCCGGCTGCATGTCCCTGCCGCAACCCACAGGCAGAGGTCAACAGCTGCGGTCTCCCCTTTTCTGTCCCTGTATATCACACCTATCGGACCGCACGGAAGGGGAATGCAGGCGGAAGGGCAGGCCAGGCTGAAAAATTCCAGACATTCCTCAATCTCTTCCTCCTGGGGATTTTCAAACGGCAGTATGGCATTGAGAAAGCAGGCGGTCACTTCAGGATTCCAGAAAAAAATCTTTCTGAATGTAGTTCCGGTCCGCGGACTGAGGAAGCAGGTGTGTTTCATAAGCGGATTCTTATGTGGTTAAAGCATTGTTAACAATTTTGTTTGCAAAGATATATCATGTCTTCGACAAGACAAAGAAATAATGTAACAATTAAAAAATGTGAACCCGGGGAGCAGAGTCAGCCCGGATTCACATCTTTGTATGTCCGCCTGTATGCGGTAGATCAGAGCTTGCGTTTTATCTCTACTATCTGGTAGGCCTCGATGGTGTCTCCGATCTTGATGTCGTTGAATCCTTCGATGTTCAGACCGCAGTCCAGACCGGCTGCGACTTCCTTGACGTCGTCCTTGAAGCGCTTGAGCGAGCCGAGGGCTCCGGTGTAGACCACTATGCCGTCGCGGATGACGCGCACTTTGGAACTGCGTGTAATCTTGCCCTCCTTGACCATACAGCCGGCTATGGTGCCGACCTTGGATATCCTGAAGGTCTCGCGAACCTCTGCGGTGGCGGTGACTTCCTCCTTCTCCTCAGGAGCGAGCATACCCTCGATGCCGCTCTTGACTTCGTTTATGGCGTCGTAGATGACGGAGTAGAGGCGGATTTCGATTTCCTCCTTCTCGGCCAGGCGGCGGGCATTGGCCGAAGGCCTTACCTGGAAACCGATGATGATGGCGTTGGATGCTGCGGCCAGCAGGACGTCGGACTCGGAGATGGCTCCCACTGCCTTGTGGATTACGTCTACGTGAATCTCGTCGGTGGAGAGCTTGATGAGGGAGTCTGAGAGGGCCTCGATGGAGCCGTCCACGTCACCCTTGACGATGATGTTGAGCTCCTGGAAGTTGCCTATCGCGATGCGGCGGCCGATCTCCTCGAGGGTGATGTGCTTCTGGGTCCTCAGCCCCTGGATGCGGAGCAGCTGCTCGCGCTTGTTGGCCAGGTCCTTGGCCTCGCGCTCGTCCTCCATGACGTTGAATACCTCTCCGGCGGTCGGAGCTCCGTTGAGTCCGAGTACCGATACAGGGGTGGAAGGGTCGGCCTCGTCGACTTTCTGGCCGCGCTCGTTGAACATGGCCTTTACCCTGCCGTAGTAGCTGCCGCTGAGCATTATATCACCCACGTGCAGAGTTCCGTTCTGCACCAGTACGGTAGCCAGATATCCGCGGCCCTTGTCGAGGGACGATTCGATGACCGTGCCTTTGGCCATGCGGTTGGGATTGGCCTTGAGCTCGAGCAGGTCGGCTTCCAGCAGTACTTTATCGAGAAGCTTGTCTACGTTGAGGCCTTTCTTGGCCGAGATTTCCTGACACTGGTATTTTCCGCCCCAGTCCTCTACGAGGATGTTCATGTTGGCGAGCTGCTCGCGGATGCGGTCAGGATTGGCTCCGGGCTTGTCTATCTTGTTGATGGCGAAAATCATGGGAACACCTGCCGCCTGGGCGTGGTTGATGGCCTCCACGGTCTGGGGCATGATGGCGTCATCCGCTGCGATGATGATGATGACCAGGTCGGTAATCTTGGCTCCGCGGGCACGCATGGCGGTAAAGGCCTCATGACCCGGAGTGTCGAGGAAGGTGATGCGGCGGCCGTCGGGGAGCTTGACGTTGTATGCTCCGATATGCTGGGTGATGCCGCCGGCCTCGCCTGCGATTACGTTGGATTTACGGATGTAGTCCAGCAGAGATGTCTTTCCGTGGTCTACGTGGCCCATGACTGTGATGATGGGCGGACGTTCTACCAGCTCTGCAGGGTCGTCCGCTTCGTCCTGTACTCCGTTCTCGTCATCCGCAGTCACGAACTGTACCTCGTATCCGAATTCCTCGGCCACCAGCACCAGGGCATCGGCGTCGAGGCGCTGGTTGATGGACACCATCAGGCCCAGGTTCATGCACGCCTCGATGACTTTTGTCACCGGGATATTCATCATCACGGACAGCTCGTTGACCGTCACGAACTCCGTCATTCTGAGTATCCTGCTCTCCATCTGCTCCATCTCGCGCGCCTCCTCCATTTTCTGGGAGATGAGCTCGCGTTTCTCTCTCTTGTGCTTGGAACTCTTGGTCTTGCCCTTACCCTCGGTCATGCGGGCGTAGGTCTCCTTAATCTGTTTCTGGATCAGGTCCTCGTCTATCTCCGTACGTACGGGTTTGGGTTTTTCCTTGTTGCGGTTCTTCTTGCTTCCGCGCCCCTGGTCTCCGTCTTTCTTTTTGTTTTTCTGATTTGCAGGGTCAGCTTTGGTAATATCCACTTTCTCGCTCTGTCCCTTCATGATGCGCTCGCGCTTGCGGTGGCCTCCTTTTTCGGAAGGTGTGTGCTTCTTCTCGAATACCGAGAGGTCTATCTTACCGCTGATGACCGGACCTGCCAGTTTCTCAACTTTGGTCTCGATATGCTCGACGACTGTCTTCTCAGGCTCCTTCTGGGGCTCTTTCGCCTCTTCTTTCCTGTCTTTCCCGGCAGGCTGAGGCTGGGGCTGGCGGGGAGCTGAAGGTTTCCGGTTGAGGTCTATGTGCCCCAGAATCTTGAGAGTATGTGTCTCTTTTTCCTTGGGTGCAGGGGCCGGACTGTCCTCGGACACGGTGGCCGGCTCTCCGGTGTGTGCGGAGTCCGTCACCGATGCGGAACTGGCCTCATCTTCTGAATTGACAGCAGCCGCAGGCTCCTCCTTTGCGGGAACCGGCTCAGCGACATCGGAGACAGGCTCCTGAGTATGGTCGGAGACTGCAGTCTCTGAGGATTCGGAAGGTTCACTATGAGGACTCTCTGCCTTCTTCTCCGTGATGGCGGGCTCGGGAGAGGAGGGATGGCTGATGGTCGTCGTCTTGATGATCACCTCGTTTCCGAAATCTTCCTCAGGTTCCGGTCTGGAACCTTCTTTCTTAGTTATTTCCTTGACTTTGATGGCAATCCTTTTGGATTCCTCCTTGATGAGCTGCTCCTTGGCATATTCTTTCTTCACCAGTTCGTATTCCTCTCCGCTGATCTGAGCTCCGGGGCGTGCGTCCACCTCGTATCCCTTCTTGTTTAGGAATTCCACCAATGTCCCTAATCCGATATTGAACTCTTTGAGTACCTTGTTTATTCTGATTTTTTCTTGTCCCGCCATATGTTTTCTGTTTAGTTAGTAACTCGTTTTTTCTATTATTCGAACTCCGCGCGGAGTATTTTCTGAACGTCCTGCACTGTCTCCTCCTCGAGGTCAGCCCTGTGGCATATCTCCTCTACGGGCAGAGCCAGCACGCTCTTGGCAGTGTCGCAGCCGATGCCCTTGAGGGCGTCGATTACCCACTGCTCGATCTCGTCATTGAACTCGTCGAGCATTACGTCCTCTTCCTCCTCACCCGGCTCGTTCTCGCGGAATACGTCTATCTCGTATCCGGACAGCTGGCTGGCCAGCTTGATGTTGCTGCCGCCCTTTCCGATGGCCAGGGATACCTCCGAGGGACTGAGGTTGACGCGTATGTGCTTGGTCTCCTCATCGATGGACATGGAAGAGATCTTTGCAGGGCTGAGCACACGCTGTATCAGCAGCTGGGTGTTGGAGGTCCAGTTGATGATGTCTATGTTCTCATTGCGCAGCTCGCGGACGATGCTGTGGATGCGCGAGCCCTTGACTCCTACGCATGCTCCTACGGGATCGATGCGCTCATCGTAGGACTCCACCGCCACCTTGGCCCTGTCGCCGGGGATGCGTACCACCTTCTTGATGGTGATCAGGCCGTCGAATATCTCAGGCACCTCCTGCTCGAAGAGTCTCTCGAGGAATGCAGGGGAGGTACGGGAAAGTGTGATTACGGGGGTGTTGTTCCTCATCTCCACGCTTTCAATCACCGCCTTGACGGTCTCGCCTTTCTTAAAATAGTCGGAGGGAATCTGCTCGGACTTGGGAAGCACCAGCTCGTTGCCGTCCTCGTCCATTACCAGTACTTCCTTCTTCCACACCTGGTAGACCTCGCCGACAAGAATCTCGTGGATACGGTCCTTGTATTTGTTGTAGAGGTTGGCCTTCTCGATGTCGGCGATGCGGCCCTGGAGGTTCTGGCGCAGGTTGAGGATGCCCCTGCGGCCGAAGTCGGAGAGTTTCACCTCCTCGGGGAACTCCTCGCCGACCTCGTAGGAGGGGTCGATCTTGTGGACGTCCTCGATGGATATCTGGGTGTTGGGATCCTCGACCTTCTCCACTACCTCGCGGTTCCTCCATATCTCGAGGTCCCCTTTGTCGATGTTGATGATGATGTCAAAATTGTCGGCCGAGCCGTACATTTTTTCCAGCTGTGTGCGGAAAATATTTTCCAGCACGCTCATCATGGTAGGTCTGTCGATGTTCTTGAGCTCCTTGAACTCGGCAAACGTACTGATCAGGTTTACTTCCATTTTGCAGTTTATATTTTAATTATTATTTGTTTCGTCCTCGTCATCGGGGCTGCTGCCGGCATCTCCGGCGGAACTCACCATAAGGGAGAAATCCTCCTTGTCCCTGTCCAGTCCGGACTCAATCCAGCGGCTGAGGGCCACGCAGTCATCGATGCACGCCGGTCTGCCGGGAGTGCGGAAAAAGACCTTTATATTATTGGCCTTGTTTACTTTTACGTTCACCAGTTCGAGGCCGTGTTCCTCTATATATGGTGCAGCGATCTGTTCTATGGTGTGTTTCTCAATCATGCGGATAAGTGTTGTTACGTGAGTTATAGATAAAACGAAAGGGACTTGCCGTCCCTTTCCTCTTCCAAATCCGCACAAAAATAAGGGTTTTGTGTATATATTCCAAAAAAAAGTGTTTTCTTTGCAGATAAAATTTTTCTAAAATATGGAGATAAGCGCAAAAGTAATAGCGGAACATCTCGGTGGAGAGATTGTCGGCGACCCTGAGGCAAAGGCGTCGTCGGTGGCGCGTATAGAGTCCGGAAAGCCCGGGACGCTCTGCTTTTTGGCCAATCCCAAATATGAGCATTATCTTTATACCTGCAAGGCAAGCATAATCCTTATAAACAAGTCTTTCGAACCCAAGGAACAGGTCTCCGCGACTCTTGTCAAGGTGGACAATGCCTATGAGGCGGTGGCGTCATTGCTGGACCTTCTCAACGCCATGAAGGCGGAGAAGAGGCACGGCAGGGCTTTTTCGGCCCACGTGGCATGGTCTGCCCGTCTCGGCAGGGGGGTCTATGTGGGACCCCTCGCGTACATAGGCCGCAGGTCCAGGATCGGCAAGGGCACTCAGATCTATCCTCAGGTCTATATCGGAGAGGGCGTGACGATAGGCGAGAACTGCATCCTGTATCCTGGAGTAAAGGTCTACAAGGGATGTAAAATAGGCGACAACTGCATACTTCACGCCGGAGCGGTGATAGGTTCGGACGGTTTCGGCTTTGCCCCGACAGCCGACGGTTCCTATAAGAAAATACCGCAGACAGGTATCGTGACCATAGAGAACGACTGCGAGATCGGCGCCAATACGGTCATAGACCGGTCCACGATGGGTACGACCCTTATAGAGAAAGGAGTCAAGCTGGACAATCTTATCCAGGTAGCGCACAATGTGGTCATCGGCTCCAACACCGTCATTGCGGCCCAGGCCGGTATAGCCGGCTCGACCAAGATCGGACGCTCCTGCATGATCGGCGGTCAGGTGGGCTTTGCCGGTCATCTCCATATTGCCGACCGCACGATGGTCGGAGCCCAGGCTGGACTTATGACGGATGTCAAGGAGGAGGGCAAGGCCCTGATCGGCACTCCTGCGCTGGAACATAGGGAGTTTATGAGGGCCTATGCAGTCTTCCGCCGCAACGGCAGGAAGCAGTAGAAACAATTTCATACCAACGATGTCTATGCTCGATAATCAGAAAACGCTTAAAAAAGAATATATTTTTGAAGGAAAGGGTCTTCACACAGGTCTCAATGTCACAATGAAAGTGGCTCCGGCCCCCTCGGGGCACGGTATCCGTTTTATCCGGGAGGATCTGGGACCGGATGCTTCGGTGGACGCTTTGGCCGAATATGTGACAACGACTCAGAGAGGCACGACACTTGAGAACGGTCCGGTGCGGGTTTCTACGGTGGAGCATCTGCTCTCCGCTCTTACTGGACTGGGAGTGGACAATGCCGTGGTTACCGTCAACGCGCCTGAGGCGCCTATCCTCGACGGAAGCGCCCTGTCCTATGTCCAGGCGATAGGGGCCGACGGGCTGCAGGAGCAGGATGCTCCCCGTACCTATTATAAAATAAAGGAGACGGTGCATTATAAGGATGCGGGTACTGGTTCGGAAATCACGATATATCCGGCGGATGAATTCTCGGTAGACCTTACCGTTGACTTCAATTCCCACGTCCTGGGAGTTCAGAAGATTCACTTCGACGGCAGTACTGATTATGCCGCGGAGATAGCTCCGTGCCGTACTTTTGTATTTTTTCATGAACTGGAATTCCTCTTCAGCAACAACCTCATAAAGGGAGGCGACCTGGAGAACGCCATCGTGATAGTCGAGCGTCCTGTTCCGCACGGGACCCTTTCCAGGATGGCCGCCCTGTTCAATGTCGCGGAAGTAGGCGTGCTTCCGTCCGGATATCTGGACAATGTCCATCTGCATTTTCCGGACGAGTGCGGCCGTCACAAGATGCTGGACCTGATAGGAGATTTTACTCTCGCCGGCTGCAGAATCAAGGGCCGTGTGGTGGCGGACAAGTCCGGACATAAGATCAATACGACTGTGGCACGGATTGTGAGGGAGATGATAAAAACCGAAATGACAAACAACAAATAATATGATGCAATTCTCATCAGTGCACCCCAACGCCAGGATTGCCGCGAATGTGGAGATCGGACCCTACTGCTACATCGCGGAGAATGTCGAGATAGGGGAGGGATGCGTGATAGGTCCCCACGCTACGATTTTTGACTATGTGAAAATAGGTAAAAACTGCAAGGTCTTCCCCGGGGCCGTAATCGGTGCAGTCCCTCAGGATATGAAGTTCTCCGGAGAGGTGACATGGGTGGAGATAGGCGACAATACCGTTATCCGCGAGTGCGCAACGGTCAACCGCGGTACTGCGGCCAGCGGCAAGATGCTCACAAAGATCGGAGACAACTGCCTGATTATGTCCTACGCCCATGTAGCCCACGACTGCCATATCGGCAACCATGTAATCCAGACCAGCTATGTGGGTCTGGCCGGGGAAACCGACGTGGATGACTGGGCCATCATCGGCGGAGGCTCGCTTGCGCACCAGTTTACGCATATAGGCATGCATGCCATGATACAGGGCGGCTCGCTTATCGGCAAGGACGTACCTCCCTATGCGCTGGCCGGACGCGCACCTCTGTCTTTCTGCGGTCTCAACAATGTCGGCCTGCGCCGCAGAGGCTTCACCAACGAGCAGATCGACCGTATCCGCGAGATATACCGCATCATCTACAACAGCGGCCTCAACCGCAGCGATGCCTGCCTGGAGGTCGAGAGAGAGGTGCCGCCCTGCATAGAGAGGGACAATATCCTCAATTTCATACGCGCCTCCAAGAGAGGTATTGTCAAGTATTCAGACCTCTCCGCGGATGTCTAGCCGTACGGCAGTACTTTCGGCCGCGTATTTTCCTCCGGTAGAGTACTTCATGGCCGCTGCGGCGACCGGCAGGATACTTATAGAGACGCAGGATTCCTACGTCAAGCAGACTTATAGAAACCGTTGCAGGATATATGCCTGCGACGGTATTCTTTCTCTGACAGTGCCGGTCTCACTGCCGGCGGGCGCAAAGGCTCTTTCAGGTGCTGCCGTCGATTATTCCAAGCCCTGGCTTCAGCAGCATGAGCGGGCTCTTATCTCTGCCTACCGTACCTCGGCCTTCTTCGAATATTATCAGGATGACATATTCCCCCTCCTGGAAGCCCGTCCTGCGCGGCTTCTGGACCTGGACATCAGTCTGACGCTCCGTCTGATGGAGCTGCTGGGGGTGCGCTGCGAGGTCTCGTTGACGGCAGAGTATATTCCATCCTACGGCTCAGGATACCTGGATCTGCGGGACGCCTTTCATCCTAAAAAAGCGGTCCCTGAAGTGTTCAGAGACCGCTGTAGACCGTATTATCAGGTGTTTTCAGAGAAATTCGGCTTTATATCCGGGCTGAGTGCCCTGGACCTGCTTTTCAACGAGGGACCTGATGCCGTGTCCTATCTTCTTTAGCCTTCTCCATCCATTCTGACATATCAGAATCTCCATCCTAGGGTCAGCAGCAGCTTCCAGTTGAGGTATCTCTCGGAGGCAACCGGCGCTGCATGCCCTTCGTAACTGTCGTACAGGGAGAAAACGTTATTGTTGAAATTGCACTGCTGCTGGTATGCCAGGTCGATGAAGAAGCCGCCGGCACTTCTGAAACCCAGGCCTGCCGAGGCATAGTGGCGGGAGCTGTCATAGCTCTTCTCAGGAGAGCTGTAGTAATTGTAGCCCAGGCGTACAGCCAGCTGCTGGTGAGGCCATGCCTCGATGCCTGCCCTGATATTGTTGACTGCCTGGTAGTATTTGCCCATGAACTCGTTTTCCAGACTGAAAACATCCCTGTTGCCTCCTGATGCAGCCATGCGTATGCCTGAATAGTCAGTCCTCTCGTAGTCCACTCCTATAGCCATGAAACTGCCTAAGGTGTAGCCGATGCCGAGATTCCACCTGAAGGGAGCCGTTATCCGGTAGGAGTTGGTGCCTACGGGAGAGTCGAGGGAGTAGTTGCCGAACATTTCCGTGCTGCCGCTCATGGATTCCATCCATGTCTCGTTGAGGAACATCCAGTTGGGGGTGGATATGGATCCTCCTATGGTCAGGCCGGCTATGGGACGGACGAGGAAGCCGGCTGAGATGTCGACTCCGAGTCCGGATGTGGTCATCTGGTATTCGCGGCTCATGCCCGTAAATCCGGTGCCTCCGCCGGATATGCTGAAGTCAGTGGGGTTGGCGGCCCTCTCGGTGATGGAGGTGTAGTCGTTCAGCCAGATGCTCTGGAGGGTGACGCTTACGCCGAAGAAGAAGATGTTGTCCACATTGCCGGATGCATTGATGACTACGTCCTGCACGTAACCGGTTCTCTCACGGTAGAAGTCCTGGACCAGGTTGCCCGGGATGAAATATCCGCCGGCATCCACGTTCTCGGTGGCGCCGATATATGAGGAAGGACCGTTCAGAGTGTCCAGGAGCCCTGTATTCCAAGCCAGTACCTGGCTCCATGATACGTTGTCGAGGTAGTACGGCCTGTCATCGTATTCGTCGCCGATGGTCAGTCTGCCGCCGGGTATGTCAGGCATGGTCGCAGCAAGGCTGCCCAGGTATGAGGACGTGCCCTGGATACCGGAACCGGAGCTGCGGAATGCGAAATTGTTGGTCTGGTTGGCTGTTATCGCGAAATTGAAGTTGAGCAGTCCTCTGGTCCTGCCGGTCTCGAAGGCTCCGACCCATCCGATGTTGGAGAGGGCGAACCTGGTCCTTGAAGTGCTGTTGTTGTTTCCAAGGAAATTGTTGTGGCTCAGTCCGGTATAGAGTGACGGAGTGAGCGTGAACTCTGAATAGCGGTATACTCCCGATGCTGCAGGGTTGTAGGACAGGGCACCCAGGTCTCCTCCGAGGGCTGTCATGGCGTTGCCCATCGCCATACTCCTGGCAGTACCGTCGTAGTACTGGCCGGAGAGGAGCAGGGCGTTGTAGGTATATGAGGGAGTCAGCTGGGCATAGGCCTGTATTACTCCCAGAAATAGAGCTGAAACTGTGAGTATTCTCTTTAACATGGCTTGGTTCTGATAAGTTATCTTCTGGCTCCGCCTCCGCTGCGTGAACCGCCTCCGCTGTAGGAGCGGCTTCCTGCTGAAGAGCGGGAGAAGCTGCTGGTGCCGGAGCGGATTGTCGAGCGGGTGCTGTTGTTGAAAGTGGTGCTTCTGTTGAACGTAGTACTTCTGTTGAAGTTGGCGCGTCTGTTGTTCTCGAGGCTTCCGGAACGGTTGAAAGTCGTGGATGTGCCTCTGTCATAACGGGAATCGTATCCGGAGCTGACAGACCTGCGTACTTCGAACGGGCTGCGGAACTCTCCGGTGCTGCCGGCCGGCCTGCGGAATCCGGAGGTCCTGGCGGTATTTTCGGAGACAGGCTTGCGGAATGTAGTGGAGATAGAACCGCGGTTGACGTAACGTTCGCCCAGATTTACCTGGGAACCGGCAGTCCGGAAAGTCCTGCCGTCGCGTACGGCGGTGGTTTGAAGCCTGTTGCCGTTGCGGTCAGCGGTGAAAGTCGTGCCGCGTCCGCCTGCCGTGCCTCTGACTGCACGCATTGAGGGTGCTTCCTGCTTTCCGTCGGCTCTGGCGGAGAACCTGCCGGATGAGGCAAGAGTCCTGTCGATGCCGCCTGCGCGGGCTCCGACACTGCGCTTGCCGTGATAGGTGGGATGGAAGGATGCTACGGGATAGCCGTAGTACCATGGATCATACCATCCCCAGTAGCCTCCCCAGTGACCGCCCCACCATCCGGGGCCGTACCAGCCGGCGTACCATCCGCCCCACGGCCCGTACCACGGATCGTACCAGGGGTCGAACCATCCCCAGTACCATGGATCATACCATCCCCATCTGTTGAACCATGAGGGCCTGAATACGCCCCAGTACCTCCAGTCCCAGTAGGAGTAATAGTCACGGTAGCCGTATCCGGGATACCAGTCGTCGAAATTGAAATTGATGTTGATCTGGTTGAAAGAGTCCAGAGTGTCGTCGAGCCTGAGGGTATACTGTGTCTCGGGTACGTAGTCCAGGTTTACGGTGCTGTTGGCGCTGGCTATGATTATCGTGTCCGAGAACCGTGCCGCCTCCTCACGGGTACGGTCTATGAGTTCCCTGACTTCCCTGTTGTCAGCGGCTGCCTCCTGCCGGACGTCTTTCGAAGGCCTGTAGTATATGCCGTCCTCAAAGCTGGAAGATGCATAGTAAGAGGATGTTCCGCAGGAGGTCAACAGGACCGCGGAACAGAACGAAAGTAAAATTAAACTTTTTTTCATACCTAACCTCCTTTTTTGTCAATAATTACTACTTTTGCACACAAATTAACAAAAATCATTCCATTTAAACAAGACATTAATGGCAAAAGAGGTAACAAGTAAAGAAGAGAATTATTCCCAGTGGTATAATAATCTGGTAGTCAAAGCAGACCTCGCCGAGAACTCGGCAGTCCGCGGCTGTATGGTGATCAAGCCCTACGGCTATGCCATCTGGGAGAAAATGCAGGGACAACTTGACAGAATGTTCAAGGCTACAGGCCACCAGAACGCATATTTCCCCTTATTCATACCGAAATCTTTCCTGAGTCGCGAGGCCGAGCACGTAGAGGGATTCGCAAAGGAGTGCGCTGTCGTGACGCACCATCGTCTGATGGCCAATCCCGACGGCCCCGGAGTGGTCGTGGATCCAAGCGCAAGGCTGGAGGAAGAGCTGATAGTGAGACCTACCTCCGAGACCATAATCTGGAACAGCTACAAGAACTGGATCAAGTCATACCGTGACCTGCCCATACTTATCAATCAGTGGGCCAACGTAGTGCGCTGGGAGATGCGTACCCGTCTTTTCCTCCGTACAGCAGAATTCCTCTGGCAGGAGGGTCATACCGCGCATGCGACTGCGCAGGAGGCTATGGAAGAGGCTCAGAGGATGGTCCATGTCTACGCCGACTTCGCCCGTACGCACATGGCGCTGCCTGTGATAGTGGGGCACAAATCCGAGCACGAGCGTTTCGCCGGAGCACTCGACACCCTTACCATCGAGGCTATGATGCAGGACGGCAAGGCCCTTCAGGCCGGTACCTCCCATTTCCTCGGGCAGAACTTCGCCAAGGCTTTCGATGTCAAGTTTGCGGACAAGGACGGCAAGCTGGACTATGTGTGGGCGACGTCATGGGGTGTCTCCACCCGTCTGATGGGCGCCCTGATCATGGCTCACGGCGACAACAACGGCCTTGTGCTGCCTCCGGCCATAGCACCTATACAGGTAGTGATGGTACCTATCTATAAAGGACAGGAGGAGCTCGACCGTATGGTGGCTTATATGAAGGAGATCGGCAAGGAACTCGATGCTGCCGGCATCTCCTACAGGATAGATGACCGTGACAATGTCCGCTCCGGTTTCAAATTCGCCGAGTGGGAGCTCAAGGGAGTGCCTGTCAGGATAGTGATCGGTCCGCGTGACCTCGAGAGGGGCGAAGTGGAAATCTGCCGCAGGGACACTCTGGAGAAATCCTCTGCCTCTCGCGAGGGCCTGACCGGGCATGTCAGGAGCCTGCTGGATGAGATCCAGGCCAACATCTACAATAAAGCCCTTGCTTTCCGTGAGTCCAGAACCGTCAAGGTGGACACCTGGGATGAGTTCAAGGAGCGCATCGAGGAGGGCGGTTTCCTGCTCTGCCACTGGGACGGCACCCCGGAGACCGAGATGAGAATCCAGGAGGAGACCAAGGCCACCATCAGGTGTATCCCTGTTGACAGCTGTGTGTGCGAGGAACCCGGCAAGTGCGTTTATTCCGGACGTCCTTCCCAGCACAGGGTGGTATTTGCAAGATCATACTAAAATAATAGATACAATGAACAGTGACGGCACCAGCCCCCGGGAGAAGATTGTGGGGCTTCTGAATGTCAAGTCTGTAACCAAGTCGCAGATATTCGACCAGTGTCTTGAGGTTTTCAGTACCCTCAAGGACGTGCTGAGCGAGATGAGCAATGACCTCAACGAGATGCTCGAGAACAACGGCTCACGCCGGGTACGCCTGGAGTACAGGGACCGGGGCAAGTTCGAGGCTGAGCTGAAGTTTGCGGATGACGTGCTGATATTCAGCCTGCACACGGATATTTTCCAGTTTGACCGGGAGCATCCGGTATGGAAGAACCCGTATGTCAAGGACAATCCCTACAACGGTTACAGCGGAGTGATCAACGTCTACAACTTTCTCTACGACTCGCTCAAGTACAACCGTAATGACGACCTGGGCTATCTTGTGGCCCGAATGTTCATCAACAGGGAGAAGGCGTTCTTTGTAGAGGGAAAGCGGCAGAAGAAGCAGATCACGGCTCTCTTCGGCAAGAGTATCCTCTCGCGTGAGGACCTGGTGATGTTCGTCGAGTCGGCAATAGCATATTCCCTTTCATTCGATCTTCTGGTACCCCCGTACGATATGGTGAAGGAGGCTACCGTAGGAGAAATGAACACCAAGATAGAGTCTTCGAGGATGAAGACGGGCAAACGCTTGGGGTTCAGGTATAATTCTGATGACGTTTTAAATACTGAAGAACGTGTCCAATAAGATGTTTACCATAGCGGCGCTTTTGGCCGTGTTTCTGCCCTGTGGCCTCAGCGCCGAAGGCAGAAAAAAAATAGAGTACAAGGAGATAAAGAAAATCAATATAGAGGCCGATGCCCTGGATCCCGCCCAGAAGGTGTGTCTCGACATCGTCTCGTCCATAGACGAGGCGGCCGTCGATACCTCCAGCAAGGAGCCCCCGAAATACTGGACCAACGGCATCCTGACCCAGGTCGGCTTCTCTCAGGTGTCCCTGACCAACTGGGCAGAGGGCGGCTCGGCCAACATCTCCCTGAACGGTCTGATAGACGCCAATGCCAACTACTCCAAGGACAAGATGATATTCGAGAACCGTCTGAAGCTCTCTTACGGTTTTATCCAGTCTTTCGAGAAAGGGACGCCCCTCAAGCAGCAGTTTGACAAGAGTGATGACCGGATCCAGCTGGACAGCAAGTGGGGATGGATGCTCAAGAACAAGCTGTATTTCTCCGCGCTCTTCAATTTCAGGACTCAGCTGACTCCGACTTACTCGTACGGAACCGAGGTCAATGAGGCAGGGGAGGAGGTGACTGTACGCAATGCCCAGTCGAGGTTCATGGCTCCCGGTTATGTCTCCCTCGGTCTCGGTATCAATTACAAGCCGTTCAATTTTCTGTCCTTCAACCTTTCTCCGGCAACGGGCAATCTTGTCATAGTCACGGATGAGCTGCTTCGCGAGACCTACGGCAATGCTCCGGGGCAGGCAGTCAGGGCAGAGTTCGGAGCCCAGCTCAAGATGGACATCAACTATGCCTACAAGATGTTCAAGATCAGTTCTGCCCTGACGTTGTTCTCAAATTACATCAACCATCCTGAGAACATTCAGGTGTACTGGGATGTGGATGCGTCCCTGGCGCTGACCAAGATACTGACCCTGACCCTGAGAACCAACCTTATCTACGACGACAATATCAAGATTGCCGACGCGAACGGAGTCGAGGCTCCCAGAGTCCAGTTCAAGGAAATCGTCAGTCTGGGACTTACCTGGACCATCGGCCAGTATGTGAAACCTGAATAGGTATGGACATCATCCGGGAGTTCAACAGTGCGCTGGCCGGATTGTCGGACGGCCGTGTGGAGGGACGCAGGTACCTTCTGGGTGTGAGCGGCGGCATCGACTCCATGTGCATGGCAGCGCTGTTCCTCCGCTCGGAGCTGCATCCTCAGTTCGCAGTGGCCCATGTCAATTTCTCCCTCCGCGGAGAGGAGAGTGACGGAGATATGACCTCAGTCGAGGAATGGGGCCATATCCACGGGGTGCGGGTGTTTACCAGAACCTTCGATACGAAGGCCTATGCATCGGAGAATTCTGTATCTACGCAGATGGCTGCCAGGGAGCTGCGCTACGGTTTCTTCAAGGAACTCATGGATTCCGAAGGATTTGATTTTCTGTCTATTGCCCATAATCTGGACGACAGCATAGAGACCATTTTCCTCAATATCGCCCGAGGCACAGGGCTGCGCGGACTGGCCGGTATACCGGTCCGGAACGGACGTATCATCCGTCCCTTGCTGGGGGTGTCCCGGGCGCAGATCCGGGCCTATGTGGCGGAAGAGGGCGTCTCTTACCGTGACGACCATACCAACTTCGAGTCGCATTATGCCCGCAACAGGGTGAGAAACATCATTTTCCCCGAATTCAGGAAGATCAATCCCTCGTTCCTCAATACCGTCCGCCGTGATTCGGAATATTTCCGCGAGGCCTCTCAGATTATCGACGGGGTCTATGAGGGAGTCCGTTCCAGAACATGCACGCAGGATGGAGGTGTGCTTCTTATTGACACGCGCGCTCTGCTGACTGAAGGCCACTGCGGTTACTGGCTTAACCGGATGCTGCGCGAATATGGTTTCAACAGCGGGCAGGTGGCGGATATCGTGCGGTGCATGGACTCAGGACAGAATGGACGCGTTTTCCGCTCAGGGAGCCACGAGCTGCTCTACGGGACTGAGAAGATGAAGGTCTATCCCCTGATGCGGGAGGAGGAAGGAGAGCTGTGTATCGACAGGCCCGGGGTCTATGATTTCAAAGGACTGCGTTTCCGGATAGATTTCTTTCCGAAACCGGCGGCCTTCAGCCCTGTGTCCGACGGTTCTGTGCTGTATTTTGCGGCTGATGGCCTCAATATGCCCCTGCTGTGCCGGGGTTGGAGGCCAGCGGACCGTTTCCGTCCTTTCGGGATGCGGAGGGGGTCGAAGAAGCTGAGCGATTTCTTTACGGATCTCAAGCTGGACAGGATACAGAAACAGGCCCAGCCGGTGCTGCTGGATGCCGACGGCAGTATAGTATGTCTGCCCGGACTGCGTATCGACGACCGCTTCAAGATAAAAACCCCGACAACCGTGGTCGCCGGGGTCTCGATTCTTTCCAGATAGGGGGTCCTATTCGAAATAATAAATGTAAGGTAATCTGGCGTAGATGCCTTTCTCCGCCTTGACGGACTCGAAGAGGCTTTCCATGATCTTCTCGGGCTCAGTGAGAGTCTCCACTGCCGCGCTGGCTGAGCCGAAGCTGTCCATCAGTTTGTCCAGGCTGCTCTGGGCCTTGGGCCAGGCTTCTATTCTGTAGCTGTCCAGGCCTGCCGCCACGGCTGCATAGTCGACAGCGTCCTTCAGACCTCCTATCTCATTGACAAGGTCAATGTCAAGGGCCTCGTTGCCGCACCATACACGTCCCTGGGCGATCTCGTCCACTCTTTCGGGAGTAAGGCCGCGGCCCTCAGCCACGATGTCGATGAAATGGTCGTAGATCATTTCCACCTGCTCCTGGAAGGCGGCTGTCTCCTCGCGGTCGAGGCTGCGGGTCATCGAACCCATGTCGGCATGGCGGTGCGAGCGGACAGTGACCGGATTGACGTGGGCTATGTCCTTGAATGTTTTTTCCAGGGAGGGCAGCATGCTGAATACTCCGATGCTGCCGGTAAGGGTCGTATTGTTGGAATAGATCTTGTCCGCTCCGGCAGAGATCCAGTAACCTCCCGAGGCGGCCATGGTGCCGTAGGACACTATCAGGGGCTTTTCCTGCTGGAGCAGCTCAAGCTCCGTGCGTATGATCTCGGCCGGCTGTACCGAGCCTCCGGGTGAGTTGACCCTGAGGACTACTGCCTTGACGGAACTGTCGGCGCGTAAGTCGCGGATGATGGGCTGGAACTTGTCGGCTGTGATGCCGTCGGAGCTGCCGTCAGGATTGATCTGGCCGTCGGCGTAGATGATGGCTATTTTGTCCTTGGCCTTGTAGTCGGTTTTGATACGTGCCTTGATGTACTTGTCCAGTGTTATCATTTTCACGTCCTTGAGCTTTTCTGCGCCGGAGAGTGTCACCAGCTCCTGCTCCATGCCGTTGACAGTGCGGAGCTCATCTACCAGCCCGGCCTCGATCATGTCCTGGGCGGTGTTGAGCTCCAGGTTGTTGACCATGCGGTCCAGGTCAGTGAGAGAAATTTCGCGGGACTCGCAGATGCTGCCTGCGGCTGCCTGCCAGAGGGCGTCCACCATGGCCTGGTTCTGCTCCCGGTTGGCCTCGCTGATGTCGCTGGCGATGAACTGCTCACCGGCGGATTTATATTTGCCGTGGCGGATGAGCTGCATCTCCACGCCGAAGCGGTCCAGGATGTCCTTGAGGAAGATGATGGTGGTGGCTATGCCGAGGATGTTGTTCGAGGCGAACTCGTCGGCGTAGATCTTGTCGGCTACAGAGGCGAGGTAGTAGCCTCCGAAGGAGAAGTTCTCACCATAGGCTATCACTGGCTTGCCGGAGGCCCGGAATCTGTCGAGTGCTCCGCGAAGCTCCTCCATGTAGGAAATGCCGCTGGAGGATCCGCAGTTGGTCAGGTATATGAACTTGATGGCAGGATCGGTGGCCGCATAGTCGATGGCCCTTACGGCATCGAGAATGCCGATGCTTGAGGTGCTGCCTGCGTAGGGCACGATGGAGCTGAGGTCGAGCGGGTCGGAGACAGTCTGTTCTCCGATTGTAGAACCGAGGTCGATTTTAAGAACTGAAGAGGGGGCTACGGAGACTGTTTCCTCTGCCGGCATCAGCGCGCCTATCATGCCGATGGCCAGCAGGAAGAGCAGTCCTAATGCGATAAACGAGCCAAGAATGGCCGCAAGAAGACTTTTCAGAAATTTCATGTTGAGTTAAATTTAAATTATATCAAACAAATATACGCAAAAAGCGTTATCTTCGCCATTATTTCTGAAATTTCACACTGCATGACGGATATAACACTTTTTTAAACAGTGTTGAAATGAAGAATAAAACGGTTATCGCGGCACTTTTGCTCTGTGCCGCTGTCTGTGCTCATGCGCAGCAATCGTACGGTACTCTCTCCGGAACAGTGTACACTCTCAATCTTGACGGGGAGAGGGAACCGGTAGCTTTTGCTACGGTCTATTGGCTCGGGTCGGAGGTATACGCCGATTGCGATGAAAACGGGAAGTTCAATATTAAGAGGATTGCGGAACAGGATGCCGCGTTGGTGGCGGCGGCTCTCGGCTATGTCAGGGATACGCTCCGGGTATCTGTGGATCAGAAGACTGTGGAGATATTCCTGCGCAGCGACAATGAGCTGGAAGAGACTGTCGTCACGGCCCGCGGAGACGCCAACTATCTTTCAAGGCTGGCAAATGTCAGGACCGAGGTCATATCCTCGGCGGGGCTGAACAAGATGGCCTGCTGCAATCTCGCCGAGAGCTTCGAGAACTCGGCCTCGGTGTCCGTCGGCTATTCGGACGCGGTTACCGGTGCCCGTCAGATTCGTCTGCTCGGTCTGTCCGGCATCTATACCGCAATGCTGGACGAGAACCGCCCGGTGATGCGCGGTCTGGCGGCCCCGTTCGGCCTGTCCTACATCCCAGGGCAGTGGCTCGAGAGCATCCAGATAGCCAAGGGGCCCTCGTCGGTCATCAACGGAGTGGAGGCCATATCCGGCCAGATCAATGTCGAGCACCGCAAGCCTACTGATGAGAAGCCTCTGTTCCTCAATGCCTTCGTCAACAGCATGCTGATGGGGGAGCTTAATGCCGCGTCCTCCCTGCAGATAGGCAGCAAGTGGTCGACAGTCCTGATGGCGCATGCTTCCCATTCTTTTATGGACCACGATATGAATGGAGACGGATTCAGGGACGAGCCCCTTACGACCCATCTGAACATAGCCAACCGGTGGCTTTATTACGATGATGGCGGGGTACAGGTGCGATTCGGGATAAAAGCCCTGTACGATAGCCGGTTGGGCGGGCAGATGTCATTCGGCCGGCATCAGGTGGACTCGCTCAGGACGATGAACGTGCCCTGGGGTACCAGCATAACCAACCGGGGTGTCAACGGTTATCTCAAGGTCGGCGTCCCGCTCAATGCCGACAACTCCCGCAACATAGCCGTGGTGGCGGACTACACATATCATCAGTTCGATTCCTATTTCGGCCTGAAGAGCTTTTTCGGGAAACAGAACTCAGGCTTTCTCAATATCATGTACCAGGACATACCGAATGACTCTCACCGTTTTACTTTCGGTATTCGGGATTTCTTCGACGGGTACGGCCAGATACTGCATGACGGCTACGTAGATCCTCTGTCGTCATCCGGTCAGGCCGTATTCACTGACTTCGATCTCTCGCGCCGGGAGAATTCTCTTGGAGTCTACGGAGAATATACCTATACCCTGGGAGAGAAATTCTCGCTGGTGGCTGACCTGAGCCTCGACTGGAACAGTCTCTACGGGCTTTTCCTCTCGCCCCGGGCCAATCTGAAGTGGGCTCCTGCGGACTGGCTCGTCATCCGGGCCTCTGGAGGCCGCGGCACCAGTTCGCCCAATGCAGTGGTGGACAATCTCGGCATGATGTCCACCGGACGCCGGATAGATATCGCCTCTGACCTGGGCATGGAGTCTGCCTGGACCTACGGAGGCAATGTCACTTTCTACATTCCGATGGGTTACGAGGACAACTCCTATCTCAGCCTTGACTACTTCCGCAGTGACTTCACCAGCCAGATTATTGTCGATCAGGAATATGACTGGAGTGCTGTAAGCATCTACAATCTCGAGGGTCCGTCGTACACCAATACCTGGCAGGTGGATTTCTCCGTAGAGCCTTTCGAACGCTTCACCGTCCTGGCCACCTTCCGTTACACGGATTCCAAGGTGTGGCTGCGGGACAGGGGGCTGGTTGAAAGGCCCCTCGTCAGCCGTTACAAAGGAGTCCTGAACCTCCAGTATGCCACGAGGATGAATATATGGACCTTCGATTTCACCGCTCAGCTCAACGGACCGTCGCGACTTCCCGATTTTGCCGTAGCCCCGGGAGAGAGCGGGCTGAGCCCTGTATATCCGGTGCTCTTTGCGCAGATTACCCGCAAGTTCAAGGGGGTGGACGTATATTTCGGAGTCGAGAATATCACCAACTACCGTCAGGAGCATCCCATAATCGGGGCGGAGAACCCCTGGTCTGCTGATTTCAACGCTTCGGTGATCTGGGGTCCCCTGACAGGAGTAACAGCTTATGCCGGAATGAGATTTACCCTTTGGAAATAATTTTTGCCAAATTTTAAAATATTTAAAAGTATGAAAACGTTTAAAATTTTTATGAAAACGGCCGTTGCCGTATTGATGTTGTCATTTTTTGCCGTAAATTCGTACGCCCAGAAAAAGAAGGCTCCGCTGCAGGAAGTCGTATTCTCTGTAAACCTTCACTGTGAGAACTGTGTCAAGAAAGTTCAGGAGAACATCCCGTTTGAGAAGGGAGTCAAGGACCTGAAGATATCCCTTGACGACAAGACCGTGTGGGTGAAGTATGACCCGGGAAAGACGACCAAGGAGAAACTGGCGGCCGCCATCG
Source organism: Candidatus Coprenecus merdigallinarum (assembly GCA_018712545.1). Taxonomy (GTDB): domain Bacteria; phylum Bacteroidota; class Bacteroidia; order Bacteroidales; family UBA932; genus Coprenecus; species Coprenecus merdigallinarum. The sequence continues at coordinate 63,897 of DVGV01000088.1, read as the reverse complement.
AGAAACTCGGCTACGAGGTCCTGGGTGAGGTTAAGCAGGAATAACACACTCATTATAGATTATGTACAAAATACTTAGGAAGAAATTTCTGACGCCGGCCATCTGTCTGATGGACGTTCTGGCGCCCCGTGTTGCGCAGTCAGCCCAGCCGGGACAGTTTCTGATAGTCAGGGCAGGGGAGAAGAATGAACGTATCCCCCTGACCATCTGTGATTACAACCGCGAGGAAGGCAGTGTGACCATCGTCACCCAGCTCGTGGGAGCCTCTACCCGCATCATCTGCAGCTATGAGGCCGGAGAGTCCTTCGCGGATGTGGTCGGGCCGCTCGGTCAGCCTTCCGAGTTTATACATCTGAGTCCCGAGGAGCTCTCGCGCAGCCGTTATCTCTTCATAGCGGGAGGCTTGGGAACTGCCCCCGTATATCCCCAGGTGAAGTACCTGCATCAGGCCGGGGCAAAGGTGGACGTGATAATCGGTGCCCGCAACAAGGACCTGGTAATCCTCGAGGAGGAGATGCGGGCCGTCTGCGACCACCTTTATATATGCACTGACGACGGCTCGTACGGTGAGAAGGGTCTGGTGACTGACATCATGGGCCGTCTGCTGGACTCCGGCGAGAAATATGACCAGGCGGTGGCCATCGGCCCCATGATCATGATGAAGTTCGTCACCCTCAAGGGACGTCAGTACGGCATCCCTCTGATCGTCAGCCTCAATACCCTGATGGTGGACGGTACCGGCATGTGCGGCGCCTGCCGTGTGACCATTGCCGGCAAGACCCGTTTCGCCTGTGTGGACGGACCGGAGTTCAATGCCTACGACGTGGACTTCGAGGAGGCTATGCGCCGTCAGGGCATGTACCGCGACATCGAGAAGGAAAAGGACCACCAGTGTCACATAGGACTGCATCAATAACAACATCAGGAGGATACACAATGGCAAACAAGATACCCAGAGTCCCTGTACGCGAGCAGGATCCCGCTGTCAGGGCGCATAATTTTCAGGAAGTATGCTACGGATACAATGAACAGGAGGCCGTCCTGGAGGCCTCGCGCTGCCTCAACTGTAAGAAACCCCGCTGCGTGGAGGCCTGTCCGGTTTCCATCCAGATACCCGCATTTATATCAAAGGTGGCTGCCGGAGACATCAGGGAGGCTGCCCGCATCATCTCTCAGGACAGTTCCCTGCCCGCGGTCTGCGGCCGTGTCTGCCCCCAGGAGACTCAGTGCGAGGGTTCCTGCATCCTGGGAGTCAAGGGCGAGCCGGTGGCCATTGGCAAGCTCGAGCGTTTCGTGGCGGACTGGAGCCGTCAGAACGGAGTCCGCTTCGCTGACAAGGCTCCCGCCAACGGTATCAAGGTCGCAGTGGTGGGCAGTGGTCCGGCCGGTCTGGCCTGTGCCTCTGACCTGGCCCGCTGGGGCTATGACGTCACCGTCTTCGAGGTGCTGCACAAGGCCGGAGGCGTGCTGCAGTACGGTATCCCCGAGTTCCGTCTGCCCAAGGAGGAGGTAGTGGAGTACGAGGTGGAGAATGTACGCCGCCTCGGAGTGAAGATAGAGACCGACGTGGTGGTGGGAAGGACCGTCACAGTGGATGACCTCTTCGACAAGGAGGGCTTCAAGGCAGTCTTTATAGGCTCGGGAGCCGGTCTGCCCAAGTTCATGGGCATCCCCGGGGAAAATCTCAACGGAGTGTTCTCCGCCAATGAGTTCCTCACCCGCAACAACCTCATGCACGGTTACGATCCGACATACGACACCCCCGTATTCTCCGGCCGCAGGTCGGTGATAGTCGGAGGCGGCAATGTGGCAATGGACGCCGCCCGCACCGCCCTGCGCCTGGGCTCTGAGGTGACCGTGGTCTACCGCCGCACCGAGAAGGAGCTGCCCGCCAGAGTGGAGGAGGTGCACCATGCCAAGGAGGAGGGCATAGAGTTCCGCCTGCTGACCAATCCCGTGGAAATTCTGGGAGATGAGAAGGGCTGGGTGCGCGGTATCCGCTGCATCCGCATGGAGCTCGGCGAGCCCGACGAGTCGGGACGCCGCTCCCCCGTGCCTGTGCCCGGCTCCGAGTTTGAGATTGAGACGGACACCGTCATCATGTCCCTGGGTACCTCTCCCAACCCGATGATTGCCCGTTCCACACCGGGACTGGAGACCAACCGCCGGGGCTGCCTCATTGCCGATGAGGACGGAGCCACCACCCGCCCGATGGTGTTTGCCGGAGGCGACGCCGTGACGGGCGCGGCGACTGTGATTCTGGCGATGGGCGCCGGCCGCCGGGCTGCCGCCGCTATCCATAAGGCATTGCAGTCTGAGAAATAATTCCTACCTTTGCCCGGATTAATGTATTAAACCTAATGAGCAGAAAATTGAAAATCGTGGTCCTGGCCAAGCAGGTGCCGGACACCAGAAATGTAGGAAAAGATGCGATGAAGGAGGACGGAACGGTCAACCGCGCCGCATTACCTGCTATTTTCAATCCTGAAGACATGAATGCCCTCGAGCAGGCGCTCAGGATCAAGGACCGTCTGAAGGACGTGGAAATCCATCTGTTGACTATGGGCCCCGGCAGGGCCGCCGACATCATCCGCGAGGGCCTCTTCAGAGGCGCTGACGGAGGAGTCCTCCTGACCGACAGGAAGTTCGCAGGAGCCGATACCCTTGCCACATCCTACGCGCTGGCCCAGGCAGTCCGCAAGATTGCCCCGGACATGATCATCGCAGGCCGTCAGGCTATTGACGGTGATACAGCCCAGGTGGGCCCTCAGGTAGCCGAGAAGCTGGGCTGGCCTCAGATTACCTACGCAGAAGAAGTACTGTACATCGACGATAACAGAGTGACCGTACGCCGCAGGCTGGAGCGGGGCATCGAAGTGGTGTCCTCCCCTCTGCCCGTGCTGATCACCGTGACCGGCACCGCAGCCGCATGCAGGCCCCGCAACGCCAAGCAGCTCCTCCGCTACAAAGGAGCCCGCACCGTTTCCGAGGACCAGGCTTCCGGTTCAGAGTATGCCGCCTCAGGCAAGTGCTCCGAGCATTTCCAGATACCCGAGTGGGGCTTCGCCGAGATAGGCGGAGACGAGAAGAGCTACGGTTCCTCCGGCTCGCCTACCAAGGTGAAGAAGATCGAGAACATCATCCTCCAGGCCAAGGAGTCCAGGACCCTCTCGGACTCGGACGCTGACATCGAGGGTCTCGTAAAGGAGCTGATATCCAGTCATACAATCGGTTAATCTGTTAAAACGCTAGACGACATGAACAACATTATAGTATATTGCGAGACCGACGGAGGACGCCTCTGCGACGTGAGTCTCGAACTGATGACCAAGGCCCGTGACCTGGCTGCCTCGCTCTCCTGCGACGTGGAGGCCCTGCTGATAGGACATGATGTCAGAGGTCTGGCCGACGAGCTTTATTCCTACGGTGCCGCAGTGGTGCACCTGGCCGACGACAAGCGCCTGGAGTTCTTCCGCACACTGCCCTACGCATCGATTACCATTGACCTTTTCCGCAAGGAACAGCCTCAGATAGCCCTCTTCGGAGCCACCTCCGTGGGCAGGGATCTCGCTCCCAGAGTCTCCAGCGCTCTGCACAGCGGCCTTACCGCCGACTGCACCTCCCTGGAGATCGGTGACCACCAGGACAAGGAGAAGCAGTACCACAACCTCCTGTACCAGATCCGCCCCGCATTCGGAGGCAACATCATCGCCACCATCGTCAACCCCGAGCACAGGCCCCAGATGGCCACTGTCCGCGAGGGTGTGATGAAGAAGGCTCCCCTGGCCGCACCCGTGGCCGGACGCATCTCGGAGATAGACGTCAACTCTATCCTGAAGGACAGCGACCTGACCGTGGAGATCGTGGCCCGCGAGATTGAGGAGAAGAAGATCGACATCAAGGGCGCCCAGATCATCGTGGCCGGCGGCTTCGGAGTGGGCAGCAAGGAGAATTTCGACCTGATATTCGAGCTCGCCAGGACCCTAGGCGGAGAGGTGGGAGCATCCCGCGCCGCTGTGGACGCAGGCTTTGCGGACCATGCCCGCCAGATAGGACAGACAGGCGTGACCGTACGTCCCAAGCTCTTCATTTCCTGCGGTATCTCCGGTCAGATCCAGCATACTGCCGGTATGGACCAGTCCTCGATGATCATTTCGATTAACAGCGACCCCGAGGCCCCCATCCACAGGATAGCCGACTATGCTATCGTAGGAGACCTCAATGTGGTGATACCCAAGCTCATCAAGTTCTACAAACAAAACAGCAAGTAAGGAGAAGAAGTCATGGCAAATTTTTATACAGACAACAGTGATTTGAAGTTTCAGCTCTCGCATCCCCTGATGCAGAAGATAGTGGAGCTGAAGGAACAGGATTTCAAGGACAGCGGAGTCTATGACTACGCTCCCTGCAATGTCGAGGATGCCATCGACTCCTACGACAAGGTGATGGAGGTCATGGGCGAGATCTGCGCCGACACCATAGCCGCCAACGCCGAACAGGTGGACCACGACGGCCCTGTATGTGAGAACGGCCGCGTGACCTACGCCGCCGGTACAGCCGAGAACCAGAGGGTGCTCACCCAGGCCGGCATGTACGGTATGTCCCTGCCCCGTCAGTACGGCGGACTGAATTTCTCCCTCGTGCCCTACGTGATGGCTGAGGAACTGGTTTCCAGGGCCGATGCCGGATTTGCCAATATCTGGGGCCTTCAGGACTGCGCCGAGACCATCCACGAGTTCGCCTCCGAGGAGATCAAGGCCGAGTTCCTGCCCCGTATCCCCCAGGGCGATACCTGCTCCATGGACCTGACCGAGCCCGATGCCGGCTCCGACCTTCAGGCCGCCATGCTCAAGGCCGAGTGGTGCGAGGAGAAGGGCATGTGGATGCTCAACGGTGTGAAGAGGTTCATCACCAACGGTGACGCTCAGATCAAGCTCGTCCTGGCCCGTTCCGAGGAAGGTACCCGCGACGGCCGCGGCCTGTCCTACTTCGTACACGACCAGAAATGGGGCGGCGTGACTGTCCGCAGGATTGAGAACAAGCTCGGTATCAAGGGCTCTCCTACCTGCGAGCTGGTCTTCAAGAATGCTCCCGCCAAGCTCATCGGCGAGCGCCGCATGGGCCTCATCAAGTACGTGATGTCGCTGATGAACGGTGCCCGTCTCGGAGTCGGCGCCCAGTCAGTGGGTATCTCCGAGGCCGCTTACCGCGAGGCCTACAAGTATGCCTGCGAGCGCCGTCAGTTCGGCAAGGCCATCATCGAGTTCCCGGCAGTATCCGAGATGCTCGCCGTGATGAAGGCCAAGCTGCAGGCTTCCCGTGCAATCCTCTATGAAACCACCCGTTTCGTGGACATCTACAAGTCCTACGGTTTCCTCGCCGAGACCCGCAAGCTCACCCCCGAGGAGCGTCAGGAGATGAAGAAGTATCAGCGTTATGCCGATATGTTCACCCCTGTGCTCAAGATGATGTCCAGCGAGTACTGCAACCAGAACGCCTACGACGCTATACAGGTGCACGGCGGCTCCGGCTACATGAAGGAGTATCCCGTGGAGCGCATCTACCGCGATGCCAGGATTACCACTATATATGAAGGTACATCCCAGCTCCAGACAGTGGCCGCCATCCGCTACGTGACCACCGGCGCCTACCTCGCCAGGATACGCGAGTACGAGGCAGAGGAGGTGGCTCCCGAGTATGCAACTCTTAAGAAGACCCTGGTAGAGATGGCCGCACAGTACGAGCAGGCCTGCGCCCTCGTACACGGACATGACAATACCTACATCGACTTCCACGCCCGCCGTCTGGTCGAGATGGCCGGTCACATCATCATGGGCTGGCTCCTCGTGCTGGACTCACAGCGGTGCGCGGACTTCGCGAAGTCAGCAAGGGTGTTCGTCGGCAAGGCCAAGTCCTGGAACCAGGAGCGCTACGACTACATCGCAGGCTTCTCCGAGGATGACCTGGCAGACTACATCAACTAAAACCCGCTATATGAAAAAATACCTTTCAATGGTAGCACTTTCCCTCATTTGCGGAGCTTCTGCCTCCGCGGATGAGGGAATGTGGCTTCCGTCCCTCATCTCCCAGAGGATAGGGGACATGCAGGCCAAGGGATTTGCCCTCACGGCCGAGGACATCTACAGTATCAACCAGGCGTCGCTCAAGGATGCCGTGGTCCTCTTCGGAGGCGGCTGTACCGGTGAGCTCATCTCCCCGGAAGGCCTTCTGCTGACCAACCATCACTGCGGCTACGGCCAGATTCAGAAGCACAGCTCCGTGGAGCATGACTACCTCCGCGACGGCTTCTGGGCCATGACCCGCGCCGAAGAGCTGCCCAACCCCGGTCTTTCGGTGAGCTTTCTCGAATACATGGAGGATGTGACGGAGCAGGTGCTCGACGGATATGAGGAGAGCATGACCGAGGAGGAGCGCGAGGCTCTGGTCGCGGAGAATTCTGCAAAGCTTGTTGAGGAAGCGGTGGCTGCAGGCAACGGTCTGCGGGCTTCGGTCGAACCTCTGTACTACGGCAACAAGTACTATATGTTCGTCTACCGCAGCTACACCGACGTACGTCTGGTGGGAGCACCCCCTTCGTCGATCGGAAAGTTCGGCGGTGACACTGACAACTGGATGTGGCCCCGCCACACCGGAGACTTCTCCATCTTCCGCATCTACGCCGACAAGGACAACAACCCCGCTCCCTATTCCGAGGACAATGTGCCTTACAAACCCAAGAAGTACTTCCATATTGCCGCCGGCGGAGTGGAGGAGGGTGAGTTCACCTTCGTGTACGGCTTCCCCGGCAGCACCCGCGAGTACATCATGTCCGAGGGTGTGCGCTATATTTCGGATGTGTCCAATCCTTTCAAGATCAACCTCCGCACCATGCGTCTCGATATCCAGAAAAAGTACATGGACTCGAACCAGGCGGTGAGAATCCAGTATTCGTCCAAGAATGCCGGTGTCTCCAATGCGTGGAAGAAGTGGCAGGGAGAGATGAAGGGCATCGTCCGTCTCGGTACCGTGGCCAAGAAGCAGGCCTTCGAGTCCCGTTTCATGGACTGGGCCGAGGGCTCGGAGTATGAGGGCATCATCCCCGCACTCGACTCCCTCTACGGAGTGCTCGAACCCTACAACTACGCCCTCGAATATTACAACGAGTCAGCCCGCACCATCGAGCTTGTACAGTTTGCCACCCGTGCCCTGAGTGCGGCTGAAAGCGGTTCAGATTCCGTACTGAAGGCCGTGGAGGCTGCCTTCTACAAGGACTACTACCTGCCCATCGACAAGGAGTGCTTCGTAGCTGTCATGAACGCTTATAAGGAGGATGTGCCCGTGGATTTCCGCCCTGAGTACTTCGACAGTACACTGGCAGTGTACGGCGGCTCCATAGAGAAATGGGCCGATGATCTCTTCTCTGCCTCTGTATTCGCCGACCGGGCCGCCCTCGAGGCCCTCGACTGCGCCGGCGTCGCTGCACTGAAGGATGACCCTGCCGTAGTATTCGGCCGCGAGTTCAGCGCATGGATAGGGGAGAATCTCCGTCCTACGGTGGCCCGCGTCAATTCCGAGATTACCCTGCTCAACCGTGACTACATGCGCGGTCAGATGGAGTTCCAGCCCGACAGAACCTTCTATCCCGATGCCAACCTCACTCTCCGTGTCGCATACGGCCACATCAAGGGCTACGCCCCCTCCGACGGAGTGTACTACCTGCCGTTCTCGACCATCGAGGGCATCATGGAAAAGGACAATCCAGAGATATTCGACTACAACATTCCCCAGAAGTTCCGCGACATCGTTGCCTCCGGTGAATACGGCCGATGGGGCTATGACGGCAAGGTGCCCGTCTGCTTCATCGCCACCAACCACACCTCCGGCGGCAACTCAGGCAGCCCTGTCATCGACTCCAAGGGCCGCCTGATCGGCATCAACTTCGACCGCGTGTGGGAAGGCACCATGAGCGACATCGAGTTTGACCCGGACTTCTGCCGCAACATCTCCCTGGACATCCGCTACGTCCTCTTCGTCATCGACATGATAGGCAATGCGGACCATCTGATAGACGAGATGACCATCGAAACAGAGTAAATTTTTTTGAAAAAAAGTTTGTCGGAACGGAAATTTTACTATCTTTGCGGTCCGATTCGGGATGTGGCGCAGTTGGTTAGCGCACCACGTTAGGGACGTGGGGGTCGGACGTTCGAGTCGTCTCATCCCGACAGAGAGGTTCTCCGAAGCGGAGAGCCTCTCTTTGTTAAGAACATATGTTTCGGGAAGTGGCGCAGTTGGCTAGCGCGCTGCGTTCGGGACGCAGAGGTCGGGTGTTCGAGTCACCTCTTCCCGACAGAAACCTTTCCTCAGGGAAAGGTTTTTTCTTTATTTGTGTAGAAAAAAAGCTGATAAGTGAAAAATAATGCCTAACTTTGAAAGTGTTGGGCATTATTTATTTTATCTAAACTCATACAATATGAAAAAAACATTAATCAGGCTGCTTCTGGGTATTCTTTTGCTGGTTTCCGCCGCAGGGTGTGAGAAGAAGGAGAAGACTCCCGAAGCAGAACTCGTAGTCCGTAATGCTTCGGACCTGGCGTCCAGCGGCGCCGTAACCCCCGACGGAGGAAGCTTTTCCCTGTTGTTTTACTCATCCCTTCCATGGGAGGCATCGGTCTCTCCCGTTGACGCTGCCTGGCTGAATGTCAGTCCTTCAAGCGGAGGCGCAGGTGAGACCTATACAGTCCTGTCGACCATAGCCAATACTTCTGCGGAATCCCGCACCGCTTATGTTACCATTTCCTGCGGGGATCAGTCCTATAACATGACGGTTGTCCAGGCCGGGCGTGAGGAGGAAGAAGAGGAAGACATCTTCGAGGTGTCGCCTGAGACTATTGAGGTCGGACATACCGGTGGGACTGTGTCGGTGAATATCAGGACAAACCTCGATTATGAGATAGAAATCCAGGATGCGTGGATAACTCTTCTCACCGAGGAGAATGTTCAGGACGGAACGTTGGAGTTCGAAGTGGCTGAAAACTATTTCAAGGAGAACAGGACCGGAACGGTCGTCATAAGGGCGGAGGAATACTCTGCGGAGATAAGCGTCATCCAGAGTGCCGCCCCCGAGGAGGACTTCTTCAACCTCTCTCCGACTTCCTTCGAGGTGCCTGCGGCCGGAGGTGACATAACGGTCAGCATCAGCACCAATATGGATTATACCGTCGAGATAAGGAATCCTGAATGGATAACCCTGGTGTCCGGTGCAGGAGTCAAGGAAGGTGATATGATTTTCAGGATAGCCGCGAATCCTGCATCTGAGGAGCGTACAGGCGGAATACAGTTCTGTGCCGGCACATCCTGCTATATGGTGAGCGTCCTTCAGGCCGGCAGTGAGGAGGAGGAAGAAGACGGTCCGTCCGGCGGCAACGAGGATGTCGGCAACGATGATAAATACAAACTCTAACTAAAACTGAAAAGCTATGAAGCGCAGAATATTGATACCGGCCTGCGTCCTTGCGGCGGCACTGCTCGCAGGATGCAACAAGGATGAGAATATCCAGGGCCTGACGGATATATCAACTACTACTTTCCAGGCCTTCACCGAATCTGGCGGCACAAAGACATTCCTGGAGAACGGCGGGTCCGAGACGGAGTCCCATTCCGTGCTGTGGGTACCGGGAGACGCAATCGGAATAGCCTCGGCATCAGATTTCAGCAGGTATGAGTACAAGGGTGACGGACAGACGGATTTTGCTGAATTCGAGGGAGATCCTGTGCATGGAGATTATTTCTATGCTGTATATCCCTATTCGGAGAAGGCAGCTCTTTCAGGAGACATGCTCTCACTCGAGCTGCCGTCAGTCCAGGAGTACACGCCTCTGTCCTTCGCTCCCGGGGTGTTCCCGATGGTGGCCAGGAGCGAAAGCACGGTTCTGGAATTCAAGAATCTCTGCGGCCTGCTGAAAATCAATCTGACAGGCACGGAGACCATAAGCTCCATAACTTTCCGCAGCAGCGGTCAGGGCGTTTCAGGTCCGGCCACTGTGTCTATGGATTATGAGAGCGTACCCGAGCTGGTTATGTCCGACGGTGCGGGGATGTCCGTGACTCTGGACTGCGGTGAGGGCGTGGCCCTGAACGGAACCGTTCCGATGCCGTTCTACATCGTGCTGCCTGCCGGGACCTACGATGATTTCTCTATAGTGGTCACCTCAGCTGACGGCGGGGTGATGACCAAGAGCAACTCTGGTCTGGTAATCAACCGGAGCATGGTACGTCCTACCTCGGACGTGGAGTTTGTGCCGGACGGGACAGGGTACGACGGCGACCGTGAGGCTCTGATCGCCTTCTACAATGCTACCGACGGTCCGAACTGGAAGGACGATACGAACTGGTGCAGCGACCAGCCGCTGGATACGTGGCACGGAGTAATTACGGACAGCGAGGGACGTGTGACGGAGATAGGCTTGAACAACAACAATCTGTCAGGTGAAGCCGGCAATACGCTGGCGCCGCTTACGGCATTGACATATCTGGATTTATACTCCAACAATATCAGCACTTTGGATGTGTCTGCCAATACCGCGTTGACCATACTCTATTGTTCCGACAACAGTCTCGGCACTTTGGATCTGTCGGATATCCCCGGGCTGGAGGTTCTGCTGTGCTCCGGTAACAGACTGACATCTCTGGATATCCGCAATAATGAGGGCTTAGCGAGTATTGAGGTCGGCCGTCAGACAGATGCAGACGGAAATTATGTGGATATGTATCTGTATGTCACCGAGGCTCAGCTGGAACTGTGGAACAATTCGTGGAGCGGTAATGCGCTGAATGAGTACGTTGTAGTGTCTACACGTAAGGATTATTTTGACATTTCCCCCAGGTCGTTTGATGTGCCTGCCGGGGGCGGAGAGATAGCCGTCACCGTCAGCACGGACCAGGATTATACAGTCGGGATAGCTGATCCTGAGTGGATAACCCTGGTGTCCGGCGAGGGCGTGAAGGAAGGCCGTGTGGTGTTCAAGGTGGCCGCTAATACAGTTCCGTCGGAGCGTACCGGCATGATTCAGTTCTGCGCCGGCAGCAACTGCTACAATGTGGAGGTGCGTCAGGAGGCCGAAACCCAGGACGTAGACGAGGAGCTGTTCAACAAGACCTTCTTCCACCGTTCCCTGGGCATGCGCTTCACTGCCGACTGGTGCGGTTACTGTCCCAATATGGCGGCGGCGTTCAGTACCGTTCAGGAACAGCTTCCCGACAAGTTCGAGGTCGTCAACCTCCATGGCAGCGGCAGCGGACTGTATTTCTCTTCTACGGGCGCCTTGGAGAGCCAATATGGAATTTCCGGATACCCTTCCGGCATCGTGGACGGGCGGACAGATATACCGAACTTTACCGAGCAGTCCGCAATCGTTTCCCTGGTTACAAGTACAATCAGCGAGACAGAGTCCACATATCCCACCGTCTCCGGCATCAGCTTCAACTCCTCCATCTCGGGCCAGACCCTGACCGCAGACGTGACCCTGTACCTGAAGAAGGCGGATAACTACAAGGTGACGGTGGTGGTGCTCGAGGACGGCATAGTCGGATATCAGGCCAATTACTACGGTGACACCTATTATGACTACGTGCATGACGGTGTCGCCCGCATCGCGATGTCGGATATCACGGGAGACAGTTTCACCACCTCTTCCGACAATCAGACCCGTACCTTCTCCTACAGTGCTGAGATTCCGGCAGACTGCGTCAAGGACAATCTCCGCGTCCTGGTCTATGTCCAGAGGGCATTCGGCTCGCAGCCGGTGATCAGCAGCGGTAACTACGGCGGCTACTATGTCGACAACTGCGCCTCCGCGAAAGCCGGCACGTCCCTTGATCTGGTAACGGTCGAGGATATGGAGGATATCGGAGGTGGCAACGAGGACTTCGGCAATGATGGCAGACATGAATGGTAACTTATAAAACGACTGAGTATGAAAAAGCTTGAAAACATCATAATCCTAGTATCAGCCTTGCTGCTCTCTTTCGCCATGCTGGCGGGGTGCAGCAAGGAGGAAGACCTCTCTGCTCTGGAAGAGTCCTCCGTCATCTTTTTCCATGCCGTGACGGAGTCGGGCGAGACCAAGACTGTCCTGGAAAACGGTGATTCTGAGACCGCGTCCCATCCCGTGCTGTGGACGCCCGGCGATGCTATATGGGTGGGTACAGCCGATGCCTCCGGAAAATATGTGTACGAGGGCACAGAAGAGACCACTTATGCGGATTTCGGAGGCACTTCGCTTAAAGGCAGCACTTATTATTCCATTTATCCTTATTCTGCCTCAGTGTCCTTGTTGGACGGAATTATCTCCTTCGATATGCCGTCCACGCAGGAGTATGCTCCGCTTTCCTTCGGCCCCGCGGCATCTCCGATGGCGGCAGTGAGCACTTCTACGACCCTGGAGTTCAGGAATCTGTGCGGCCTGCTGAAACTCAATCTCCTGGGTGAGGCCAGCATCCGGTCCATCTCCTTTTCTGCGCGGGATGCCGCCGGCAATGATTTGCCGGTTTCCGGAGCCGCGACGGTGGATATGAACAACTCATCCGTACCGGAACTGGTCATGAGTGCGGACGCCAATACCACGGTCATCCTTAACTGCGGGGAGGGAGTGGCGCTGAGCCCGTCGGAGATAACTCCGTTCTACATCGCCCTGCCTCCGGGAACCTATGATGAGTTTACCCTCAACATAGTGTCTACGGACGGGACCGTTATGGTCAAGAACAGCTCCGGCCTTGTCATACACAGGTCCATGGTGAAGCCGACAGCAGAGCTGTACTTCGAGACAGGCACCGGTGAGCTGAGTGAGCGGGATGCTCTGGTGGCTTTCTTCAATGCTACCGACGGTCCTAACTGGACGGACAACACGAACTGGTGCAGCAACGAGCCTCTGGATACATGGTACGGCGTCACGGTGAGCAGCGAAGGGGTGATAGGGTTGGATCTGCAGAACAACGGACTGTCAGGTGATGCCGGCAATACCCTGGCACCGCTCTCCGGATTGATATACCTGAATTGTTACAGCAACAGTCTCAGCGGGCTGGATCTGTCGGGCAATACTGCCTTGACGCAACTGCTGTGTTACGGCAACAGTCTCAGCGAGCTGGATCTGTCGAACAATGCCGCATTGACAACTCTGTGGTGTAACGACAACAGTCTCAGAGAGCTGGATTTGTCGAACAATACCGCACTGACAACTCTGTGGTGTTACAACAACCGCCTTAACGAACTGAAACTGTCGAACAATACTGCATTGACAGACCTGACTTGTTTCAACAACAGTCTCGACGAACTGGATTTGTCCAGCAGTACAGCTATGACATACCTGGACTGTTCTGGCAACAGCCTGTCGTCACTGGACCTGACTAATAATCCAGGACTGACTTACCTGTCTTGTGGGAATAATAATCTTACAGAGCTGGATCTGTCCCTCAATACGCAGATAGAAGCATTATATTGTTTTGGTAACCATCTGACTATGCTGGATATACGGAATTTGACCGCTCTTGGTGAAAGTGTATTGGTAGGCCGTCAGGTCAATACCTCTTCTACGGCTTATATCGAGATGACCCTCCTGCTGACGGACGAACAGAAGGTTCAATGGGACAATATATGGAGCAGCCAAAATGGGAATGAATATGTGGTGGTGTCTACCGGGGACGAGCCTTTCCACCTGAATAAGGATTATTTCGAGGTTCCTGCCTCCGGTCAGGATATAACTGTGAAGCTGACGAGTGAGGATTACACCGTCTCGTCCATTCCTTCATGGATAACCGATGCCGGGCAGTCATCGGCGTACGGCGATACAGCGGCGCATGTGTTTACGGTCTCTCCCAACAACAATGCGGGGGCCAGAAGCGGGGAGATAGTGTTCACAAGTACCGACGGCGGTTTTTCCGATGCTGTGACGGTGTTCCAGAAGGGACAGATCTATGAGTCGACGGACTACAGCGCGGACGGTGCGGTGGAGCTGCTGCAGTCCGCTTCGGTGGGCAACGGCATCGATATCGTCCTGATGGGTGACGCTTATTCGGACAGACTGATAGCTGACGGTACCTACCGAAGTGTGATGGTCAATACCATGGAGCAGTTCTTTTCCCAGGAACCCTATGCGAGCTTCCGCGATTACTTCAATGTGTATATGGTGAATGTCGTGTCTCCGAACGAGGTGTATGAGGAGGGCAGCCGGACTGCTCTGAGCACGTGGTTCGGACAGGGCACTTCCGTTGGAGGAAATGATCAGACTGTATTCAGTTATGCTCTCAATGCGATTACTTCCGACAGACTCGACGAGGCTCTGCTGGTGGTGATGATGAACAGGGATTATTACGCCGGAACGTGTTACATGTATTTCCCGCAATCAGGTGATTTCGGGAACGGGGTGTCCGTGTCCTATTTCCCTACCAGCAGCGATGCGGCCACTTTCCGCGGTCTGATCCTGCATGAGGCCGGCGGTCACGGCTTCTCCAAGCTGGCGGACGAGTATGCGTATGAGTCGATGGGACAGATTCCCGGGGAGGAGGTGACCAACTGCATGAATCTCTGGGATTTCGGTTGGTACCAGAACATAGACTTCACCTCTGACCCGACGCTGGTCAACTGGGCTAGGTTCATAGCCGACGAGCGTTACCAGTATGACGGTCTGGGTGTCTTCGAGGGAGGTTACACCTACTGGACCGGCGTATGGCGTCCGACCGAGAACAGCATCATGCGCTACAACGAGGGTGACTTCAACGCGCCATCCCGTGAGTGTATCTACATCCGTATTCACAAGCTGGCTTTCGGAGCGGACTGGCAGTACGACTACGAGGAGTTCGTGGCCTACGATGCGGTCAACCGCAGGACTTCACCGGCGGCTGCTCCGTCCTACGTGCTCCGCGGGAATGAGCCGACTGCTCCTCCCGTGATAGTCCGCAAGACCTGGCGTGAAGTAATGCAGGAGTCTACAGCAGGTCGATGACTCCGCCGTCATAGATGAGATATCCACGGAGGTCGCCGCGGGAGCTGATGAACTCTGCGGCGGCCTCTTTTCCTATCACCATGCAGTAGGTGGCATAGGCGTCGGAAATAGCTCCGGCCCTGGTGCTGTCGGAGGAGATGACCGTCGCGCTGAGCAGATCATGGTGTACGGGATATCCTGTCACGGGGTTGATGGAGTGGGAGTATTTCTTCCCGTCGATGATGAAGAATTTTCGGTAGTTCCCGGAAGTGGTGATGCCGCAGTCGCTGAGTTCCAGGAGTTTCTGGATGTTCTCACCTGCGGTCCGGGAACCGTCCACTGGGGCATCGATGCCGATTTTCCAGGCTGAGCCGGAGGCGTTCCGTCCCTTGCATACTATCTCCATCCCGACCTCCACCAGATAATCCTGCACTCCAAGACTGTCCAGCAGACCGGCGAGCACATCGCAGGAGTATCCCTGGGCTATGGCGTTGAAATTGAGGGTGACCCTGGGGTCTTTCCGTACCAGCCTCCCGTTCTCCAGGCTGATCAGGTCCATCCCTACGAATTCCCTGAGCGAGTCCACTATGCGTGCCGTACGGATGTCGTTGCGCAGGCTGTCCATATCTGCGGGGTCCGTGAAACCGAAGCCCCAGAAGTCGAACAGCGGGCCTCCGCTCACGTCCAGCAGTCCTCCGGTCTCTTCCCACAGTCTGCCGGACAACAGGAAGAGCTCCGTGAGATACCGGTCCGGAACGATGTCTTCCCCGCGGTTGAACCGGGAGAGCAGCGAGCCTTTGTTATATCCTGATACGGAAAAGTCTATGTCGTGCAGTCGCTTGGAGACCAGCATCGTCACACTGTCCTCGTCCAGTCCTGTCTCCGGTACGGAGTATATGATGTGGAAGGTGCCGCCCTGGGCAAAGCCTTCGATGCGGCGGTACACGGCCCTGTCAGAGCATGAGAAGGCCGCTGCGAGAGCTGCGGTGACGGTCAGAAAAGTAAGGAGACGTCTCATATAAAGTGGCATGATTTTAGTAAAATTACTATCTGTTTGCAAAACTAAGAAAAATTGATGCATATTTGTAGTCGGATTTTACTAAAAACAGACAATGGATAGAAAGTTCCTGAAAATACTCGCGGCAGCAGTCCTTATTCTGACGGCCGCGGTTTCCTGCAAGAAGGACGAAGACGAGGAGACCTATGAATATATGTCCGGAAGCCTGGTGTACGACATGCCTGCGTATGCGGTGACCGGCCAGAAGATAACATCTTACGTTACGGGTATCACCACGCCGTCATCCCCCAGGTATTTCTGGGTGTCGCACGATATTGAGATAAGCGATACCGACACACTGTACAGTCAGAGCATAACCTTTACGACCCCGTCAACTCCCGGAATATATTCCATTTCGGTTTTCGCCAGGGCAGAAGGCTATTACTCCACGATGAATACTTCTGAGATACAGGTGATCAGCGCCAATATGGACCAGATCGGCGGCTGGAACCGCGGAACCTCGAGCTTTACGGACAGCCGTGACGGCGAGAAGTACGCTACGGCGGTCATCGGTTCCCTGCAGTGGTTCGTGCAGGACCTCCGTTACGACGGCAGGGAGAATGGCGGGGATACGCTCGGGCGTCCCTATGACGGATCCGAGGGAATAGACAATATTTTCGGCCGCCTCTACTCCTGGAACGAAGCTACTGGAGGAGAAAGCGGCAGCGGACTCGGCGGAGGCCCTCAGGGAGCCTGCCCTGAAGGATGGTCGGTACCGACCGCAGAGGACTGGGAGGACCTGTCGCTGGCATCCGGCGGCACTGTCACGGATTTCTACAGCAACTGGCCTGAGCTGGGCGAGAAGCTTTCCGCCCCCGTAACTATTGCCGGTACGCCTATGTGGCCCTATTCGCCCGATAACCTTCATGCCAATACTCCCGGCTGGAACGGTTTCCCCAACGGCAACTCCCGCGACCACTACGGCGAGTATGAGAATATCTCCCTCTACGGCATGTGGTGGTGTTCCTCGGAGATGGAGGACGGAAAGGTGCCTTACAGATATATCTACTACAACTCCAGCGACTTTAATTTCTACTACACTGACAAGGACTCCTACGGTGTGTCCGTAAGGTGTGTCCGGCTGAAAGACTGACAAACTGACAAAAATAGTAAACAAGACAGACAATGAAAAAAGGTTATGTAGTGCTTATCGTCATCGCGGCGGTAGTGCTGATTCTCTTCTTCTGGATTAAAGGAGTGTACAACTCAATGGTCAGCATGGACGAGAACGTTTCCCAGGCCTGGGCACAGGTCGAGAACGTCTACCAGCGCAGGGCTGACCTCATCCCCAACCTCGTGGCTACGGTCAAGGGTTATGCCGAACACGAGTCATCGACCCTCGAGTCGGTGGTGGAGGCCAGGGCAAAGGCCACTCAGGCAACAGTAGACCCTTCCCGTCTTTCCGAGGACGAAATATCCCGCTTCATGAGCGCTCAGGATGAGCTCGGAGCAGCCATCGGCCGCCTGCTCGTGTCGGTAGAGCGTTATCCGGACCTGAAGGCCAACCAGAACTTTCTCGAGCTGCAGGCCCAGCTGGAGGGTACGGAGAACCGTATCGCCGTCGAGCGCAAGAAGTACAATGAGGCCGCCCGCAGCTACAATGTGACGGTCCGCAAGTTCCCCAACAACATCTTTGCCGGCATGTTCGGATTCGGGACGAAAGGCTATTTCGAAGCCGCAGAGGGAGCCGCGCAGGTACCGGAAGTAAACTTCGAGTAATGGCAGCCGAGGATCTGCTCAGGAAGGAAAGTCAGGATACGATAGTAAGGGCCATCGCATCCGCAGAGAGAAATACCTCCGGGGAGATACGGGTGCATCTAGAGCAGGTGTGCAATGGTGACCCGTATCTCAGGGCCGCCTACGTATTCTCCAAGCTAGGCATGTTCCGGACCAAGGACCGCAACGCGGTGCTGATCTATCTGGCTCTCAAATCCCACAAGTTCGCGGTAATCGGCGATTCGGGAATCAACGAGAGGGTAGGTGCCGGCTTCTGGAACGATGTCAAGGACGGCATGGCCGCGGATTTCCGTTCGGGAGATTTCACCGGCGGGATGTCGAGGGCTGTTATGGCGGTGGGGGAGAAGCTCAAGTCCTATTTCCCATATCAGAAAAACGATGTGAATGAACTTCCAGACGAGATATCCTATGTCGACAATCAGGAAAACAGTTAGTCTGCTGACGGCCACCGTCCTGCTCTCGCTGACGGTTGCCGCGCAGATTCCTCCTAAGCCATCTGTCCCCTTGGCGGTAAATGATTTCGCCGGCATATTTCCGGCTGCTGACGCCAGGAGCATGAACAGTGTCCTCACGGCGTTTGCTGACAGTACCTCCAACCGGATCGTGGTTGTCACGGTCAGCGACCTTAACGGGATGGACCCGATGATGTATGCCTATGAGATAGGCGAGCAGTGGGGAGTCGGAACGGATAAGTTCGACAACGGTGTAGTGGTACTGGTAAAGCCCAGGACCGGAGGCTCATCAGGTCAGGTGAGCATAGCCGTGGGCTACGGTCTCGAGGGGGCAATCCCCGATGCGGTGGCAAAGCGCATCATCGAGAATGAGATGATTCCCCGCTTTCGGGAAGAGGACTATGCCGGAGGAGTGGCTGCGGCCCTTGACGTGCTCATGCGCCTGGCTGCAGGAGAAATATCCTACAGGGAATATGAGGAATCTGCCGATGCGGGCGGTTACATAGCGATGATTGTCTTCGGACTGTTCCTCATCCTGATAGTGCTGGCGGCGGTTTCCGGGCGCAACGGTCCCAGAAACCTCGGCAGCGGAGGGAGCCGCACCTCCTCCCTGGGGGATGCTATTTTCTGGACATCCGTGCTGGGCGGAGGAGGCCGTGGCGGCGGATTCGGCGGTATGGGCGGCGGAGGCGGTTTCTCCGGCGGATTCGGCGGGGGAAGTTTCGGCGGAGGCGGAGCGAGCGGCTCCTGGTAGAGTGCCTAGACCTCCTCGACTTTCTCGAAAGCCTTGATTATCCTGCTTACAAGCGGGTGGCGTACCATATCCTCGGTCCCGAAATTGATGACGGCCACACCCTTTATGTTCTGAACCAAAGAGACTCCTCGCATCAGGCCGGAGTCTTTTTTGTTGGGCAGGTCTATCTGAGTCGCGTCTCCGGTGACGATGAACTTGGCGTTGCTGCCCATACGGGTGAGGAACATCTTGAGCTGTCCGAGAGAGGTGTTCTGTGCCTCGTCGAGGATAACGAACGCGCTGTCCAGGGTGCGTCCTCTCATGTAGGCCAGCGGTGCTATCTGGATGATGCCCTCCTCCATCAGGATCTGGAGCTTGCGTGGATGGATCATATCGTGAAGGGCATCGTACAGCGGCTGCAGGTAGGGGTCCAGCTTCTCTTTCATGTCGCCCGGCAGGAATCCCAGCCTCTCTCCTGCCTCCACCGCCGGGCGGGTGAGGATCAGCTTTTTCACCTCTTTGTTTTTCAGAGCTCTTACAGCCAGCGCTATGGCCGTGTAGGTCTTGCCCGTTCCGGCCGGCCCGAGTGCGAAGATCAGGTCATTGCGGTAGTACTCGTCTACCAGCCGGCGCTGGTTGCGGGTGCGGGCCTTGACGATACGGCCCTCATTGCCGTAGACTATATTGTAGTAGTCCTCGCTGTGGGCGGGCTCCCTGTCCTCGATCTCTCCTGGATAGGACTCGTAGTCCAGCAGTCTCTCCAGCTCGCTGTCGTTGAGGATGTCTCCCTTGCGTGCATTGTCGATGAGTGCCTCGATTCTCTCCTTCAGCAGCTCCACCTGTCTGTCCTCGCCCTCCAGCCTTATCTCCGAACCCCTCGCCAGGATTCTGACATCCGGAAAAAATTGCCTTATCTTGTCCAGCTTCCTGTCATTGACTCCGTAGATGTCCACGGAGCTGACTCCTTCGATTGAAATTGTCTCTTCTCTCATTTTTCAAACAGCGGTTTTAGTCTATTGTATGTGTCTTTCATTTTCTGATAGTTGTGCCTGCTTCGGAACTCGTCCTCCCTGTCGAGGAACTCCTTCACCGGGAGCACCGTGTAGCCGTCTCCGTAGCCGCCTGGCCTGGAGCACCATACCGGGATGGCCTCCCAGCCGGCCAGAAAGGAGAATCCCCAGAAAGTGACTGCGATGTCCAGCCTGAACATCAGCCCGAGCTCGGTATCGCGCAGGCTCATGTTGGAGATGAGGTTGCCCAGGGAGAATGCTACAGGGAACTCCACCTCCTGCACCACATGCGGATGGCTCCCTATTACGGCGTCAGCTCCCCAGTCCAGTATCCTGGCGGCCCATTCCCTCTGTTCCCGGGAGGGCGTGGTGACGTATTCCTGCCCCCAGTGGGGAAGGACTATGATGATGTCGGCTCCGGCGTCCCCGGCCCTCTCTACCGCTGCCCGCACGCTGCTCCCGTCCATCATGTTTACTACGAACGGAGGCGGAACGTTTATGCCGTTGGTCCCGTAGGTGAAGTTGATGAAGGCCACGTCGATGCCTCCTATCTCCGTGATGTATGGATTGGCGGAGGCCTCGGAGGCACTGTCCCGGTATATTCCTGTGTACGGAACGCCCAGTGCGTCATATTTGTCCAGAGTGGATTCCAGTCCCCGGCGGCCGCGGTCACAGATATGGTTGTTGGCGCACAGGAAGAGGTCGATGCCGGAGCGTGCCGCTTCCTCGGCAAGGGATTCAGGGGCCGAAAATGCGGGATAGCCTGTGTACGGAGGACCGCCCAGTGCAAACTCCATGTTTGCCACGGCGAAGTCCGCCCCGTCTATGAACGGCTGTATGTGGGTGAAATATCCGGAGTAGTCGTATGATGCCGGCTGCATCGTGTCGGTTCCCGGAATATGTGCCGAGCGCAGCTGTTCCCCGTGCTGCATTATGTCTCCCATGAAGAGGATCGACACCGTGTCGACTATGGCCAGCAGAAGGCTTGTCATGGGCATCGGTTACTGCTGAATGAGTTTGATGTTCCCGAAATCCAGGCGTATGGTGAGCCATTTCCTGAGCTTGTCCATATTCTCCTGTGAGATCGGCTCGGGAGCGTGCAGGATGATGATGATCTCCTCGCTGCGTCCCAGAGAGTCCGCGCTGAAGGTGTAGCCGCGGGTGACGGTCACGTCCGAAAGGGTAGGATACTGGGCCATCAGCTCGCCGGTAATCTGCTCGTAGGGCAGCTCCTGGGACTTGTAGCTCTGCAGCTCCTTCTCCATCGACCGTATGACTTCCTCGCGCTTCTTGATCTCCTGGTCGTTACGCTCGTAGATGCTCTGGATGGCCACACGGTCGGTCATCTCGCTCTGGTCGGTCGCCGCGTTCTGGCTGATGACGATCTGCTCCCTGGTCAGGCCCGACTCTTCGGCCGATTTGTAAAGCAGGTCCAGCTCCTCGGGACTGAGGGACTCTCCGGCGATGTAGAGCTCTATCCTGGGCGGCTTGGAATGATGGTCTATGTCGTAGTCGTAGATATAGCTGCGGGGCATCTGCTTGTTGAGGGCGATGAAGCCTCGGGCGGTCTGGCTGAAGTTGTTCTCCCGTATCATCACTATAGCCGAATAGAGGCTTGGTATCACCATGATGACGGTCAGGACTGCGACCCACCGGCTGACCCTCTTCTTTTTGCCGGGGTCGGTGAAAGTAGCCATGGGAAACTTGAGGTACTTGACGGTCAGGAAGGTGGCTATGGCGATGAAGATACTGTTGATGCAGAAGAGGTACATGGCTCCGGCAAAGAACTTGAGGTTGCCTGAGGCCAGTCCGAAGCCTGCGGTGCAGAGCGGAGGCATCAGGGCGGTGGCGATGGCCACTCCGGATATGACGGTGCCTCTCTCCTTGCGGCTTATCTCCACTATGCCGGCGAAACCTCCGAAGAGGGCGATGAGCACATCGTAGATGGTCGGGTTGGTGCGGGAGAGCAGCTCGGTCGGGTTCTCAAGCTCGAGGGGTGAGAGCAGAAAATACATGCTGGAGGCGATGATGCTGATCACGACCATGACTATCAGGTTCTTGAACGCCCTTTTCAGAAACGACGCATCGTTGGTGCCCAGACCGTAGCCTATGCCGAAGATAGGTCCCATGAGGGGGGATATGAGCATCGCGCCGATGATTACCGGAATGGAGTTGGTGTTCAGTCCCACGGACGCCACTATTATCGCGAAGGCGAGGATATACGCATTGGGACCCTTGAACTCGATGTTGCTGCGTATGTATTGTGCCGCCTTGTCGGTGTCGATGTGGTCGCTGAGGCTGATAATGCCGCTGATATGGGACATCAGGCTGCTGAAGAAATGCTTGATTTTGTTTTCCATCCGGCAATTTTTTACAATTAGGCGGTAAATATACATTTTTTTTTGCGGCTGTGTCATTATTTGAGTACTTTTGTTGGATGTATTGAAGTAATAATTTTAAAGTAATTGTCAAGAATGAAAGTATTTAGATTGGTATCGGCCCTGGTGGTCGCGCTGATGCTGGTGACCGGCTGTGATTTTTTCCGTTCCATAATGGGCAAGCCCACGTCCAAGGACCTGGAAAGGATGAGGCAGGAGGCACTGGAACAGGAACGCCGGCAGAGGATCCAGGACTCCGTCGACAGGGCGAGGCAGCTCGAGCTTGAGAAGGCCATGAAGGAAGAGCAGCAGGCGGACCTGCTGGATGAGAGCGCAGGAAGGTACCATGTCATTCTCGGCAGCTTCAAGGTCGAGGGCAATGCGGAGAAGATGTTCGCCCTTCTCGGCAAGAACGGCTACACGCCCCACAGGATCAGGTTCAACAACGGGTTCGATGTTGTCTCCGTCGCCGTCTACGATGACTACAGGGATGCTCTCAGAGCCATGAACGACATTATGGAGTACGAGTTCTGTCCCGAGGATGTCTGGATCTACGATATCCGTCAGAACCTGCATGTCAAGCGTCAGTAAACATCAACAAACATAAAAGGCACTGCTATATGAAAACAACAGCATTTACACAGAAACACATTGCTCTGGGCGCCAAGATGGTGCCCTTTGCCGGATACAACATGCCGGTGGAATATGTAGGCATAACCGAAGAGCACAACACGGTCCGCAACGGTGTGGGCGTGTTCGACGTATCCCACATGGGTGAGTTCTGGGTCAAGGGCCCCAATGCCCTCGCCTTCATACAGTATGTTTCTTCCAACGATGCCTCGGTCCTCTATCCCGGCAAGATTCAGTACGACTGCTTCCCCAACGGAAAGGGCGGTATCGTGGACGATTTCCTCACATACTGTGTCGACGGCCAGACCTACCTGCTCGTGGTCAATGCCGCCAATATCGAGAAAGACTGGAACCATCTCTGCGCGATAGCTCCCAAATTCGGCCTCACGCCCGGTAAGGAGCTCTACAACGCTTCCGACGAGATCTGCCAGCTGGCTGTCCAGGGCCCCAAGGCCGTCCAGGCCATGCAGAAGCTCTGCGATCAGGACCTGATGGGCATGGAATACTACACATTCAAGAAGGTGATGCTTGGCGGAGTCAGCGTAATCTTCTCCATCACAGGCTATACCGGAGCCGGCGGATGCGAGATTTACGCCGCCAACGAGGATGCGGACAAGCTCTGGAACGCAGTGTTCGAGGCAGGCGCCGAGTTCGGCATCAAGCCCATCGGACTGGGAGCCCGCGACACTCTGAGGCTTGAGATGGGATTCTGCCTCTACGGCAATGATATCGACGACACCACCTCGCCCCTCGAGGCAGGATTGGGATGGATTACCAAGTTCAATGATACCAAGGGCGATTTCCTGGACAAGGAGTATCTCCTCAAGCAGAAGGCCGACGGCCTCAAGCGCAAGCTCGTGGGCTTCGAGCTCATCGACCGGGGCGTACCCCGTCACGGCTATGAGATCTGCGACACTGAGGGCAACGTCATCGGTCATGTCACCTCCGGCACCATGTCTCCCTCTCTGAACATTCCCATCGGTATGGGTTATGTCAACACTCCTTACAACAAGGTGGGCACCGAGATCTGCATCAAGGTAAGGAACAGACTTCTCAAAGCCAAGGTTGTCAAGATTCCTTTCTATAAGAAGGACGCCGAATAGTGAAGCGCGCAGTTTCCATCACCGTACTTTTTCTCGCCGCTGCCGTGCTCTCTCATGCCCAGGGCACCGGAGGCACGGAAACGGCCGTGAAACTGGAAGACCACGTGTCGTATCTTACGTCCGTATCCCTGGAGGGCCGCAAGGCCGGCTCTCCGGGCGAGACGGCCGCGGCAGGATATTTCTATGACTGTCTTCAGGAAGCCGGAGTCACGATGCTGTGCCCGAGGACAGGTCAGGATTTTTCGATAGTGACCGGTACGGATACCGTATTTTCCCGCAACATCGTCGGGATCGTAGAGGGATACGACTCTGTCCTGCGCAACCAGTACATAGTAGTCGGGGCGAACCTCGACCACATAGGCTCCAACCTTCTGACGGTGGACGGCAGGAGCGAGCTGCAGATATTCCCGGGGGCGAATGACAACGCTTCCGGGATTGCTGCTGTAATAGAAGTCGCCCGCAGGGTGGCCTCGTCCTCATTTTTTTTCAGGCGGTCGGTGGTGTTTGTGGGCTTCGGCGCCAAGGAGCAGGGAATGGCAGGCTCCTGGTATTTTGCCAACAGGGCATTCCCGGACATCGACAGTGTGTCCGTCATGCTGGACATAAGGGCAGTAGGCAAGTCCGGCCCGACGAACCCCTTTACCTACTACACCGCCATACCCCATCCCGAGATCAATCAGACGGTATCCGGTCTGTCGGAAGTCGGAGCATTCTACACTCCCGCCTACGGTGACGGGGTAGTCCCCTCAGGGGATTATCTGCCTTTTTACGAGAAGAACATACCCGTGATGCTGCTTACCACAGGGCAGGACCGCAACGTCAGGACTATAAGAGACAAGGCGGATTTGCTGGATTACGGGACAATGGACTATATTTGCGATTTCATTTACAACTTCGTCCGCGAGGCGGCCGGCCGGGACCTCATGTTCGACAGGCCCGTGGTAGTGGAGCCGGTAACGGACGGGGATGTGATGTACGATGGAGGGGAGAGGGTCTATTCGCCCTACGAGGTGGATGTACCCCCGCAGTTTTTCAAGGGAGATGTGGGCACGTTCCTCAATGACTGGGTATATACCTATCTCCGTTATCCCGAGATACCTCTCAGCCAGGGTATCTCAGGTACAGTGACGGTGGAATTCATAGTCGAGAAGGACGGAACCGTGACAGGAGTGCGGGCCGTCAGGGGAAATGACCAGTATCTCGAGGATGAGGCGGTCCGGGTAATAGCCGCCTCGCCGAAATGGAAACCCGGTCAGATGGGCGGGGAGAAAGTGAGGGTGAAGTATTCTGTGCCGGTGGAGTTCAGGCTGAAGAAAAGGAAGTAAGTAAGAACCGATATATCATATGTCAACTGATTACAATTTTTCAGAAATAGAGAAGAAGTGGCAGGATTTCTGGGCTCAGAACCGCACTTTCCAGGTGACAGAGGACAGCAGCAGGCCCAAGTTCTATGTTCTGGACATGTTCCCCTATCCATCGGGTGCAGGTCTTCACGTGGGCCATCCGCTGGGCTATATAGCCAGCGACATATACAGCCGTTACAAACGGCTGAGAGGGTACAATGTCCTGCATCCCATGGGATTCGACGCATTCGGACTGCCTGCGGAGCAGTATGCCATACAGACCGGCCGCCATCCGGCCAGGACCACCGAGGAAAACATCGCCCGGTACAAGCAGCAGCTGAACCGTATCGGTTTCTCCTTCGACTGGTCTAGGGAGGTGCGCACCTGCGATCCGGCCTATTACAAATGGACTCAGTGGGCCTTCCTCAAGATGTTCGGCAGCTGGTATGACAATACTGCGCAGAAGGCCCGTCCGATAGAGGAGCTGGAAGCTCATTTTGCGGTCAGCGGCTCTGGGGGCGTGGACGCCGCATGCTCCAGGGAACTGCATTTTACCGCAGCCGACTGGAACTCCATGGATGACAGGCGCCGCGCGGAGGTCCTGATGAATTACCGCATAGCCTACCTGGGCGAGACATCGGTCAACTGGTGCCCTCAGCTCGGTACCGTCCTGGCCAACGACGAGGTCAAGGAGGGACTCTCTGTCCGCGGAGGATATCCCGTGATACAGAAGAAGATGCAGCAGTGGCAGCTGCGTGTGTCCGCATACGCCTCCAGGCTCCTGGAGGACCTGGACGGACTGGAGTGGAGCGACTCCCTGAAGGAGATGCAGCGCAACTGGATAGGCCGCTCGGAGGGCGCCGAGATGATATTCAAGGTCTCCAACGGAGAGCGGACCTACGACATGACCATTTTCACTACCCGTGCCGACACTGTCTTCGGAGTCACCTTCATGGTGCTGGCTCCCGAGAGCGAGTGGGTGGCCCGCCTGACCACCCCTGGGCAGAAGGCGCAGGTGGATGAATACCTTGCCGCCGCCGCCAGGAAGACCGAGCGCGAGAGGATAGCCGAGACCCGCCAGGTTACCGGTGTGTTCAGCGGCTCGTACGCCGAGAACCCTCTGACCGGGGAGAAGGTTCCTGTATGGATTTCAGAATACGTCCTGGCCGGTTACGGTACAGGCGCCATCATGGCGGTACCTGCCCATGACAGCAGGGACTACGCATTTGCCCGTCATTTCAACCTGCCCATACGTCCCCTTATCGAAGGCTGCGATGTCTCTCAGGAGAGCTTCGACGCCAAGGACGGCGTGATGTGCAACTCCGGCTTCCTCAACGGGATGACGGTCAAGGAGGCCATTCCCGCCGCCATCCGTAAGGTGGAGGAGATGGGTATCGGACACAGGAAGGTCAACTACAGGCTCCGCGATGCCATATTCTCCCGTCAGAGATACTGGGGTGAGCCCTTCCCTATATATTATAAGGACGGAACGGCGACTCCCATGGAGCTTTCCGAGCTGCCGCTGACCCTGCCCGAGGTGGACAAGTACCTGCCGACAGAGAGCGGAGAGCCGCCCCTGGCGCGTGCCGCCGGATGGGAGTATCAGGGCTGGCCCATAGAGAAGAGCACTATGCCCGGATTTGCCGGCAGCAGCGCCTACTACCTGCGCTATATGGACCCTCACAATGACTCGGCCCTCGTGGACCGCGCCAAGGACGAATACTGGAGGAACGTGGACCTCTATGTCGGAGGCACCGAGCATGCCACCGGTCACCTGATCTATTCCAGGTTCTGGAACAAGTTCCTCTACGACCTGGGATATGTGTGCGAGAAGGAGCCTTTCCGCAAGCTGGTCAACCAGGGCATGATCCAGGGCCGCTCCAATTTCGTATACCGTATCAAGGGTACGAACACTTTCGTATCCTGCGGCCTGAAGGACCAGTACGACACGACCGAGATACACGTGGACGTCAATATCGTGCACAATGACCGCCTGGATACTGAGGCTTTCCGGAAATGGATGCCCGATTACGCGACTGCCGAGTTCATCCTCGAGGACGGGGAGTATATCTGCGGCTGGGCCATAGAGAAGATGAGCAAGTCGATGTTCAATGTGGTCAATCCCGACAACGTCTGCGACACTTACGGTGCCGACACTCTCAGGCTGTACGAGATGTTCCTCGGTCCCGTGGAGCAGTCCAAGCCCTGGGATACCAAGGGTATCGACGGTGTCCACCGCTTCCTCAGGAAGTTCTGGCGCCTGTACTACGGGAAGGACGGGGCCCTGTTTACGGACACCAAGGCGTCGGCCGCCGAGCTCAAGGTGCTGCACAAGCTGATACACAAAGTCTCCACCGATATAGAGAACTTCTCGATGAACACCTCTGTGAGTGCCTTCATGATAGCAGTGAACGACCTGACCGACCTGGGTTGCACCAGCCGGGAGATTCTGGAACCCATGGTGATACTGCTCTCTCCTTTCGCGCCCCATATCTGCGAGGAGCTCTGGAACAGGCTCGGACACGATACCTCGGTGTCATGTGCGGCGTTCCCCGAGTACGTGGAGAGCTATACCGTGGAGAACACCTTCGAGTATCCTGTCTCGTTCAACGGCAAGATGCGCTTCAAGCTCGAGCTTCCCAGGAACGTGGATCCCAAGGCTGCCGAAGCCGCCGTACTGGACTCTCCCAATACGGAGAAATATCTTGCGGGCAAGCCCGTCAAGAAGATAATCGTAGTTCCGTCCAAGATCATCAATGTAGTATTCTGATATGAATCAGACGACAAAGAAAATAATGATCACCCTCAAGGAGTACGTGATCATCACCCTGGGTCTGGCGCTCTACTGCTTCAGCTGGACATCCTTCCTGATCCCGAAGGGGATAGTCGGAGGTGCCATACCCGGACTGGCCACATTTGTCAACTACGCCACCGGCGGACTTATTCCCGTGTCCGTGACCTACCTGTCAGTCAATGTAATCCTGATTATACTGGGATTTCTGATTCTGGGCCGGGGATTCGGATTCAAGACGATTTACTGCATCCTGCTCAACTCCGTGCTGCTGCAGGTGCTGCCGGACCTGATTCCCTGGGTATCCACCATTGAGGAACCCTTCCTCAATGGTCTGCTCGGAGGTTTCATCGGCGCTATAGGTATCGTCATGATATTCAACCAGGGCGGAAGTACGGGAGGCACCGATATCATCGCCCTCATCCTGGCCAAGTACAGGGAGATATCCCCCGGCCGGGTGTATCTCTTCTGCGACCTGGTGATCGTAGGCTCCGTCCTCCTGCTGCCCGGCAAGACCCTCTCTGATGTGGTCTACGGCTATATGCAGGTCATAGCCTTCTCCCAGGGAGTGGACCTGCTGCTGACGGGCAGCAAGCAGTCGGTGCAGGTTATGATTTTCTCCCAGAAATACAAGGAGATAGCGGATGCGCTGATGACCCAGCTCAAGAGAGGCGTCACTGCCTTCGAGGGTGTAGGATGGTATACCAAGGAAGCGCATCAGGTGCTGGTGGTCATCGCCCGCAAGCATCAGCTGAACGAGATCAACAAGATCGTCAAGAGCCATGACCGTTCGGCATTTATGTCAGTTACCTCGACCATGAGCGTATATGGAAGAGGATTTGATGAATTAAAAGGACCAGAGAAAATAGAATGGAAACGCAAAAAACAACAACATCAAGGACAAGAAAAGTCCTCTCAGTCGTAAATGACTATCTGATAATCACCCTCGGCCTGCTCTGCTACACTGCCGGCTGGTGTATCTTCGTCATCCCCAACGGCATGGTCGGTGGAGGTGTATCGGGTATAGGCGCCATAGTGCAGTATGCGACCAACGGTGCGATACCTGTCAGCTACACATTCTTCTTTGTCAACCTGATACTGCTGATAATCGGTATAAAAGTGCTGGGCAAGGCATTCGGAGTCAAGACCGTCTATGCGGTGGTGGTTACCTCGCTGCTGTTCCGGATTCTGCCGGATGTCATCCCGCAGACATTTATTGACGAGCTGGCGGTAGCTAACGGCAAGCTCCTCTGCGCTCTCATCGGCGGTGCGATGTCCGGACTGGGTATCGGTCTGGCGTTCAGCCGCGGAGGCAGTACAGCCGGAACGGATGTGATAGCCCTCATCATAAGCAAGTACCGGAATATTCCTCCGGGACGTATTATTCTGCTCTGCGATATATTCATCGTCGGCTCGTCCATATTCCTGCCGTCAGACCTCAATTTCGGAGCCAGGATCGCAGGCATCATGTACGGTTATCTGGTAGTGGCCTCGTGCAGCTATGTAGTGGACCTGTCGGTAGCGGGCAACAAGCAGTCCGTCCAGCTGTTCATCTTCTCCAAGCAGTATCAGCAGATAGCGGACATGATATCCGGAACTATGGGCAGGGGCGTGACAGTGCTTGATGCCGAAGGATGGTATACCAAGCAGAGTGAGAAGGTTCTGCTGGTGATGGTCCGCAAGGTGGAGGCCAATTATCTCCTCTCGATGATCAAGCAGATAGACCGCCAGGCTTTCATTTCCATGGGAAGCGTAATGGGTGTCTATGGCCGTGGTTTTGATGCGATTAAAGAAAAAAAGAAAGTTAACAAATTTTAAAAACGCGTATTTTCGCTGAACATTCTTTAACTTTCATAACGTCATAGGTCTCTGTTGTAATTTTGAGGTGGAATTAACCTCAAAATACAATGGAGACTTTTGTTCTTTTATCAGCCAGCATTTTTCCCGCCATCGTATATTTCTCATTGGGACTGTATCTTGTCCTTAAGGGACGGAGATGCGGCGGAGGAGGTGACGGGGCGGCGTTTCTTATAAGGAAGGACTACACTGTCTTTCTCTTTATCCTGGCACTGTGCTTTTTGTCCGGAAGTCCGGCGGCATTGTGCGGGGACTCTCCCGAACTTGGATTTGTTACTGAGCGCATTCTGCTCAAGATCTATCTTGCATCCTCGGTGCTGCCGTACATCGTTTTGCGCAGATGTGTATTTCAGGACAGGCCGTGGATTCAATTCTATGCGTCGGCTGCCCTTGTGGCGGTTCTGGTGATACTGCTGGATGTAATCTCCTATTCGGGGAGCAGCGCTCCCTTATACGGTATGCTGTGCGGCGGGGCGGTGGTAGTCAATCTGCTGATTTACATCTATGTACTGTATTTTGTCTGTCATTGGCCGGCAGGCACCGGCAAGGAACACCGGGCGCTGGCCAGGGAGCTGCAGATACACGCAGTGCTCCTCAGTGTGTATAATTTCATATTCCTCTTCTACTCTTTCGGGGCGCATGTCACCGTGGGTTATTTCCTTGCGGCTGCTGGATTCGCCGCAGTGCATGCGGCCATTGCGGTAGCGGCGGCTGACAGCAGGACGCTGGAGTCCTGTATGCCGCGCAGTGCTTTTTCGGACATGGCACCGGACGGCGGCGGTATTCCGGACATGGGAGCCTTCTCCGCGGGAGAGCATTTCCAGGAAAAGGACCCCGACATGGCGAATGACAGTACGCTGTCTCTGAAAGAGAGACTGCTGGGTTATTTTGAAAGCGAGAAGCCGTACCTGTCCAAGAACCTGACCATGGAGGAGGTGGCCATGCGCCTGTTTACGAACAAGACCTACCTCTCGAAGACGATCAACGTGGAGATGAACAAGAATTTCAGGGAACTGGTCAATTATTTCAGGGTAAAGGAAGCCATCAATATATTCTCCACCAATCCCGATATCTCGATGGGTGAGCTCAGGGACAGATGCGGTTTCAATAACAACGCATCGTTTACAAGTGCATTCAAGTTGAACACGGGCTATACTCCCGGAGAGTGGTGCAGGGATGTGAAGAGCGGCAGAGTCAAGGCTATAAACAAATAACAGAGATATGGAGAAGGACAGTTTTTACGGCAGAAAATGGAATTTTACTATGGAGGTGGTGTTCTACAGGCTGGACCGGAAGGTCAAGGAGGAAAAGCTGTATCTGGACCCCAAGGCCAGCCTCCCGGCTCTGGCGGAGAAATCCGGTACCAACCGTACCTATGCCTCCAGGGCAATCTGTACCCGTTTCAGGAATTTCAAGGACTATATCAACGGTCTGAGGATAGAAAACCTGCTCCAGGATATCCATGACGACAAGTGCGGCTATCTGGAGACGGAGGAAGAGGACGACTTCGCCAACCGTTACGGCTTCAGCACTCGCAGGAGCATGGACAGGATACTGGTGAAGGAGACCGGATGCACCTACAACAAAATACTCAGGCGCAGGCGCAGGAAGAAGCAGTGAGTTGTCCTAGGCGGAGAGTATTTTGGCTATCAGGTCCGTCAGCAGTCCGTTCTCGGTGGTGCTGCCTCCGGAGTTGCTCTTGCTGAGCCAGTCGCATTCGCGGATCCAGGATATGATCCTCATGGTCTTTCTCAGGTCGTAGTTACGGACGGCGGCAAGATACGGACCGGCGTAGCTGTAGTACACTCCGGCTTTGGCCGCAGCGTCCTTGGGGCTGATTCTGTCCCTGAGCATGAGGGCATGCATCATCTCCGCCTTGGAGAAGAAGAAGAACATGAAGCCCAGCGTCATCTGCAGCGGGTACTGCCTGGGGGACTGTCCGAAGAACCATGCTATGCGGAATGCCTTGTCTCCGTCTCTGGAGGCCAGGGCCGCGGTGAGCTCGGATGTGTTGAACTCCCTGCTGATGCCGACGTTCTGCTCTATGTCTGCCGCCGTTACACGGTCAGAGGATTCGGAGATGGCCTTCAGAACCTTGTCCGCCTCCACTGATATCTTGCGCAGGTCGTTGCCTGCATATTCGGCCAGCAGCATGGCACCCTGGGGCTCGATGGTCCTGCCCAGACTTCTGAAGTACGATTCGATCCACCGCGGCATGGCCTCTTCCCGGACTTTGACGGACTCGAAGATGACGCATGACTTGGCCGCTTTTTTATAGAAGGAGGTGCGCTTGTCCATGCTTTTCCCCGAGAAGAGCAGTACCAGCACCGTGGTCGGAGATATGTGGTCGAGGTAGACGCTAAGTCCTTCAGGCTTCTTGAGGGCCTGGGCCTCACGCACTACGACCAGTGTGCGTTCCGCCATCATGGGGTATCTTTCGCAGGTGGTGATGATGTCGTCGACCGAGGTGTCGGCTCCGTAGAGTATGGTCTGGTTGAAGTCGCGCTCGTGGGGCTGCAGGGCTTTTTCTGTGATGAGAGCGCACAGGCGTTCAGGGTAGAAGGGCTCTTCTCCCATGAGGATATACACGGGGCTGAGGCTTCCTGTCTCAATTTCCCTGCGCAGGGTCTCGAACTGTGCTGCTGTATCGGTTTTGGCCATAGCTGCAAAATTAGCATTTTATCATTAACTTTGCAGGCTATGGATACGATTTTCGACCCGCTTCGCAGGATAGAAGTACAGCTTACTCCGGAGGAGGCTGTCCGTCAGGGTGTTATTGCCTGGCTTCGGGATGAGCTGGGTATCCCGGAGGTGATGATGGCCTCCGAGTACGGCTTCCGGTACAACGGCAGGCAGTACAGGGCCGATGTCGTGGTCTTCGGGCGGGACACCTCGCCTCTGCTGCTGGTGGAGTGCAAGGCGCCGGGCATCCGTCTTGACAGGGATGTGCTCGAGCAGGGTATACGCTACAACAGGGTGCTCGGTGTCCGGTATATGATGTTTACAAACGGGGAACAGATGTATTTCTGCGAGAGGGTGGGGGACGGACCGGAATACAGATTCCTCCGGCAAATACCAGAAATAGAGATTTGAAATGATACTTGACTGTTCAAAACCGATATTCGGAGTAATCTCCGAGGAGGCCCGCCGGATGGGCGTAAGGGCCTATGTAATAGGTGGCTATGTCCGTGATCGGATACTGGGTCGGCCCAGTAAGGACATCGATGTGGTGGTGGAGGGAGACGGCCCTGCCCTGGCGCGCAGGGTAGGGCAGCGGACAGGCTCGCATGTGGCGGTGTATGCCCGTTTCGGTACGGCCATGATCCGCTCCTCGGAAGGAGAGGAGGTGGAGTTTGTGGGCGCGCGCAGGGAGTCGTACTCGAGCGGCTCGCGGAAGCCGAGCGTGAGCCGCGGTACTCTGAGAGATGACCAGCTGCGTCGCGATTTCACGATCAACGCTCTTTCGTTTTCCCTGCAGCAGGAGGACATGGGCACGGTATACGATCCCTTTAATGGATTGGAAGACCTTCGCAACGGATTGATCCGTACACCGTTGGATCCGGATGCGACTTTCAGCGACGACCCTTTGAGGATGGTCAGGGCCATACGTTTCGCCACTCAGCTGGGATTCACTATCGTTCCAGAGGCCCTGGAGTCCATACAGCGCAACAGAGGCCGGATGTCCATATTGTCACCGGAACGGGTGAGTGAGGAACTGCACAAGATACTTATGTCGCCGAAGCCTTCGGTGGGATTCGACCTGATGGACAGGACTACACTCCTCGAGCTGATCCTGCCGGCCCTGAGCGCTCTCAAGGGTGTCGAGACACAGGAAGGGCGCGGTCATAAGGACAACTACCGGCATACCCTTCAGGTGGTGGACAATATAGTCCCGCATACCGGCAATCTGTGGCTGCGCTGGGCGGCCCTGCTCCACGATATAGGCAAACCGTCGACGAAGCGTTACGAGAAAGGACTCGGATGGACTTTCCACGGACACGAGGTGGTCGGTGCAAAGATGGTCTACGAGGTCTTCAAATATCTCAGGATGCCGTTGAATGAAAAAATGAAATATGTCCAGAAGCTGGTCTTTCTCCATCTGCGGCCGATAGCCCTGGTGCAGGACGAGGTGACTGATTCGGCGGTGCGCAGGCTGCTGTTCGACGCGGGAGATGACATAGACGACCTGATGACTCTCTGCGAGGCGGACATCACCTCCAAGAACGACAGGACGGTTGCCCGTCATCTTGCAAACTTCCAGCTCGTGAGGCGCAAGCTGCAGGAGGTCGAGGAAAAGGACCGTATCCGCAATTTTCAGCCGCCTGTGACCGGCGAGATGATCATGCAGGCCTACGGCATCCCGCCTTGCCGTGAGATCGGCGTCATCAAGGAGTACATCAAGGACGCCATCCTCGACGGAACCATCCCCAACGACCGTGACGCCGCTCTTGCCCTGATGCGCCGCAAAGCAGCCGAACTCGGCCTCAAGGAGGTGTAGATGCTGAAAAAAAACAGGACGGTCAGTCTGCTGCTGTCCGTCCTGTAAAATGAAACCGCTTAATCTGTCCGATATAAGCCTAGTACTCGTCCTCGTTGAAGAAGAAATCCTCCTTGCTGGGATAGTCGGGCCAGATTTCCTCTATGCTTTCGTATACTTCGCCGTCGTCTTCGAGATCCTCGAGGTTCTCGATAACCTCAAGAGGTGCTCCGGAGCGGGTTGCGTAATCAATCAGTTCGTCTTTTGTCGCAGGCCACGGAGCGTCTTCAAGCTTTGAGGCCAATTCTAGTGTCCAATACATGTTTGTATGTTTAATGTTTTCTAACTTATTTTTGGGGCGGCAAATATAGAAAAAATAATCTTAATCAGTCCAAAAATCTTCTGAAATATTGTGGGTCAGGCATTCGTGCCGTCCGAGGGTGAAAAGCATGTCGGATAGGCGGTTGAGATAGCGGATTACAGCTTCTACGTCAGGACGGTGATCGTTCAGGGCCACGCAGGACCGTTCGCTGCGGCGGCAGATGCATCTGGCGATGTGGCAGTGGGCGGCTGAGACTGGAGCGGCCGGCAGGATGAATGACTTCATGGGGGGCATGTCGGCGCTGAGGCGGTCTATCTCCTCTTCCAGAACGCGTGTCTGCTCGTAGGGGAACGGAGTCAGGCGCGGGTTCTCCACTTCGGATGCGATGTGTGCCGAACCGGTCATCAGTACGGTCTGTACATTGCGGAGGAATGCGCTGCTTCCGGGAATCTCGCAGCGGAGCAGTCCGATGTAGGATATCAGCTCATCCATGTCTCCGTAGGCGCATACTCTCAAAGAAGCTTTGGATACTCTTCTGCCTCCGACCAGGGAGGTCTCGCCGGTGTCTCCGGTCTTGGTGTAGATTTTCATTTTGTATGGAACTTAAAGGTTTTAGTAATATCGGTATTCTCCTCGTCCGACTCGATCTTCCCGTCACGTAGGCGGATGATGCGGTGGGCGTATGAGGCGATGTCCTCTTCGTGGGTGACGACTATCACGGTGTTGCCGCGCCGGTATATCTCGTCGAACAGCCGCATGATCTCGATGGAGGTGCTGGTGTCCAGGTTGCCGGTGGGCTCATCGGCCAGGATGATGGAGGGGTTGTTGATAAGAGCCCTGGCCAGTGCCACCCTCTGTTTCTGGCCGCCTGACAGCTCGTTGGGCCGGTGGTCCATTCGGGCTCCCAGTGCCACGCTCTCAAGGGCTGCCGCCGCTCTGGAGAGCCGTTCGCGTGCCGGCACCCCGGCGTAGACCATAGGCAGGGCTACGTTCTCGAGGGCGTTATAGCGCGGCAGCAGATTGAACGACTGGAACACGAAACCTATCTCGCGGTTGCGTACATCTGCCAGGTCTCCGTCGTCCATCTCGCTCACATCCACCCCGTTGAGGTAGTAATGACCGCTGTCCGGGGAGTCCAGGCACCCCAGTATGTTCATCAATGTGGATTTGCCCGAGCCCGACGGGCCCATGATGGCAACGTATTCGTTCCTGCACACGGAAAGCGAGACTCCGTCCAAAGCTCTCACCTCCTGATTCCCGACCCGGTAGATCTTGTAGATGTCCTCGAGTCTGATAATCCCGCTGTCTTTCTCCATATTCTGACGTTTTAATTGAATCCGGGCTCGAAAGTAACAAAATATTGGCAGTCTACAACATTTTACTTAATATTGCGCCTCAATTTTTTTACGTTTATGGCATTCAAGAAAATCGATGAATACGAACCGCAGGTGACATCCGACCTGGCGGTACATTATAAGGAGGTGCTGCGTCTGCTGGGAGAGGATCCTGAGCGGGAGGGACTGCTGAAGACACCCGAGAGGGTCGCCAAGAGCATGCAGTTCCTGACCCAGGGCTATCATATGGACGGGGCGGAGATACTCCGTTCGGCGATGTTCAAGGAGGACTACCGGCAGATGGTGGTGGTCAAGGACATCGAGCTGTACTCCATGTGCGAGCATCACCTGCTGCCCTTCTACGGCAAGGCCCACGTGGCCTATATCCCGAACGGCTACATTACCGGACTGAGCAAGATAGCCCGCGTGGTGGAATGCTATGCCCGCCGCCTGCAGGTTCAGGAGCGCCTCACCGTGCAGATCCGCGACTGTATCCAGAATACCCTCCATCCTCTGGGTGTAGGCGTGGTCATCGAGGCATCCCATATGTGCATGCAGATCCGCGGCGTGCAGAAGCAGAATTCCGTCACGACCACATCTGCCTTCACCGGCGGTTTTCTCAAGGATGAGCGCACCCGCAGCGAGTTCATGAGACTCATCGGTGTCTCACTGCACTAGAACAGGGTCGTGATGTTGGCGGTGAAGAGCTTGACCGCTATCGCCAGGAGGATGATTCCGAAGAATTTCCGCAGGATGTATACCCCGCCTTTACCCAGTATCCGCTCAGCGAGGTTGAGGTAGCGCAGGACGAAGTAGACGATGACCATGTTGAGGACGATCGCGGTGATGATGTTCACGACATGGTATTCTGCTCTCAGTGACAGTACTGTCGTCAGGGCTCCTGCTCCGGCTATCAGCGGGAAGATGATGGGTACGATGGTGGCGGATCCTCCGGGACCGTTGTACTTGAATATCTCCACGTCGAGAATCATTTCCCCGGCGAGGATGAGGATTATGATGGAGCCGGCTACGGCGAATGACTCGATATCGACTCCGAACAGGGAGAGAATGGCGTCTCCCAGGAAGAGAAAGAGAAGGAAAATGGCTGTCGACAGGACGGCCGCCTTGCCGGGCTCGACCTTCAGCCCCTTTTCCTTGAGACCGATGATTACGGGTGTAGAACCTGTGATGTCGATTACTGCGAAGAGCACCATGAAGGCGCTCAGTATTTCTTTAAGACTGAATTCCATGACGCAAAAGTAAGAAAAATAGCTAATGTTTTGAAAATAATTGCTATATTTGACCCCATCAACAATATAAACAAAAATATGAAAGAACTTATTGAAAAAATCAATGCGGAAATTGAGAATTTCCAGAAGGACGCAAATGCTCAACTTGAAAAAGGCAACAAGGCTGCCGGAACCCGTGCCCGTAAAGCTTCTCTTGAACTGACAGCTCTGCTGAAGGAATTCAGAAAAGCTTCCATTGAGTTCTCGAAGTAGTCTTCCGCATTCAGCTTAGTCGAAAAGAAGCAGTACGGTCTCCATGATGAATGGGGACCGTACTTTTTATTTCAGTCCGGATATGTCTATGATGATGCCGGTCAGGCTCTCAGGGCTCCAGAGCCATAGCTTGTCTCCGTTGATTCTGGAGCATTCGAGATGGGTCATGCTGGATATGAGGTCTCCGGGGCTGCGGTAGTCGATGGAAGTGGTGATGTGCAGTCCGGTGCTGCGCGGGAGGGCGTCCAGCGTGACGTTGAGGCAGGTGTCCTGCTCGTCGGTCTGTATACGGTACTGCAGCCGGGAGGGGTTGAAGGCCTTCTGGTGGTACTCCTCGCTGAAACGGAACAGGGGAGTGCCGTT
The DNA here is from genome assembly GCA_018712545.1 of Candidatus Coprenecus merdigallinarum. Lineage (GTDB taxonomy): Bacteria > Bacteroidota > Bacteroidia > Bacteroidales > UBA932 > Coprenecus > Coprenecus merdigallinarum. The sequence goes on along the minus strand of DVGV01000088.1, from coordinate 25,830 downwards.
GCGGTAGACGCCCTCGCGGTTCTCTCCCAGGAAAATTTCCTTCTCCAGGCTGTCGATCTCTATCATGCGTCCGCGGCAGGCCGAGATCAGGAACACCAGTGCGGCTGCTACCAGGAGGTATATCCTATAGGTATTCATCATCTTTTCGGTTTTGGGGTTCTGTGACAGTTATTTTGCGTATGACGGTCTCAAGGCTGCCGTCCGAGCCGTACTGCAGGACAGCCCTGATCTCGTATTCCCCGGTATTGCGGAAGATGTACCTGTCGTTGCCGGTCAATTCACCGCCGTTGATGTACCAGCGCACGGACAGGTAGTCCTCAGGGATATTGTTCAGAACCATTTCCAGGGTGTCGCCCTTGAAATAGTGCCGTCTGAGCATGATGTAGGGATAGGGGGAGGTGAGTGCGCTGGTACTGAATCTCAGGGAGACGGTGTCGCCGTTGCTGTGTGTGCCGGCATGGTAGAGGCTGCAGCTGTATTCAGTCCTTGGATGCAGCGCGTTGAAGACATATCTGTTCAGGGTTGTCGTGTCGCGGAAAGTATCTGTGCCGTCCCCCTCTCCCCATGTTATGATCCAGCGGTAGGCACCGGGTCTGCCGGACTCCCATTCGAGCACGGCCTTGTTCTGGTAGGCGGTGATGCCGCAGTGCCTGGGGGTAAGCAGGATCTCCGCCTCGTCCTCCTCTACGTCGAAGGTGATGTTCTGTCCGTTCTTCATGATGCTGGACAGCCTCAGTCCCACGGGGGTGCCGTCCCAGGCGATGAAGGCCGGGGTGCCGGCGGCGTGCAGCTCTGTGATTCCGGCCTGTCCCGGGAAGAAGACCTGACTTATATGCTCTGCGTATGGAAAGGCTTCGAGAAGGTCGGCGCATTCATGATCGGCGCAGGCGTTGATCAGGTTTGTCGTCCATCTTACGGCGGCCGTAATCCCGTTTACTATATTTGCGGACCTGTCGATATGGTACACCACCATCCCTGAACCCTCGATGTGGGCGTCCCAGCCTGAGTTCGAGCGGTTCTCGATCAGAAAGTACTCTCCGTTGTTGGAGGTGGGGATGCGTATGATCTCTCCTTTGTCCTGTATGGGACTTAAGGATACGGTAGTGCCGGCGGCGATGCCGGTGTAGGTGGCGGAGCCTGCGAGCTCGCGGTCTATCGCGCAGAAGTAGGGCGGGGTGCGGCCGTAGTTGTTGTAGTTGCCGGTATCCATAAGGGACAGCCTGCCCCACAGACAGTTGCTCAGTCCATTACTGCCGTAGTCGGTGTCGTAGAGGTCCACCAGTCCCAGAAAGTGCCCGAATTCGTGGCAGAAGGTGCCGATGCCGGACGGGATTCCGTTCATCCCCAGGTCACCTCCGCTTAGTTCCGAGGCGCAGCCGAAGAGACCGACCCTCACTCCGTCGGCGCGGATGCCCTCCTGGATTATGTTGTAGCTCTGCGGCCAGATGGCGTAGTCGTCTCCGCTCTCGGCCTCATTGTATCCGGCCAGATAGAAGAACACGAAGTCGACCTGACCGTCCCCGTTGAGGTCGTAGTCCGAGAAGTCGGCCGACGTGTCGGCCAGTGTGCAGGCTTCCCTTACCAGCTCCGGCAGGCGGACGTCGTAGGTTATCACCGAAGGAGTGGTGTCGTCATTCTCCCCGTAGTAGGCGTAGGAGCGGCTCAGCCTGACAGGCTCAGTAACATCAAATCTGAAGCCGGTGCCGGGAATGTTGGCCTCGAAATAGTCTTTGGCTGAGCCCGTCCCGCCGTTGTCAGAGTAGCCGGGCGAGTTGAGCATGCGGTCGAAATGGTCCCTGGGACTGCTGACCGTGAAGCTCAGGTCCGCAAATTCGACCGGGATTACGAGGACCCTGACCTCTCCGGACGGGGAGATGCCTGTCCTTGCCCCCGTGACGCCGGGGCTGCCGGCGGCGTATGCGCGGTTCAGATTGTGCGTCCGGATCATCGCGGCCTCGGCGGGAGATATGGCCGCTGCGCTGCGGAAAAATCCGTCCCTGCCCCTGACCATCCTCTTTCCGTCGGCCGTCACGGCGTAGCGGAAGAACTCATCTCCTTTGATATAAAGGGAGATAATGCTGCCGTCGGGCTGTTTTACCCTGACCGGGTAGGGCGGAGCCTTTACGGCCAGGGCCGTATTTATAAAGGTGAGGAGGAAAAATATGGAGCAGATTAAACGCATTTTTCTAAATTTGCCGTATCAATAGTGCAAAAATATGAAAAGATTTAGAATAATAAATATTTCCATCCTCTTGTTTCTGTATGCTGCCGTCGGGGCAGGCGCGCAGGGGCGGACGGACTCGCTCATCAATGAGAAAGGACGTTTCGACCAGTGGAGGGTCTATCAGCTCAAGGAGTCCGGCATCATAGGCGGAAATGTCAAGACGATCTACAAGCTCTCGGAAGGTGATACCCTCTACGGGCAGGATCCCTGTCCGGTGCGTCCGGAGGACGTCTTCTCTCCCTGCAATATCATGGCGGACGTGATGGGAGTCATCAAGGGCAGCAACTCCGTCGTCCCGGAGCGCAGGGGAGACGGATGGTGCGCCAGGCTCAGCGTGCTGATGGAGAAGGTCCGGGTGCTCGGGATGATCAATATGGAGGTGCTGGTCCAGGGAACCGTTCTTACAGGTACCTTCCACGAGCCTATACGCGATACGAAGGGCGCGTACACCAAGCTGGACTGCGGCATTCCGTTCACATGGCGGCCGTCTGCGGTGCAGTATGACTACAAGGCCGTGGTAGGCAACACTATCGTGCGCTCTACCGGCTTCTCTCCCCGGAAGGTCATGGGCGGCAAGGACTATCCCTACATCGCCGTGTATCTCCAGCACCGGGAGGAGGACAGCGAGGGCAATGTGACGGCGACCCGTGTCGGCACGGCTTTCAAGAAATTTACCCTCAATCAGCCGGACTGGAAGAACGGGGAGAGGCTGGAGGTGCGTTACGGGGATATTTCCTCCGATCCTGATTTTATCCCGGAGATGGGCCTCAAGAACGGGGATATCGTCTACTATTGTCTCAACAGCAAGGGCCGTACGGTGCCGATCCAGGAAAACGGATGGGCTGCCCCGGAGGAGGAACCGACCCACATCATCATATGGATATCATCTTCCTGCGGGGAGGCTTTCTACGGCGGTCTCGGCAATACTCTCTGGATAGACAACTTCAAGCTTATCTACTGACCGCGGGATGAACAGGACGGCGGCATATCTGTTGTCGGCGTTGCTGCTGATGCTATGTTCTCCAGCGGCTGCCCAGGACCCGGACTCAGCTTATCTTGCCCGGGTCCAGGATACGGTTGACCGGTATTACCGCCTGCATCCCAGAAAGCGTCTGTCCGGTGAGGAGCGCCGCTTCAGGGTCATCCCTCTCTACGGCATCATGTATACTCCTGAGACCGGACCGCTTGCCATGGGTGGATTTATGGGCAGCTACAGGACTTCCCGGGACACTCTCGTTCCCCTGTCGTCAGTGGGAGCCGTGGCAATGGTGTCTACCAACCTCTCCGTCGCCGGGGCGGTGACGGGAGACTGGTACGGCCCGGCGGGAGGCTTCCGCATCCGGTATCTGGTGAGGTTCAACAACAGCCCCCGTTATTTCTGGGGACTGGGGTTCGACAGCGCTATTGACGATGCGTCCAGGAGCACGCTGACATCCCGCAGGGTCAGGGCGAGGGCGGAGTTCCTCTACCGGCGGGGCGGACTGCTGCAGGCCGGGGGCTTTCTCGGATACGACTTTTACCGCGCAGCGGACTTCTCCGATCCGCAGGCAGTCGCCGGTCTGCCGCTGACCACAGGCTATATGACCATGGGGGCATATTTCGACCTGGATACCAGGGACAGCCGTACTGCTCCGTCACGGGGAGTCTATCTGATGCTGGAGCCGGGAATCAATATCCCGCTGGCAGGCACCGCTTTCTTTTTCAGCACAGAGTTCACTGCCGATTTTTATTTCCCCCTGTGGAAGGGATGTGTAGGAGCAGTCGACATATACGGCAATCTGCTGACGGGCGGGGCTCCGTGGACGATGTGGCCGGAGGCCGGTGGGGACGTCAGGCTCAGGGGATATTATCAGGGCCGCTACCGCGACCGCAACCTTCTCTCCTTTCAGCTGGAGCTGCGTCAGACTGTCTACCGCTCACACGGTCTGGCTGCGTGGATAGGCGCCGGCAACGTATTCCCCTCGTTCGGGGATCTGGACATAAAAAATACCCTGCCCACATACGGGGCAGGGTACCGTCTGTCATTCCTGGGGCTCGTGCTGCGCCTTGATGCCGGATTCGGCCTCAGAGGGCAGTGGGCCGTTACCGCAGGACTCAGTCATTCTTTCTGATGTCGGCGATCATGCTCGGGTGAATCATGTTCTTGGGATTGAGAATCACATCGAGCTGTTTCTTGGTCAGGAGGTTGCGCTCCAGTACGAGATCGTATACGCTCTTTCCTGTCTCGAGTGCCTCCTTGGCTATCTCAGTGCAGTTGGAGTATCCGATGTAGGGCTTGAGGGCTGTTACGATGCCGATGCTCTGCTTAACCTGCTCCTCGCAGTGTTTCTTGTTGGCCTGGATACCCTCGATGCACTCTGTGCGCAGGGTATCGAAGGCGCGGGCCATCCATGTGGCGGACTCCACGAGGGACTCGACCATCACGGGCTCCATCACGTTGAGCTCGAGCTGGGCGGCCTCGGAAGCCATCGTTACGGCGAAATCGTTGCCGATGACCTTGAAGCATACCTGGTTGACCACCTCGGGGATAACAGGGTTGACCTTGCCGGGCATGATGGACGAGCCGGGCTGCTTGGGAGGCAGCTTGATCTCCTCGATGCCGGTGCGGGGACCGGAGGACATCAGGCGCAGGTCGTTGCATATCTTGGAGAGGCGGATGGCGATGGATTTCAGGGCAGAGGAGTAGGCAACCATGCAGGAAGTGTCGTGTGTGGCCTCTATCAGGTTGCGGGAGAGCTTGATGTCCAGACCTGTAATCTCGCGGAGGAACTCGGTGCAGTATTTGGCGTAGTTGGGCTCGGCGGTGATGCCTGTACCGATGGCGGTGGCGCCCATGTTGGTGCAGAGGAATTCGTCAGCGGCCTTCTGCAGTCTGGCCGACTCGTGTCTCATGGCATCGGCGAAAGCTCCGAAAGACTGTCCGAGGGTCATGGGCACGGCGTCCTGCAGCTGGGTGCGTCCCATCTTGATGATGTTGGCGAACTCCTTCTTCTTGTCATCGAATGCCTTGATCAGATCCTTGAGAGCGGCCTGAACCTTCTCGTTGATGAAGTACAGTCCCAGGTGCATCGCGCTGGGATAGGCATCGTTGGTGGACTGGGCCATGTTGATGTGGTCGTTGGGATGGCAGTACTGGTATTCTCCTCTCTGGTGGCCCAGTATCTCGAGCGCGCGGTTGGCGATTACCTCGTTGGCATTCATGTTCATGCTGGTGCCGGCACCTCCCTGCATCATGTCGATGGGGAAGAATTCCAGGTGCTTGCCGTCGATAAGCTCCTGGCAGGCCTCTACTACCGCGTCCTTGATATTGTCGTCGACGAGGCCGAGCTTGTGGTTGGCCTTGATGGCAGCCATCTTGACGATTCCGAACGCCTTTATGAACTCAGGATAGTCGCACAGATGGTAATTGCTGATATTGAAGTTCTCGATGCATCTCAGAGTCTGGATGCCGAAGAGTGCCTCTACAGGTACTTCCTTGTATCCAAGAAGATCGTGCTCTGTGCGTGTCTTGCCCGAAACGGGGAATTTGAATTGTATCATGTTTGAAGTTTTAAAGTATTGTGTGTTTATAAAAAGAATTTGTCAACTTTGTCCACGGCGTCCGGTTTGGCGAACACCACTACCTGGTCGTAGGGCCGGATGGTGCTCTCGCTGTCGGCTATGAAACTCTCGTTGCCCCTGACGTAACCGCCGATGATGGCTTCCTCAGGGAAGCCAAGGTCGCGCAGTCTGCCTGTGGTTATCTTGCTGTTGGTATTTACTATGAATTCGAGGACCACTGCGTCGGTGCCGTTGAGGACCTTGATCGAGCGGACCTTGTTGGAGAGGGTGAAGCGGAATATCTTGCCGGCGGTGATGAGCTTCTTGTTGATGACCGAGTCCACGCCCATCTCCTCGGCCAGCTTGATGTACTCGAAGTTCTCGACCTCGGCGATGACCTTCGGGATGCCCATGCGCTTGGCCGCCACGCAGGAGAGGATATTGGTCTCGGAGCTGCTGGTCACGGCCACGAAGGCCTCCATGTCGCGGATGCCCTCCTGTATGAGCAGGTCTGAGTTGCGGCCGTCCCCGTTGATGACGAGGGTCCTGCCGAGGACCTCCGAGAGGTGGGCGCACTTGTCGGGCTTGAGCTCTATCAGCTTGATGTTCTCCGCCTGTTTCTCCATCGAGCGGGCGACCATCTCGCCTATGCGGCCTCCGCCCAGGATCATCAGGTTGCGTATGGCTACCTTTGACTTGCCGGACAGGGACAGGGCCTGTTCCATGCCCTCTTTTTTTGAGACCAGGTACACTACGTCACCGGTCTTGAAGCGTGTGGCGCTCTTGGGAATGATAGTCTTTCCGTTCCTGGATATCGCAACTGACCGGAACAGGTTCTGTGTCCTCTCCCTCAGCTCCGCGACAGTACGGTCCACCATCGGGGAGCATTCCTCGAGGCGGTAGACTATCAGCTGAAGCTTGCCGTGGGAGTAGTTCATGAACTCAGAGGCAGTATTCTGTTTCAGGAGGTTGACGATCTCGGTGGCGGCTATCTTCTCGGGGTAGAAAAGCGAGTCGATGCCGAGGTCGGTGAAGAGTATGCGGTTGTCGTTCTTCTGGTACTCCTCGTTGTTGATCCGGGCCGTAACCTTCTTGGCCCCCAGCTTTTTGGCCAGGGCCGCAGAAACGATGTTGACGTCCTGCTCGGAGTCAGGGTTTACGGCAATGAACAGGTCTGCCTGGCGGGTACCCGCCCTGACCAGTACGTCTATCGACGTCGGATTGCCCTCCACCGTCACTATGTCGGACTCGCTGCTGAGTACGTCCAGGTTCTCCTCATCGGGACTTATGACAGTGATCTCGTGATACTCCATGCTCAGCATCTTGGCCAGATGGCTCCCGATCTCCCCGGCCCCGGCTATTACGATTTTCATACTTCTGCCCTGCTGTCTTTATTTCTTCTGATTCTCATCAGATTGCGGACGAATCCGGCGGTGCGGTAGATGATGTTGAACGACGGATTGTGGGAGGCAATGGCCCTGAAACCCATGTCCAGCAGGTTGGAAGGGGAGATGAACTCCCAGACGTTGCGCAGCTTGTACATGACCATGATCTCCTGATGGTCTATGCGCGAGGACAGGAGCCTGCGGTGGTACTGCAGCTCCTGGATGTTCCGGATGTTCCTGTATTCGGTGGATCTACTTGCCTTTTCCATTCTTGCTGTTGTCGTCAAAAAACATTCGTAAAAACATTCTCAGCGGGCTGTTGATCAGGAAGCGGTCCTTGAACAGGAAGAGTCCGAGGATGATGAGCAGAAAAACAGCTGCCGTGATGAGCAGTCCGGCGGTGTGGTTGCCGGTCAGGGCGGTGAGCCATGACGCGAGGGCGGCAGCCACAATACCGAGAACCACTCCGACAAGGATAAACAGCAGGAAGAAGAAGAAGATCCTGCTGAATATCTTTGCCAGGTTCTCGGCCAGTGCCAGCTTGATCTCGTCTATGCGGAGGTCGATATAGCACTTGATGGAGGAAAAGAGATCTCCGAGCGGGTTGTTGTTCGAGTTCTGGTTTTCCATCGTCCGGGACTATTCGGCGGTATCCTCTGTCTGCGCGGGAGTGTTCTGGGCCTTGTAGGCGTCTGCGGCAGCCTTGGCGCGGCTCTCGAGGCTGCTGATCTTGTCCTTGAGATTCTGGTACTCCTTGTCAAAGGTGTCCTTGATCTTTCGGCGGGTCTCGTCTCCGGATTCGGGGGCGAATAGAATGGCGAAAGCGGCTCCTATCAGCGCTCCGCCGAGGAATGAGAATAAGTTGTCTGTTTTCATACCTTTAGTATTTTGAATGAATACAAAAATACGAAATAAATTCTATATTTGTCATTTAATTTGAGAAAAGGAACAAAAAGAATGAAAGAGTGTCTGAAAAAATACATAGTACTTGCAGTCGCCGCATCCATGGCGGCAGTATCCTGTACCAAGTTTGACCAGGAGGGGATGAAGATAGGAAACACGCTTCTGGTGTATATGGCAGCGAACAACAATCTGGCAAGCTATGCGGAATACAATATCGAGGAGATCATGGCCGGTGACGTGCCCGAATATTTCAATGAAGGTTCCGGTGACGTGCTCCTGGTCTATGCGGACATTGCCGGCAGCAATCCGCGCCTGATGCGCATCAGCAAGGATTCCTACGGGGTAGTCAACCAGGAGGTGCTGGTCGAGTATGAGCCTCAGAACTCCATCTCGGACTCAGTAATGGCCGAGGTCCTGTCCTATGCCGCCAGGCTTTTCCCTTCCTCCGAGCACAGCCTGATCCTGTGGTCTCACGGAACCGGCTGGCTTCCGGACGGATACTATGCCGAGCCGTACTCGCTCGGTGCTGACGGGCAGGCCGTTTCCATGAGTGTGCAGGAAGACCCCTACGCCATGTGCGTGAAGTCTTTCGGCCTCGACAGGACATCTGACTCGGAGATGGACATCAGGACCCTTGCCGGGATACTTCCGGTGCACTACAGGTACATCATGTTCGACGCCTGCCTGATGGGCGGCATCGAGGTGGCGTATGAGCTCAGGAAGAACTGCGACTATGTGGTGGGTTCGGCCGCGGAGGTGCTGGCCTCAGGTTTTCCTTACAGCAGGATCGTCGGGGACCTAATGGACGGCAGGCTGTCCTCGCTCACCTCGGTCTGCGATGACTACTATGAGGAGTACAGCGATATGGGAGCCACTGTGTCCGTTGTCGATACCAGATATCTGGAGTCTCTGGCCGAGGCCTGCGCGGATATCTTCAACAGGGGAGGACGCGACAGCATCGCCGGGCTGGACATGGACTCGCTGCAGGTCTATTTCCGACTCAACAGGCACTGGTTCTATGATCTGGGAGACCTGATGTCCCGCATTGCTCCGGACAAGGCGTCTCTGGACCGTTTCCAAGCAGCGATGAACAGCGCGGTGGTCTACAAGCGCTCGACGGATGCCTTCGTGCTCGGCGGGTATCCGCAGTTCTACATAAACAAATTTTCGGGACTGAGCACCTATGTGCCCAATCCCGAAAACCCTGTCCTTGACGAGTATTACCGGACTCTGGCCTGGAATCAGGCTGTGCAGATGGTCCGGTAACATTTCCAGAGATTACTTCTTCTCGCCGAAGAACCTCTTGTACAGACCCTCGAAGGCCTGGCCGTGACGCGCCTCGTCCTTGCACATCTCGTGTACGGTGTCGTGGATGGCGTCGAGGTTGAGCTGCTTTGCCTTGGTGGCGATGCGCTTCTTGTCGGCGCAGGCGTCGGCCTCGGCGTGCATTCTCTTCTCGAGGTTGGTCTTGGTGTCCCATACGACCTCTCCGAGAAGCTCTGCGAACCTGGCTGCGTGGTCTGCCTCCTCGTAGGCGATGCGGCGGTAAGCCTCGGCGATCTCGGGATATCCTTCCCTGTCGGCCTGACGGCTCATTGCGATGTACATTCCTACTTCAGAGCATTCGCCTGCGAAGTGTGTCTGCAGGCCTTCCCATATTTCCTGGTCGCAGCCTTTGGCCACTCCGAGGGTGTGGCCGTCGGCCCATGAGATTTCATTGGCTTCTTCCTTAATCTCTACAAACTTGCTTGCGGGGGCCTTGCAGAGGGGGCATTTCTCAGGAGGGTTGTCTCCTGTGTGCACGTAACCGCATACGGTGCATCTCCATTTCTTTTCCATAGAATGTGATATTAAATGTTGTTAATTCGTCCGTGCAAGTTACAAATTTTTTGCCAAAAATGAAAATTTGGCTACTTTTGCAGCCCCTAAAAGCCATGAGGCTTTTGGTGCAATGGGGTTCGGAAAGCCCGGACTGAGTAACACATTTTAAACCAATATCATGAAACACATTACATTACACGGCACCGCAAGGACCAAGGGCCGCAAGTCGCTCACCAAGAGCATCCGCAGAGAGGGTCATGTGCCCTGCAACCTCTACGGCAACGGAATCGAGAACGTTCTCTTCTCTGTAGACGCAAGAGACCTCAAGGCCCTCACCCACACCCCCAACAGCTACATCGTGGACCTCGACGTCGACGGCAAGAACTATCTCGCCATCCTCCACGAGCTTCAGTTCCACCCTGTTACTGACAATACCATCCACGCTGACTTCCTGGCCATCTCGGCTGACAAGCCCGTGACCATCAACGTACCTCTGAACATCTTCGGCAACTGCGCCGGAGTGAAGGCCGGCGGTAAGCTCCTCATCGAGGCCCGCAAGCTCAGGGTATGCGGTCTGCCCGACCAGATACCCGATGTACTCGACATCGACATCACCAACCTCAAGCTCGGCAAGCAGATCGTAGCCGGTGACCTCTCCTACGAGGGCATCAAGATCGTAAGCCCCAAGACCACAGGTGTCTGCACAGTTAAGCACACCCGTGCCGCCATGGCCGGTGCAGCTGAGGAGGAGGCTGGCGAGGAGGCAGCAGCTCCCGCAGCTGAGTAATCGTCCCGCTCATGACATATCTCATAGTCGGATTGGGAAATATCGGGTACGAATATATCGGTACCCGCCACAATATGGGATTTTCGGTATTGGACACCTGGGCTCAGGCGTCCAATACTCTTTTTACGACAGTCCGTTACGGCGACATGGCAGAGATCCGGCTCAAGGGCCGCACCTTCGTCCTGCTCAAGCCCTCGACCTACATGAACCTGAGCGGCAAGGCCGTGGCCTACTGGCTGGATAAGAAGAACATCCCTGTGGAGAACCTGCTGGTGATAGCGGACGACATGAACCTGCCGTTCGGAGCCCTGCGCATGCGCAAGGGCGGCAGTGCCGGCGGGCACAACGGACTGGCCAATATCGCGGAGATGCTCGGGACCCAGGACTACCCCCGTCTGCGTGTGGGCATAGGTTCTCACGTAGGACGCGGTCCCCAGGTGGATTTCGTACTGGGAAAATGGGATGAGGAGGAGCTCAGGCAGCTCCCTGAGATATGGGAAAGGGCGGTGGAGGCGGTCAAGTCCTTCGGGCTGGCCGGCATAGAGCGGACCATGACCCAGTTCAATCGACAATAAACACTTCCTCGTCTTCCCGGTGGAAATAGTACTGTTCCCTGGCGAATTTCTCCAGGGAGTCCCGGTCCGAGGTCAGCTCGTCAAGCTTGCCGTCCAGGGCCTCGATGTCCCTGTGATACTGACGTATGACCCTCTCCTGACGCAGAACTTCGATGTAGTCTCCGGCCCAGCGGATGAGGTTGTTGCGGTCTACGAAGAGGACTATCACCGCGAATACGAAGGTGACGATGAAGTACTTGTTCGTGAGTATTCTCACGAATTTGCGGCGTGACCGCCGCTTTTCTTCCGGCTGTCTGTCCTCAGCCGGACCGGTCTGAGGCTCCGGGTGCCCGTCCTGAGCCGGTTGTTTCAGATTCTGCTGTATGTCTTCTTCCATGAACGCAAAGTTATCATTAATTGTGTATCTTTGAAAAATTTTTGAAAAACCCTGACCGAACATGTTTAGAACGCTGACATATTCCCTCCCTGACCTCAAGCAGGCCTGGCTGGTGCTTTTCCTCTTCGTGCTGGGGCAGCTGGCCGCCTCCGTCCTGCTGGGCTTTATTTTCGGTATCTTTCACTTCCAGGATACTCAGAATCTCGCGATGCCCCTGTCGTATGCCCTGTCCTACGTCCTGCCATTGCTCTACCTCTACTGGAAAGGATTGCGGAGGCTGAACGACCCGCTGAAGGAAGGGCAGCCGGAGTACGATGAGATCCATCTGAACCGCCCTTGTTTCGGAGGCATGCGCCTGTGGGTCTTCATTCCTCTGGTGATCATAGTCATGCTGGCGGTGATAATCCTGCTGAGTTGTCTGCCCGAGGGCCGGGAGATGCCGGAGTGGTTCCGTCAGGCCCTGAGTCAGGTATACGGGATGAAGCTGGCCGTCAATCTGCTGACGATGGGAGTCCTGGCTCCGGTGCTGGAGGAGTTCCTGTTCCGCGGAATCATCCTTACCGGCCTGTCCCGCCGTATGGACCCGTGGTGGGCGATACTCTGGTCGTCAGTGCTCTTCGGCATAGCCCACCTCAATCCCTGGCAGGCCCTTCCGGCCTTCGCCATGGGCTGCTTCTTCGGCTGGCTCTATTACAGGACGCGCAGCCTCTGGACAGTGATCGGACTGCACTCGCTGAACAATGTCATGGCCATCGTCGCCGCGGCTCTCTTCGGAGTGGAGGAAGTCACCCAGGAGAATATCCAGTCTGTCTTCGGGGAGACGGCGGCATATATCATGGTGGCTGTTTCGGCCATCGTGCTGGTAGCAGGCATAGGACTGATCAATAAATACATACCCGCAAAAAACAAGAGTTACAATGAAAAAGGCGATATATCCCATTAAGTTCATCCCCCAGCCCAAGGAACGCGTCTGGGGAGGCCGCCGTCTGGCCGCTCAGTTTCACAAGCCCTTCGACCCCGACGCCGTGATAGGCGAGAGCTGGGAGGTCTCCGGCTTCGAGGACGACAGCTCGGTGATAGAAAGCGGCTGGCTGGAGGACAATCCTCTCTTCGATGTCATCGAGACCTACATGGATGAGATAGTGGGAGAGGACAACTACAAGCGCTTCGGCAACGAGTTCCCCATCCTGGTCAAGCTGCTCGATATCCAGGAGCGGCTCTCCGTTCAGGTGCACCCTGACGACGAGACGGCCTTCGACCGGCACAACTCCTACGGCAAGACCGAGGCCTGGTACGTTCTCGAGGCTGACCCTACGGCCCGTATCTACATGGGATTCAACAAAGATATAGATGCCCGCGAGTTCCTGGACCGCTGCGCCGCCGGGACCCTCGAGGAGGTGCTGAACGTGGTGACTCCCAGGAAGGGCGACTTCTTCTTCATCGAGGCCGGTACCGTGCACTCGGCCGGAGGCGGGCTGGTGATAGCCGAGATCCAGCAGCTCTCCGACGTGACCTACCGCATCTACGACTGGGGCCGGGAGAATAACACCGCGACCGCCCGTCAGATGCACGTGGATCTGGCCCTGACCTGCATCAATTACCGGAAGTACGACGGCTCCGGCTTTGTCCCCGCCGGCGGAAACTCCCCCTCGAAGAAGCTCGTCGAGTGCAAATACTTTACGGCCAACGAGCTGCGGCTGACCGACCCGCTCCGGGTATGGCCCGACCGCTACGAGAGCTTCCTGCTCTACTGTTGCCTGGAGGGCGAGGCGGTGATCACTCCCTCGGACTCATCGCAGCCTACTCCTCTGCTGCGCGGGGAGTGGGTGCTGATACCCGCCGCTATGTCCGACTTTGTGCTCTCGGCCATCACGGCCGGTACCCGTCTGATGGAAGTGTATATCGGCAAACTCGAGGAGAAGGACAGTTATATAAAGGAATAGGGTGATGGAACAGGAGGTACGTATAGACAAATTTCTCTGGTCCATCCGCGTCTACAAGACCCGCACGGAGGCGGCCGACGCCTGCCGCAGCGGCAAGGTCAGTGTCAACGGGGCGGAGGCCAAGGCTTCCAGGGACATCAAGGCAGGGGACACCGTCTCGGTGCGTAAGGGCAGCGTGCACTTCCAGTACCGGGTCATAGTGCCGATAGGCAACCGGGTAGGGGCCAAGCTCGTTCCCGAGTTCGCGGAGGACATCACCCCGCAGGAGGAACTGGACAAGCTCAATGCTCCCTTCGAGACCGTCTACGTCCGACGTGACAGAGGCACCGGCCGTCCCACCAAAAAGGAACGCCGCGACCTCGACCGCCTGATGGATGACCTATTCTGATTTGTAGAGCGGGGTGAGGTCAGGGAACTCGTAGGTGGCGTGGGAGATGGCGCGGTTGCCCTTGTGGTTGTAGTAGAACTGGTCGATGCCGAAGATCTGGGCCCCCTCGATGTCGTTGACGGGGTCGTCGCCGATCATGAGGGTCTGCCGCTTGGCTTCGCGCCATGTCCCGGGGTCGTCCTGGCGGCGGATGCCGGAGAGCTGCTCCACGGCGTAGGCGAAGATGCCGGGACGGGGCTTCAGGCATCCGGCCTCCTCGGAAACCACGACGGCGGAGAAATATTCCGAGATGCCGGCTCCCCGCAGCTTGCGGTACTGCACCTCGCGGAAACCGTTGCTTAGAATCGCCATTTTACCTCCAGCCGTGCGTATGGCCTCCAGCATTTCCCTGGCTCCGGGCATGAGCCTGTTCTCGCAGACCATCTGCTCCAGATAATCCTCCCCGAACTGCCGTGCCAGGGCCTCGTCTTCCACTCCGTACCAGCGGAATGCCTCGTAGAACCGCTTCCACCGCAGGTCCTCCTTGGACATCTCGCCATGCTCGTACATGGCCCAGAGCCGGTGATTGAGCTTGTCGTAGCGCATGAAAAAGCGGTGCAGGGATGATTCCCCGCACCCTTCCTTTTCCTGTACCGCCCTGTAGAGCACCGGATTGCGTGAGACAAGCAGGCCGATGGCGTGCTCGGAGTTGCTGTCGAAGTCCCACAGGGTCCGGTCCAGGTCGATAAGATAGTATCGGTATGGCCTTATGGTCATTATCTGCAGTAGTAGTCTATCATCCAGCTGATGGCCCGCTGACATACGGGACAGAAGTCGGGAGCGGTGTTGGTGTTCATGCGGCAGTCCTTGCGTGGACGGTAGACGCCCTTGGCCATGTATCCGCCGCCCTCGTGGATGCCCACCTGGTCTTCCGGCCATTCACCGGAGTCGATCATGTCCTTCCACTTGCTGTCGAAGTTTACGAGGGTGGTGATGTTGGGCTCCCATGGCTCGGTCTCAAGGTTGTAGAAGTTCTCGTAGGCCACCTCCGAGGTGTAATACTCGTCTCCCAGACCGGCGAAGCTGTGACCGAACTCGTGGATGAACACCTGATAGGAGAGCTCGTTGCCGGCAGTACCGAGGGCGTAGGAGTTGTAGATGCCTCCGCCGCCGTATTTCTCCTCATTGACCACTATGAAAAGTGCGTCAAATGGGGCACCGGCCACGTTGTCTGCTATCGCCTTGTGGTCGGTGACGGTCAGATAGCGGTCTATGTAGAAGGTGTAGAAGTGCGAGTTGAGGGCGGTGTGCCTCCAGATGTCCTGATTGGGGATGTCGGTGCCCTGCTCGGGGGATACTACGTCCACTGCAGTGACGTTGAAGTCGCTCTTGCGGGATTTGTAGGGCTCCATGGAGAAGAGGTAGTCCATGAACTTGCGGCAGTCGCGGTGGAACTGGTCCATCTCATCGGCGGTGTAGCCCTCGGCTACGAAGAGCAGGTCCACCTTGTGCTCCATGTCTCCGGAGGTGAGCAGGGGTGTGACGGTGTAGTCAGGGGCGGCCTCGCGACTGATCAGGGCGTCCTCCGGGTCGACGCTGCAGGAGAATATCTCCCGGAACTCTCCCGTGGCCTTTACCCGCTCCGAGAGGGAAATACGTATCTCTTCCTTGGGAAAGGGCATCCACACGGCCTGTGTGTAGGCCTTTGATACCTTGCCGGCCTCGGCGGTAGTCCTCCATTCCTGGAAGAGGGTGGAGAATCCCTTGGAGTAGATCAGGGTCTCGCCTGACCAGGCCTCGAACATGTATTCGCCGTAGCGGAACGGGTCGATCAGGGATGCATGGGACCCGGCCCAGGCACATTCTTTCTTGAGGCCGGCCAGGTAGGCGTGCTGCGCATGTGCGTCTCCGGCCAGAATAAAGTCCACGCGGAGGCGGTCAGGGGTAAAATATGTTTCGTAGTCCGGATTCTGGGCTCCGGCGCTGACGGCTGCTGAGAGAATCAGGGCTGCCGCTATTGTAAATATGAAGTGTCTCATGATGCAGTTCTTGCGTATATGAAATGTCCGGTTCCTTATCTTCCGGTATAGTTAAATGGTGTGAGGCGGCGCAGCTCGTCCTTTACTGACTCGGCTACGTCCAGCGAGTCGATGAACTCCCGGATGGTGCGGTCGGACACTGCCTGTCCAGTGCGGGTGAGGGCCTTGAGGGTCTCGTAGGGGTTGGGGTAGCCCTCGCGGCGGAGGATGGTCTGGATGCCCTCGGCCACTACCTCCCAGTTGTCATTGAGGTCGCGCTCCAGGGCCTCGCGGTTGAGAATCAGCTTGTCCAGGCCCTTCTTTAGGGATTTGAGGGCGATGATGGTGTGGGCTATGGGCACTCCGACGTTGCGCAGGGTGGTGGAGTCGGTAAGGTCCCTCTGGAGGCGGGATATGGGGAGCTTGGAGGCAAGGAACTCGCAGACGGCATTGGCCATGAGGAAGTTGCCCTCGGCATTCTCGAAGTCTATCGGGTTGACCTTGTGGGGCATGGCGGAGGAACCGACCTCTCCCTCCTTGATCTTCTGCTTGAAGTATTCCATCGAGATGTAGGTCCAGATATCGCGGCAGAGGTCCACCAGGATGTTGTTGATGCGCTTCATGGCGTCGAAGAGAGCAGCGGTGTTGTCATAGTGTTCGATCTGTGTGGTCGGGTAGGAGCGCTTGAGCCCCAGTACGTCCTCCACGAAGTCCACGGCGAAGGCATTCCAGTCGATGTCGGGATAGGCGGCGAAGTGGGCGTTGAAGTTGCCGGTGGCGCCGCCGAACTTGGCCGAGAAAGGCACGGCCAGGAGCATCTTCTGCTGCTCCCGCAGTCTGGCCGTGAATACGGCTATCTCCTTGCCCAGGCGGGTGGGGGAGGCGGGCTGTCCGTGGGTATGGGCCAGCATGGGGATGTCCTTCCACTCCTCGGCCATGCCGTCCAGGGTGTTGAGCACCTCGTAGAGCTGGGGCAGGTAGACGTCCTGGATGCCCTCCATCAGGCTGAGGGGCACCGCGGTGTTGTTGATGTCCTGGGAGGTGAGGCCGAAGTGGACGAACTCTTTGTAGCGGGGGTTGATGCCCATTGCGTCGAAACGCCTCTTTATGAAGTATTCCACCGCCTTGACGTCATGGTTGGTGGTCTTCTCTATCTCCTTGACCTCGGCGGCCTCGTCCTCGGTCATGTCGCGGTAGATGCCGCGCAGGGTGTCGAAGAGGCTGCGGTCGAAGTCCTTCAGCTGGGGCAGAGGCAGCTCGCACAGGGCGATGAAGTACTCTATCTCCACGCGGACTCTGTATCTGATCAGGGCAAATTCGGAATAGTAGGCGGAGAGGTCCCGGACCTGTCTGTAGTACCTCCCGTCAATGGGTGAAATAGATGTAAGCATGTTTTAAAAAATTAAATTTTTTGTATTTATCCGGTATATTCATTCTGAGATAATCCAGTCACTGAGGGTGTGGGTAGCTGAGTCGAAGTTGACGGCTACCCTGACTACGGGCAGGCCGCAGAGGGCGAACCGCTCCGGGTACTGCTTGAGGTCAATCTGCTGCATGGCCGTCTCCGCGCTCCTGTCGAGCTTCAGTTCTATCAGATAGAGTTTGGAAGTGGTGCGCACGACCATGTCCACGCGGCCCCTGGGGGTACGCACCTCCACGTCCACGTAGTATCCGAGCAGGCTGAATATGACATAGAGCAGCTGCTGCCAGTGGCCCTCATAGTCCGTATTGCCGGTATAAGGAATGGTGGAGAGATATTTCTGCAGCAGGTTCATTGCTCCGTCCATATCGTTGCGGTCAATGGCATCGAACAGATATGCGATGGTGCTGGTGGCGGCGGACGGTGGAATGCCGTGCAGATAATTCGGCAACAGGCTCTCCATGAGCCCTATCCTGACCTCCTTGTTCGGGATGTCCAGGCTGAAAAGGCCAAGTCTGTCGCTGTAACTCTTAATGGTGACGTATCCGCTCTGGTAGAGCAGGGGGGTAATCTCCGTCATCTTCTCTGTCGGAGCATCGAAAGCGGAAGCCTGGACGGAGGCACCTCCGATTTCTGACGGGGCCACATGGTATTTGCGGAGCATTTCAAGGAGGTAGGTGGGTGTGCCGCTTCCGAACCAGTAGGAACGTATCTTCTTGTCGGCGAAAGCGTTCATCAGGCTGTAGGGATTGTAAATGTCCGGCGAGGGCCAGGTGAAATGATACCCGTCGTAGAAGTCTTTCAGCTTTTCCAGCAGCTCCTCACGGCTTATCTTCATCCTGTCCGCCATCAGGTCAATGTCCTCGTTCATCTGGGAGAGCATCTCATCCTCAGTTATACCGCAGACGGCGGCATAATCCGCGTCCATGCTGATGTTCTTGATGTTGTTCAGCTCACTGAAGATACTCAGCTGCGAGAACTTGGTGATGCCAGTCATGAAGACGAATCTCAGCCAGGGGTCACAGGCCTTGAGCGGGCTGTAGAAGTTGCGCATGACCTGGCGCAGCACCGGCAGGTTGCGTTCCTCGTGTATTACGTCCAGCAGCGGGGCGTCGTACTCGTCGATGAGCACCACTACCTGCTGTCCGGTCTGCTGTGAGGCCCGCTTGATGAGGCCTGTGAGCCTGTCGTTGAGGCCGGCTCCTTCCTCTGACTTGCCATAGATTTTTTCGTAATCGAGCAGTTGGAAACTTATCATCGACTCCAGTTGCTCCTTCTCCGCATGTTTTGCCATGCTCATGTCGAAATGCAGTACGGGGTACACCGTCCAGTCTTTCTCCAGTCCTTCGATTGCCAGTCCCTTGAACAGCTCCCTGCGTCCATCGAAGTAGCTGTGCAGGGTGGAGACCAGCAGCGACTTGCCGAACCGTCTGGGACGGCTCAGGAAGATGTACTTCGCATCTGAGTTCGTCATGCGGTAGACATACTCCGTCTTGTCGATGTACACGTAGTTCTTTCTCGTGCGGAGCTCCGAGAATGTCTGGAGTCCTATCGGGTAGTATCTGCGGTCGTTGTCCATGGCGGTAGAATAATGTCAGAATACAAAGATAGCGAAGTTTCGGTATAAATAGCTATTTTTGCAGAGTTTCAACAAGGATAGGAAAATATGCTTATAGTAATAGAAGGTCTCGACGGCTCCGGCAAGTCCACCCAGGTGGCCAATGTCAGGGAATATCTCACCCGCCGTCAGGGGCAGGAGCCTGAATACCTGCATTTTCCCCGCTTCGACGCTCCTGTGGTCGGGGACATGATAGCCCGCTTCCTCAGAGGGGAATTCGGCCGTATGGAGGACGTCCATCCGATGATAGTGGCCCTGCTCTTCGCCGAGGACCGCAGGGATGCGTCCACCCTCATCAGAAAGTGGCTCTCGGAGGGCCGTACCGTCCTTCTGGACAGGTACGTGTACTCCAACATTGCCTTTCAATGCGCGAAGCTCTCTTCCCCCGGGGAGGCCATTGCCCTGGAAGAATGGATCCTGCGGACCGAATACGGGGTATACGGGATACCCCGCCCGGACCTGAACATATTTCTGGACGTGCCCCTGTCCTTCGTAGACGGCCGTCTGTCGGCGCAGCGCGACGGGAGTGACCGGGAGTACCTCCACGGGGGACAGGACATCCATGAGGCGGATATGGATTTTCAGCGCAGGGTGAGGGACGTGTATCTGAGACTCTGCGCCAAGGACCCCTCCTTCCTGCGGGTCGACTGCTCGGGAGAGGACGGGACGATGCCTCCTGCCGACGAAGTATTTGACAGAATAAAGAGAGTGATATGGGAGTCCTGAGAGTACTGATGTTCCTGCTCCGCCTGATCTTCGGAGTGACATTCATCCTTTCTGGGTATTTCAAGCTGACTGATCCCGTGGGGACGGGACTGATCGTGGAGGAGTACCTGGGAGCCCTGCACATGGACTTCCTGCGTCCCGGGGCTGTGGTGTTCGGCGCCGCGCTGTCGCTGACGGAATTCCTTATCGGTATCGCAGTGCTGATGTGCGTGAGGATGAGGGCGGCGTCTACGGCCGGACTGCTGATGACGGTATTCTTCACGGTGCTGACGTTCTTCATGGCCCTTTACGACGCCATAGGCGAGTGCGGCTGCTTCGGCGAGGCCATCCCCCTGACGATGTGGGAGACCTTCGCCAAGAACGTGGTGCTGATAATCTGTATTGTGCCTGTATTCCTGTTCCGCAGGAAGTTCAAGCCGGTGGCCCCGGCTCCGGCCGAGTGGGCCTTCCTGGGTACCTACGGGGTCCTGGCGCTGGTGAGCGTGATATATTCCTGCGTCAACCTGCCGCTGATGGATTTCGGCAACTTCCGGGTAGGGTCCAACCTTTCGGCCCGTCTGGACAAGATTACCGATACGGACAATTTCGAGACCTATTTCGTCTATGAGAAGGACGGAGACCAGCAGTACTTCGGGCTGGATGACCTGCCGGACACCTCATGGCACTACGTGAGCAGCGAATCAGTCTACCTGGGCGACGACAGGGACCTGCTTTTCGACATGACGCTGTCTACCCGGGACGGAGACATAGTCACTGAGAACCTGATCAATTCCAGGGTGCCGGAGTTCATTTTCGTGGTTCTGCGGCCCGGAGACCTGGCCCCGGACTACTGGGACAAGGTCTCGTCGTGCATCGATTCGGTATCCCGCTACGGCGGACTCTCCTATGTGGCTGCTCCGGAAATGGATCCGGCGATGGACAGCGTGCTGGTGCGGTATCCCGGGCTGGAGAAGTCGATGCTCTACGGTGATGGCAGGACCCTGATAGCGATGGTTCGCTCCAACGGCGGAGTGATGCTCGTCCACAACGGTATCGTCGTCAAGAAATGGGCGGCGCGCAGGTTCTCCCCCGGGGACGTGCCGCTCACATTCAGCCTGGACACGGAGGAGATTACGGCCAGGGAAATCATTTCCAGGAGGCTGTTCTACGAGTCCTCGATACTCCTGCTGTTCTTGATAATCATAATCTTCCGTTATGTATGCGGAATCATTTACGGCAGACGCTTCTCCCGCATGTGGGCCATCACCGCGGCAGCTTCGAAAAGGAAGAGAAGAGAGGCGCGGGAACTCAGGAGACTCAGACGGAAAAACAAGAAAAAGACAACGGAAGATGACCCTCAGGAGTAAGACCCGCCGGATATATGTGGTCCTGCTGCCGCTGCTGGTGCTGCTGGCGGCAGGGAACCTGTTCTACGGAGCGGTGCCGATACCTCCGTCCGCGGTGCTGGACATCCTGTCCGGAGGCGGTGGCGACAATCAGGCTTGGATAATAATCCTGACCGGATCGCGTCTGCCTCAGGCGGTTACCGCGCTGCTGGCCGGAGCTGCCCTGGCAGTGAGCGGACTGCTGCTCCAGACCCTTTTCCGCAATCCGCTGGCGGGGCCCTCCATCCTCGGCATCAGCGACGGAGCCAATCTCGGAGTAGCCCTGGTCATGCTCGCCTCGGGCGGGGCAGTCGGTTCTCTGGACGGCTATATGGCGACGGTCGCCGGGGCTATGGCCGGGGCCTGCGCCATCCTCGCGGTGATAGTGTTTTTCTCGCGGAGGGTCGGAAGCAACGTGATGCTGCTCATCATCGGCATTATGGTCGGCTATCTCGTCTCGTCCTGCATTTCCATATTAAATTATTATGCATCGGCCGACAAGGTGCGTCAGTTCGTGATGTGGGGCATGGGTGATTTCTCGGCGGTGTCCGCGGCCCGGCTGCCCTTTTTCTGTGTGGCTGCCTGTGCGGGACTTGCGTGGGCCCTGCTGCTGGTCAAGCCGCTCAATTCCCTGCTGCTCGGCGATAAGTATGCCTCCAACCTGGGGGTCAACGTCCGGTCTGTCCGCATCCACGTACTGCTCTGTACCGGTCTGATGACGGCGGTCGTGACGGCATTCTGCGGTCCCGTATCCTTCATCGGTCTGGCCGTGCCCCATATCGCCCGGCTGCTGTTGGGAACCTCGGACCACCGCGTGCTGGTGCCGGCGACAGCCCTTTCAGGTGCCTGCATAGCCCTGGCCTGCAATATGCTGACGGTGATACCCGGGACGGGGCTGCTGCTGCCGCTGAATGCGGTGACTCCGCTGTTCGGGGCGCCGGTGATCATATACGTCATAGTCAACCGTAAGAGCATCCAATATTTCAATTGAGCATGAGTACTGACCTTTCAAATATTTCTCCTGCGCTGGAAGCCTCCGGCCTCTCCATCGGATACCGCTGCGGGCGGAAGGAAAGCTGGAAGACGGTGCATCCGCGGGTGGAGCTGGCCCTGCACCGCGGGGAACTCACCTCGCTGATAGGACTGAACGGGGCAGGCAAGTCGACGCTGCTGCGGACCCTGTGCGGATTCCAGCCGGCTGTAAGCGGGACCGTGCGGGTACTCGGGCGGGAACTGTCGGAGTATTCTTCCCATGAGCTGGCATTGACAGTGGGGGTAGTGCTCACAGAAAGGACCAATGCCGGAGGACTTACGGTCCGGGAGCTGGTGGCCCTGGGACGGCAGCCTCATACCGGTTTCTTCGGACGGCTGGGAGACCGGGACCGGGAGGTGGTGTCGGAGGCGATGTCCGCGGTGGGTATCGCGCACAAGGCGGACTCCTGCGTCTCGGAACTTTCGGACGGGGAGCGGCAGAGGACGATGATAGCCAAGGCCCTGGCCCAGGAGTGTCCGGTCATCGTGCTGGATGAGCCGACGGCCTTCCTGGATGTGGCCAGCAGGATAGAGACCATGTCGCTACTGCACGATACGGCACGCAGTCAGAACAAGGCGGTGCTGCTCTCCACCCACGATATAGACAATGCGCTGATATTCTCCGACCGGCTGCTGCTGTTGCCGTCGGACGGCACGCCGGTGATATCCGGCTCTCCGGAGGATCTGGTGCTGGACGGGAGCCTGCAGGAGTTCTTCGGGCGGCGAGGGATGAATTTCGACGTACGCTCGGGCCAGCTCTCGACCGGAGTCTCGGGGCCCGAGGTCGGAGTGGACGGAGACAGCCTTACGGCCCGCTGGATGGCCAATGCCCTGGCCCGCAACGGTTTCACTCCGGTGCTTCCGGCTGAAGGCATACCCTGTGTCCGCTGTCTCTCGCCTACCTGCCTGGAAGTCTCAGGTACTTCGGCGTCCGCTCCGGTTACGGTCTCCTGCATCTCGCAGGCGGTGTCTCAGGTGTTGTCCTGCAGGGGCTTGAAGTAGCGCGGCTCATGGCCGGGGAAGAGGTCGGGATGGAAGACGGCGGCCAGGTCCTCGAGAATCCATGAGGGGTGGAGGACGATGTCGTCGTAGTAGGTGGAGGAGTAGGTGTTGCAGCCGTAGACCTGTCGGTTCTGGAATGCGTTGAACCGGGAGTAGAGGCTGTATTCGGCTTCAAGGGAGGAGTAGGTCATGGGCTGCGGGCTCCAGTATTTGAGGACCCAGATGTCGGCGTCGATGCCCTCGCGGAGGACATTCTCAAAGGACATGTTGACATTGGCGGAAGTAGTGGTGCCGCTGAAGATGTAGTCGGCTCCTGCGTCGGTATAGATGCGGACCATGTAGCTGGCTCCGCCGGGGACGTCCCAGGAGGCTCCGTACTTGCGCTCGGCCAGAAGGGTGGGGCGGTGTGCCCCGTTGTCCCGGATGTGTCCGGCGACGCTGTCCCGGATGCTGTTGTATCCGGTCTCGGCGGCCCGGAAGAGGGAGTCGGCCCGGTCGGGACAGTCGAGCAGCAGGCCGAAGAGCCGGATCCATTCTGTGCGGCCCAGAGGGTCGTTCTCCATGTAGTCAGCCGCCTCGATGATGGGAATCCCCAGCTTGCCGGCCGCCCCGTAGCTGCCGTTCTGGAACGGGGAGGCGATGATCACCTGTCCGCCGGCTCCGGCTATCCGCTCGATGCTGGGGGATACGGAGCTGCCGCAGTCGGTGATGCGTCCTTCGGCTACGCCGTCAAGCACGGCCCGGCATGTCATGTACTCCGGCTCACAGACTCCGGCTATGCGGTCGGAGGCTCCGAGGGCGTCGATTATCGAGGCATGTACCGAGGAGTAGACGATGATGCGGTCAATGGGGGTGCGGACGAGCGTGCCCTGAGGTATGTCCTGAGGCAGGGGAGAGTCCTGCGGTACGAGGATGTAGCGGTGCAGGAGACGGGCAGTGTCCCAGGGGTTGGTGATGTCGGCCACAGTGTAGCTGCCGCAGTCGGAGATGCTCAGGTACCGGGCGTACCGCATCCCGACACTCTCTCCGTCCGTAGTCCTGCCGCCGCTGCCGCCGCAGGAGAAAATCATGGCGGCCAGCAGGAGTGCCGCCGATATTCTTATTGTCATTTTAATCATATCAGTTATATTTTATGGAACAGGTCATCGAGCAGAACCTCGCATTGGACGAGGCCGCTGTATTTGTTCTGTTTGATACCGAAAGTGGAGATAAGTGTCAGGATAACGGATTTCCTGGTCTGTGTTCCGGATACGAATACGTTGATTTTGTTCTCCAGAGCCGACGCATAATCCTTGTCGATTTCAAATACGTCATTCACGTATTTTATCTCGCACAGATTGATTGTGTCGTCCTTTCTGTCGATCAGAAGATCTATCTGGGCGCCTTTCTCTCCGGCCGAGCCTCTCCATGAACATGCCAGCGTAAGGACGCCGGATATGCCGAGGGCGTGTTTTATCTGCGGCAGGTGGAACAGGCACAGCATTTCGAAAGCCAGTCCGGCCCAGGTGCCGTGCAGCGGACTGTTCAGGGAGTTGGTCCAGAAGTGTGTATCGCGGTAGCGGTTGCTGAGTATAAATCTGTAGTAGAACAGAGTGTAGAAATCCATCAGCTGGAAGACGGTGTTGGTTTTCTGTCTTTTGTTATTTACGTTACGGGGTTTCCCGAACGGCTCGTATGACCGGATGAAACCGCATTGCTCCAGTTCTTCCAGAACGGTGCTGAATGCTCCGTTGTCAGTAAGCCCCGTGGCCTGGAGCAGCTCGGCCCGTGTCATGCCTATGCCCTTCGAAGCCAGAGCTGTAACTACTGCGGTGTGCGGAGCTGCATTCTTGAAAAGCGCGTGGTACAGGTCGTAGAACTCGTCTTTCAGCAGGGCGTCATCGGCAAAAAACAGCCGGTCTATATTCTGGGCGAGGCTCAGTGACCGGTCCATCATCGACAGGTAGTAGGGAATACCTCCGACAGCCATATAGCATTCGGCAATCTGTTTCCTGGTGTAGGAAAAACCATTGGAAGCGAAGTACTCTCCGCATTCGTGGAGATTGAAGGGCGCGAGAGAAAGATGATAAGTCAGCCGGTTGTGCAGTCCTCCGCGGTTGCGGATGAGATTGTTTATTATCCATGACGTGGATGAGCCGCAGACTATCAGTTTTATGTCGCTGCGTAAGGATGCCCAGCTGTTCCAGAAGTTTTCCAGTGCGGCTATAAAACCGGATCTCGGCGTGTCCATCCAGGGCAGTTCGTCTATAAAAATCGTTTTAGCCCCTTCCGGCAGCGTTTCCAGGTATTTGGACAGTTCAAAAAATGCCAGAATCCAATTTTTGGGGACGGACAGCCGTTCCGCTTTTGAATATCTCTGCAGGGCAACGGCAAAATTTGTCAGTTGTTCCGACATGGGAGCGTCATGGACTCCCGTGATGAAAAAAGCGAAGTCATCTTTTGCGGCCATACGGATGAGGAATGTTTTTCCCACGCGGCGGCGGCCGTATACAGCGATGAATTCGGATTTATCTGAATTCAAGTGATCTTCGAGGATTTTTATTTCCTTGTCTCTGCCGATTATCTTCATAGCACTCGTTATAATCTGCGCAAATGTAATAAAAAACGCCATTTGCGCAAAATATAATTTCATAATCTGCTGAAATGGGGTTTTTGAACGCACTTACGCAGATTATAGCCGGAGTTTGACCTTCCCTGATTTAGGTTGACACTTTTAGAGCGGATTAACT